>JAJQCO010000144.1:2603-8527 GCA_021202655.1 Clostridiales bacterium | reverse complement strand
GCAGATCCCTCAAGCAGTTGGAGGGACAGATCTTCTACGATATTATCAACCAGGCTGCAAATCTTCCTCTGTTTTTTAATAAATCAATTTTTTTGAAATATGCCTGCTCTGTCTTTACAAATTTACCCAGCATTAGCAATCAATATTTCGAGGATAATGCCTCAATCTATGTTCGCCGACTGCCGAGTAAGGACTTACCCGATGAACAACGACGCATTGTTTTTTTCGATTTGGCTCAAAAGTTTTTCTTCATCCTGGAAAAAATCACCATCCCCGTGTTATATACCCTCTGGGACGTCGTTATCTATAATTTGAATGAAAAGGCTCCTCAATCTTTCTTTGACAAAAATGCCTTGGAAAGCTATTTGTCGCAGAATTTCACGGCTATCATTTCCGATTGTTTTTCAATACCGGACAAAGAAATTCTAGGTTGGGGAAATGGTATTGTTTTTAACAAAAGGATCGATAGCAAGTTGTTGTCAGACTATTTTGCAAATTCAAATGACAATACGGAAGACTCTGTCCTTCCGAAATATTTATCACAGTATCCTAAACAAACCATGCAATATCTAATTCATTCCTACTGTAATGCGGATACATTCTGTAAGAAACGAGCACCTTTCATATTCCCACAAAACAGTGCGCAAAAAGAGAATAGCCTCTTATCACCATTAATTAATTCCATCCTGGAACCGAAAGAGCAGGACAATAACAAAAAAATAGCCGGTAAGAAAAGCAAAAGACTGGACCAACTCGAACTGGACCACAAATACAGCCTATACAGGTATTTACTCGAAAGCTGATATCCTCCTTACATCCCACACCACTGAACAGCTGCCCTACCTACTTGCTTCTCATCCACCATTCCACCATTCCACCCTCTGTCTCGAACGACATTCACACAAAATAATTTTCTCCGTAGAGCAGTGGACAAGGTGGAATGATGGGATAAAATATCGGTATTATAAAGATTCATGCTCTGGATATCAGGCTACCCTGATTTCTATTATACTATGGAAGAAACTCATTTCATGATCACATCCCAGATGTCTAAAAGCATCCCTAGTTCTTAAGCCGTCACTCACTCAAATATGCCATCTCTCATGCAGAAACTCCCTGATATTGATATCAATGATATGCTTGCACCCTCAACTCCAACGAATCTGTCAATCCACCTCCACCTTGCTCTTCTTATTCCACCTTTCCACCGAATCCATCTTTTTTTATGCCATAATATTTCGCTCCGTATCAGTCCTTTTTATAAGGTGGAAGTGATGGAAAAGTGGATATGCGTATGCCCCAATCTCAGTTATCTCACTTACTCTGTCTCAGATTGATCCACCGGAACGATCTGATCAAAAACAGCCAACAGCTCACCCCTGCACTTACGCACGATATCTACTACTGCCGTAATCAGACTCGCTGTTCTGTCCTTACTTTCCAGTATCGACTGATCACCATTCAGAATATTCTGCTGGGTATACTGATCCAGAAGATCAATCAGATTACCCAACTGCTCAAAATCTACAGAAAACGCTTCGAGTTCTTCCATCGTTTTCTGACTCCATGTGTATTTCCTGATCATATAGATTCTCCTCTCTTTTTCACTATATCCAAATGAATCATGTCTATTGTCTCCGCGTTCATATATGCCGGACAGCCGCTCCAGACTGTCCGGTAAACCATAACCGTTATTCCAGGGTTTTCTCCCATTCACACTGTCCTCGCAGTGCCTCCAGCCAGATCACGCCTGCGATTTTCACGCCGTCCAGCAAGCCACCGACATACGCTTTCCGCGCAACATCTGCCTCCCGGTCATCTGTCCGGTTCATATAGTCTGCCAGGACAGTCTGCTTTTCCGAATCCATATGCTCCATAATCGCTTGGATCTGAATCCGTTCGTCTTCACGGTCCTGTTCTTTCGCCTGTTTTAAAATCTGACTCAGATGTTCTTCCAACGCTATCTGAAGCAGTTCTTTTTCTTTTCGTATGCTCACTTTTTTCCTCCTACGCTGCAAGCGTCAATATCCCATTGGTTCTACAGAACACATATACCTGATCGGACAATCGTTCCTCTTCTTCCACATGTTGCCGATTAACGGTATAAACCATCTGACGAAGACTCTTCCAGTCGTCCCTTTTTGTACGGGAGAAGATCAATGTTTCATGGATACTGGACGGCAAAATCACCAGATCGCTACCCAACTCATCCGCGATCTTTTCCAGGCACCCAGGATACATCATGGCAACCGCTCCATGAATTCCTTTATTCACCGTCAGGACATACAGATCGAGGTCCGGTTCCATTTCTGTTTCCATCTGTGCCGCACCTGTTTCCTGTTCATCCAACGTTCCTGCCAACAGACTTTTCAGTAAGCTTTCCACTCGGAAAAACCGGGCCGGATTCTTCCTCTTTCCATTTTCCAATGCCTGATCCAGCAATTCATCATCGGAAATCTCCCAGTCTTCTGTCATTTTCTTCTGTACCCGCATGGTCATGGAACCCTTTTCGTCACTGTGGATCACGATTTCCAACACAAGCGCCAGATCACATACTCTCCGAAATACCTGGTTTCGTAATGCATCTTCATTTGCAGAGTAATTGATCAGACGACACTGCAGATGATCCCGGACCGTTTCAAAATCACTCAGCGTTGCTACCTGTCTCTCGATTTCCCTTGAAGGTACTGTCTCCATTAACATCCTCTGAATGGTAGAAACAATTTTCTCCATTTCCATTCCATCCTGATAATCCTTATAATAGCCTTCCAGATAGACGACCGGCGAAGCAAGAGCATCCTTTCTCTTCGCAGATATTCCACAACGTCTCACACTGTTATTTTTTGTCAGATCAAGTGGAAACACCTCATACTCCCGTCCATATATCGCATTCAGCTCCTTGATTACTTTTTCTCTAAATTCTTCTATCGTCATCATTTCACCGCACTCCTGTCCTATTGTTTCTATCTTTACATTCTACTTTCTTCTATGCCGCTCTGTCTTTCGATCGGCGCAAGCATCCCATTGCCTTTTCATAAATGTCGGCAGTCATCCCATTCATGCCAGCAAGCTGATATCGGTCAAGTACCGTCTCCAATGGGACTCCCGTACGTTCCAGTTCCCGGTTTAGAGCCGCCATCTGTCCAGGACTGATCTCCGGGTTCTGTTGTGATACCGTCCTGTCAGACTGTGCTTTCTCCGAATGACCGGACTGTGATCGTTGCTCTCGCACCTTTGTATCTCCCGTTTTCTTTATCTCCTGAGCTGTCGGTCTTTCCTTCTGCTTTTTGTCCTGCATTGCGTAGATACAGACGCCGTTCCCGTTCACAATAGTCAGCGCTGTAATCACTCTGTCTTCGGAATAGCCAATCGAAGCGACAGAAAATCGATCCTTCACCACAAATCTTCCATCCCTCTGATCAATCGTCACCCTTTCTATTGGAATCCAGATAAAGGGAGCAGTATAAAGTTCCCGACCTATGCCCCAGTTGAAGCACGCGCGCTTAAAGCTGTCGGATGCTGTTCCCTTTTCCTTTTCCGCATAACTACTGCTGCCAGATCCAACATCCTGTTTCCCGATCCACTGTTTCTTTTCCGTATCCCAGATCTCCACGGTGCAATATAAATTTCCATCAATGGACTGGTGGCTCCTTCTCCAGCCAAATGGCGTAAACGTCTCATCCAGGATTTTCTGATCTACTCTTGCGTCTTTAAATAACAACAGACTAAGCCCTCTCTCATTTACCGTTGCGATCCGGCATTCAATCTCGTCTGCCTTTAACAGACGTACCATCTCTCTGGCCGCCATGATAAGCCTCCCTCCTCGTCATTCTGACATATCCGCCGCATATGATCCTGTGTTATTATTCCGATCTGCTCCAGACCAAATCTTCCATCATTCCATCAATTCCATCTCACTCATCTCAGGCCGCCTTTACTGTAAATTTACGGGTGCTGTTCTGGCGCAGGTAATTCTGATACACCTCCGGACGTTCTGCTTTTAATCGCCCGGTATCCAGTCTGGAACTGACCACTTCTTTCCATGAGATGCGATACTCCTGGTTATATGCAGCCTCATTTCCACCCATAAACAGCTTGATTTCCTGATCGATCTGCCGCTGTTCCTGTTCCAACGCTTTCAACTGATGAGCCAGTTCTTCCCTGCGCTTTAATTTCTCGTCAAAACCAGTCAGCCGGATCGCCGTCTGCTGCACCGATGCAGGATACAGATGATTTAAGATTTTATCACACGACTCAGAACCATCGGGAGTTGGCATCTTGCGTAGTGTTACGTGATTATTCCAGAATATTTCCTCTGCAGCAATCAGTGCGGAGGCAAATTCTTCGTTCCGTTCAATTTTACGATACTGGAATCCCCTTCCCATAATCAGAACAGCCAGATACCAGGAACGTTTCCCCAGGACGATCATATAATGCATCACCTGACACAAATAACTCAATGGCACTGATCCGTCCTTCCACTGATCCTCTGCAAACGGACTGGCTGTCTTGATCTCCAGCCCGGCATCCTCTCCGACAACCAGCCGGTCTACGTCAGCCAACATAAACGGATGTTCCCGACTTCGGTACATCCGGTTGGAACGCCGTACCTTTAATTCTGTCGCTTCCGTAAATCGTCCGGCCACATATCCTTCCAAATCTCTTCCAATCCTCATGGCTTCATTGTCCTCATCTTCTGTCTTCTCTGAAATCTTATCCAGATAGACGTCGATTGCGCTCCGATAACGATTCAGGCCGCATATTGCTCCGGCATCAGAACCTCCAATTCCGGTCTTACGAATGCGCAGCCACTCCTCGCGACTCATTCCGACCGTGCTTATCGTATCAAACATATCTTTTCCTCCTAAGCCAAGCCTGCAGGATATATAGTATCCTCATCTTTTCTGTACCTCTGACAATAACAACAGGATCTGTCACAAGCAGATCTCTGCGTATGATTTGACAAACTATAGAGCCTGCCATAAACAGATTCTTCCATATTATTATCAGGCAAATAATCAGGCCGGATTCCTCATGGTTCCCGGCTCAACATCGTCCTCTGTCACGCTGCGCTCTATTCACCGTTCTCGTGAAGGAGACCCTCTTCCCGAAAGCTGAAATATCGGCCTTCACCTACAACGATATGATCAACGAGATGAATTCCTAACAGTTTACCTGCCTGTGCGATTCGATCTGTTATTTTTCTGTCTTCCCAACTTGGAGCCGGATCTCCCGATGGATGGTTATGCAGACAGATAAGATACGAAGCATTATTCAAAATCGCGTGCTTGAAAATACTCCGCATATCTACAGCGCATGATTCCACACCGCCGCCCGCTGCGATCTCGGCCGCCAGTGGTTCCAGCTTACGATCCAGGCTTACTACCAGAAAGATTTCCCGGTCAGCCATTGAGAAAAGCA
This sequence comes from Clostridiales bacterium, assembly GCA_021202655.1. Lineage (GTDB taxonomy): Bacteria > Bacillota > Clostridia > Lachnospirales > Lachnospiraceae > Brotaphodocola. The sequence goes on along the minus strand of JAJQCO010000144.1, from coordinate 3,106 downwards.
CCCTTGCCATTTCTGCAGCCGCAACTGCATCCTGAAAACGTCTCATCCCGTACAGGGACCGGTCTTCCTTTACCATCTGAATTCTGACGATACCAACCTTCTTTTTGGGGATCGGACGTTTCATCATCCCCTCCATCTGTTCACTGCTCGACCTTCTGTTCATCCAAATCCGTCCCTTCTTTAAATCTGCTCGATTACAGAAGCCGCATCATCCAGGAGATTGAATCCTTCCTCAATCATCTCAATGCACTCCTGCATCTCCTCACCACGGCCTCCATTCTGAAACGACTCCGGCAGGTTATCATATGCCTCCTGTTCTGCGGATTTCACATCCTCCAGGATTCCCTTCGCCTTACCAACCAGATCAAATGCTTCCGATACCAGCTTTCTTCTCGCTTTATTCACAGTTTTTCTCCTTCTGATTTTCTCGTCCATATTCATTCAAATATAGGTTTTTGTCAGAACCATCATCATTCTGTTTTCTCAGTCACCCTTTAAAAGCA
>JAJQCO010000144.1:0-2593 GCA_021202655.1 Clostridiales bacterium | reverse complement strand
TGATGATTTTTACAATAATCATCGGCATATGCAGCCCTCCTCTCGATCATCCACAAACAGACATAAAAATAAGGAGTGCCTTATCTGACACTCCACTCTAATCATTTACCTTCTGTTATTTATACCTACTATTTGTACCTACCGTTCCATGTTTCCCGGCATCATCATTCCAATCTGAATCAGGCTGCCTTCATCATTGCATACGCCCGATCAATCATCGCGTTCCCATCCACAGTACGTCCAAACAGACTTTCCCTGTAATTGGAACGCTCCCGGATCGGCTTTGCATGGGTCGCAAAGTCAGAAACCGCATTGACAAAACGGTATGCATTCTTACCCACATGCCTTAAATCCGGCGCATCGAAGTAACGTGCTTTCAGATCCTCTTTCATACGGAGAAGATTCTTTCTCTGCTGTTCTGACGCACCCTCGGTCAATGGGAACAGTGTGTCAATATACTCATACACCTGACGGTCTGAAAGCTTCTGCTGATTCAGGTTATCAATCGCCTTACCCAGTTCCGACATATAAAGCTCCGCGTAAAGAAGTGTATCCTTTGCGTCTTCCAGTTTCCCACGGATATCGCCGACATGGTTCGTTGACCAGCTGCGCTTCGCAGTCGAAAGCGCCAGGTTCAGCGTGTTCTGACACACCACACGCACCGGAGTCATCGCCGCCTTAATCGCTCCTGTCCCGTCATGGCTGTTCATAAAAACCAGATACGGCGTAATCTCATCGCCGCTGATAATATACCGCTGTGGAAGCTTTGCCAGGATCCAGGTTCTGCGACCGTTCTGCAAGGAACCAGCCGTCTCATAAGTAACGCCCTTGCCCAACAGTTCATCTGTAAAGGCAAAGGCGTCTTCATTCTGGACTACCTTGTAACGGTCTGTAACAATTCCCAGGACCTGATTGTCCGTCTCTCTGACATTCGCACGGAAACCCGGAATCGCCAGTCCATCTGCCGTCTGCACGTTTTTCTGGACCACCCGCCAGTCAAGACCGGCCAGTTCCAGAGCTTTTCCGGAATCTGGCGCTTCCTGTACCTCAGTCCCAAGCCCGTGCCACGGCTTTGTCCTCGTGTAAAACATTGTTTCAACATTTGCTGCCATTATCATTACCTCCTTGAATTTGATTGATACTGCTTATTCAAGAATATGGTATATGATTCAAAATGGCTGGTTTTACAAATATTCTACTGATCTAACTGAATCCTGCGAGCCTGTTCCTCCGGAATATCCAAAAGCTTCACCATTTCTGATGTCGTTCGGCCATCCGCCGCTTGATCACCCGTCCGTTCCAGTAAATCATCCAGATAAGCCCAACACGCACCCTCAGCCCTGACTCGCACATCGTTCCAATATTCTTCCGGCGTCTCGTATCCGGAAACATCGGTCTTAGAAATCAATCAGTCAATGATCTTCTCAAATTCCGACGAATGAATCCGGACAAGCATCTGGACCGCATCCTTACAGCTTTGGCCTGGCATAGACGATTCTTTTTCATCCTGACAGAAATATTCCATATCCTCATCATCCTCAGTCTCGTCCTCACCTGCCAGAAACGAAATCGGGTCAATCAGCAATAAAGTCGCAATATCCGGTAAGTTTATCGGAGAATTCCTTGTCACGATCGTTTTCGTGATATCGTCGTAGCTATCACTACCTTTTTCCGTGTCTTCTGCGTAACCCAGTTGACAACCGATGCCTCCTGCGACTTCCGGAAACTCCAGGTAGTTTCGAAATAAACAGAACCAATCTTCCGTATTCAGGTCTGACAGCATCACACTGATAAAAGGAATACAGCGAAAACCGTCATGCCTGTCTCTTACCTTACCCATCTTGAAAACAGGAGAGAGAGGAGAACATAAATCCATATATACAACAGAAAAAGTACTGATACATGGTGACAGATCCAGAATCATTTCCGGCTTAATATGTACGTAGGTGATACACCTGTTTCCATTTCTGACAATCACCGTTCGCGAAATATATGAAATCGCGCCGAGATCCATTTCCTTCCTGGTATCTTTATCATACAGCTTCTTTGATTTTACAGTTTCATCCCATCCATGGGCGGCCCAGTCATTGATGATTTGGGGCAGGTTCTCACACAGCGGAAGCTTCTGAAACACATCGACACAGGTGATATTCTCATTATCGTACTTTCTTGCAATTCCTTCGGTTCTCCGTCTCAGCAAATCAAATACCTGGTTCATCCTCTCGTCATTATCAGAGACAAACGCGATCACAGTATTATCCCTTACATCGATTTTTGTTATTGGAAATTTTATTTTCTTTAACTCGGCATTCCTCGTAGACTTCTTACGTTTTTTCTTCTTACCCATACACTCTTCTCTCTTGTTTTGATTTTCTTAAACTTTATATCCAATCTTTCAGCACATAACCAATCGGCTCACCAGACACGCTTCCTTCATCCCACTATTACTGGCTTCGGCTTGCGTTTAACTACATGAACGGTAAGTTATCAATGACTGGACTTTCACCAGCTAGAACTATGCCATGCCCGGCACACACAAAAGGGGCTGTGAAAAAAGCTCCCTAAAATAAAAGAAGGCTCCTGATACGCATTT
>JAJQCO010000223.1:5078-8555 GCA_021202655.1 Clostridiales bacterium | reverse complement strand
GCGTATTCGTTCATCTTGGCGCGCATCGCGTCGTCGACAGCCGGAGAGGGAGATTCCTCAATCAGCTTCTGGTGGTTGCGCTGCACCGAGCAGTCACGGTCTCCGAGCGAGACGACATGGCCGTGCTGATCGGCCATAATTTGAATCTCAACATGGCGCGGATTGACCACAAAGCGCTCCAGGTACATGGTATCGTCGCCGAACGCATTGGCGGATTCGCGCTGGGCGAGGTTAAACTGTGTCTCAAATTCTTCTTCTGTTTCTGCCACGCGCATGCCTTTTCCGCCGCCGCCGGAGGACGCCTTGATCATCACCGGATAGCCGATCTGCGCGGCCATCTCTTTGGCGGTTTTCGCGTCATAGACCGGCTCTCTGCTGCCGGGAACAACCGGAACACCGGCGTCCATCATTGTCTTTCGCGCGGCGGATTTGTTGCCCATCCGGTCGATGACGTCGGCCTCCGGCCCAATGAAAATCAGGTTATTTTCCCGGCACTTGCGGACAAACGTGCTGTTTTCCGAAAGAAATCCGAAACCGGGATGGATGGCGTCCGCGTCCAGGTTGTGCGCGGCGGCCAGGATCCGGTCCATATTGAGGTAGCTGTTCTTGGCCGGGCCTTCTCCGATACAGACTCTCTGGTCCGCCAGCTGGACATGAAGGCTCTTTTCGTCCTCTCTGGAATAGACGGCTACGCTCTGAATTCCCATGTTCCGGCAGGCGCGGATGATGCGGACCGCGATTTCCCCACGGTTTGCAATCAAAACTTTACGAATCATCGCTCCAACCTCCTTCAGAAATTATAATCTCTTGACACGGAACAGAGGCTGGCCGTATTCTACCTTCTGCTCATTGCTCACCAATACCGCCTCGATCTCACAGTCAAATTCACACTCGATTTCATTCATCAGCTTCATGGCTTCCAGGATGCAGACGGTCTGTCCCGCTTTCACTCGGTCGCCGACCCGCACATAGGCAGGGACGTCCGGGGCCGAGGCGCTGTAGAAGGTGCCGACGATCGGGGAGGTAATGAAGGCGGATTCCTCCTCGGCCGGTTCGGTCGTCTCTGTCACGGGCGCGCTTTCGGGGAATCCCTGGGTCACGGAAGGAACCGGAAAGCCTCCAGGCGCCACGATTGGCGCATTGTCCCGCTTGCTGACACGGATCCGGACCTCATTGTCCCTGTAAGTAAATTCCTTCAGTGAAGATTTCTCTATGATTTCTACTAATCCTGCAATTTTTTCTAAATCCATCATGGCCTCTCCTTTTCTCCTGATTTATGATTCAAACAGCCGCCTTACCCTTCGGGCAGTCTGGCGGCATTCCAGCACTTCTTTACATGGACGGTGTATCGTTTTCCTCATTTCGTTGAATTCTTCAATCTCCTTCCGATACAGAGCCTGTGCTTCCTGTACGCTGATGGCCTTAAACCGTATTTTGTGGTCGGTTTTGCGCTGAACCAGCTTCGGAATATCTACCGATACGACGGTTGCGATCTTGGCGTATCCGCCGGTTGTCTGTCTGTCGGAAAGCAGGATAATCGGCTTGCCATGGGACGGGACCTGAACAGAACCCAGACAGATTCCGTCAGAGATGATATCCGATCCGTTTTTGGAAGCGATAAACGGCCCGTCGAGGCGGCAGCCCATCCGGTCAAAGTCGCTGGTCACGGTGTATTCGCTGCCAAGAAAGGTTGAGATGCCCTCTTTGGTAAAGCGGTCGTCCTGCGGTCCCATGACAACGCGCAGGGTCGCTTCCTCCTGGTTGAATTCGTCCAGGTCGAGCTTCCTGGAGAGGAAGAACGGCAGATAGCGGCGCTTGATGCGAAAGCCGATGTAATCTCCATCCTGGAGCTTGCGCCCCTTAAACCCGCCGATCGAGCATTTCATATTTGTGCAGCGGCTTCCCATCACAACCGGGATCTGCAGGTAGCAGGAAAAGGAAATGTAGCCGTAGCTTCCTGTGTTTGCGCTGCCGAGCTTCAGGACATCCCCCTTGTGGACATAGATTGCCGTGTACATGGGAGCCGGATTCCCGTTTAAGACCGGCTGGAAATCGCCGCCTGTGATCGCAACGATGGTATCCGCCGTGAACTCAAGCGTCGGCCCGATCAGGGTGAATTCGAGAACCGCCTCATTCTCAGGATTGTCAATCAGAAGGTTTGCGATGGTAAAAGAGCGGCGGTCCATGACGCCGGACACCGGAAAGCCCTGGCTCTGATAACCGGTGCGTCCGAGATCCTGTACGGTAGTCATCATCCCGGCTTTGATAATGCGAATTCCCATGCTTACACCTCCCTGTGGACCACGCACTGATATTCCCCGCGCGCGGTTTTTTCCTGTATCTGACGGTAGGTTTCCTCATCGATCGCGACAAACCGGATGTATTGGCCGGCTTCCACAAGGATCGGTTTCTCGCGTTCCGGGTCGTAGGTTTTTACGGGCGGCATGCCCATGAGCTGCCAGCCGCCCGGCGAGTTTCACGGATAGATTCCGGTCTGAGAACCGCCGATTCCGACGCTTCCTGCCGGGATGGAGATTCTGGGATTTGGCAGACGCGGAGTATGAATCCTCTCGTCAAGTCCGCCAAGGTAGGTAAATCCTGGCAAAAAGCCGAGCATATAGATCAGATAATCCGTCGATGTGTGGATCTGGATGACCTCCTCCTCGGTCAGTCCTGCGTGCTCGGCGATGTTTGCCAGATCCGGGCCGTATTCGCCCCCGTAGCATACCGGGATTTCAATGATGGTTTTTGCCTCCGCTCCGGTCTTTACATCGACCCGGACCAGATCCTCCATTCGTTTCCGTATTTCATCGTAGCTGACGACGCGCGGATCGTAGTTGACCAGTAGAGAGCAGTAGGTTGGAATCGTATCCACAATTCCCTCAATGTGCTGCTCCCTCATCAGCTGCACGGTCGCTGCTATTTTCCGGTTGATCTCCGGACTGATTTCGCTGCCGAATTCCACCAGAAGGGAGGAATCTCCGGCTGTCAGAATTTTTATGTTATGCATATTAGCGCGGCTGGTCTCCTTTCTTTAAATTTTTTAATAGTTTTCAAGACGCTGCCTCTGCCTGCGCAGGACAGTGCGTTTATGAAACAGGCAAAGGCGCAACCGAAAAGATCGCACCTTTGCCTGTCTTTCCCTTCCATATTTGTTTAGATAAAAAGCTTACCCATCTGGGACACAAACGTGTTGATGCCGAGATAAGCGGAGATGATTACCACAATCACTCCGAGAATCAGGAGCCATACCGGATGGTGATAGGATTCGCCGACAATCGACTTCTTCTGAGACGCAATCAGGCAGATTCCGAGGGTAATCGGAAGGATCAGGCCATTGAAGGCGCCTGCCAGAACCAGCAACAGCGCGGGCTGTCCGATGGCGATCATGATGATGGCCGACACGGCGATGAAGCCGATAATCACCCAGTTTTCATTTTTCTCGATCGCCGGGTGGAAGGTCTTCAGGAAGGAAAC
>JAJQCO010000223.1:0-5068 GCA_021202655.1 Clostridiales bacterium | reverse complement strand
GAGGTATAGGCCGCGCCGATGATCGAGGTGATGGCCGCGCACAGAAGCACCAGGCCGGCAAAACGATATCCGATCTCACCGGCGCCGAGTCGGAACGCGTCTGCCGCCGGGTTTGAGGAATCCAGCGTCACGCCGTCCGCGAGGCGGACAACCACGCCCAGCACGGCAAGAAACAGGAACACACGCACAACAGCGGCGATCAGCATGCCCATCAGCGAGCTCCTTGTGATCTCCTTTAAGTTCTCCTCTCCGGTGATTCCTGCGTCGATCAGACGGTGTGCGCCGGAGAAGGTGATGTAACCGCCGACGGTTCCGCCGAGCAGGGTAATGATCGCCGGGATCAGATTATTCACGCCGTATTCCGGCATGAAGGTATTCTTCAGCGCGTCGCCGACCGGCGGCTTTACGACAAGAATGATGCCAAAGATGACAACGATCATGATGGCGCCCAGAATCTTGGTCAGCTGATCCATCGCCGCCTTTGCGTTCTTTAAAAGGAAAACAGCGATGGCGATAATCGCCGCCAGAGCGCAGCCGACCGAATTCGGAAGGCCGAGCAGCGTATTAAAGCCGAGCGCGCCGCCGCCTACGTTGCCAATATTGAATACCAGTCCGCCGAGGGCGACCATGAACGCTACGAAGTATCCCAGTCCGGGGAGGACGCTGTTGGCCACATCCTGGCCGCGTTTGCCGGTCACGCACAGGACGCGCCAGATATTCAGCTGAGCGATCGCCGCCAGGATAATCGACGCCAGGATCACGAAACCGAAGCTTGCTTTCTGCGTTCCGGTAAAGGTAGACGTCTGTGTCAGGAATCCGGGCCCGATGGCAGATGTCGCCATCAGGAAAGCCGCGCCCAGCAGAGCGCCGCTGCTTTTTTTCTTTTCACTCATGATAAGTACCTCCTTTTGACAGTGATCCGGCATCTTTTGGGCTGCCGTTTCGCAATAATGTATAATTATAAGCGAGCGACAGGTGAAATGTCAATCCTTTTCACAATATTGGCATGATAGGAGTCACAATGATCAGATTGTGGAAAAAAGACGATCTGTTTGATTTGTTCAGAATATTCAGATGACGCTTAATTATGTAAGGTTTTTTCGGAAAATCAGAAAGAAAAAAACGAGAAAAAAATTTGATTGACAGTTTTTGCTCTGTGAGGGCAGGAGCCTGCCCTGATTTCATATCGGGGAGGGGGATCAGGGTCTCCCTCCCCTGGAGTTTTTGCCAAAGCATATGGCAGGAGCTGCCAGTGGCAGATCCTGTCGTGGTATTACAGAGTCTCTTCGCTTTCCGCGTCCTCATCCTCCAGCGCCTCGTGATCAACCTCGATGCTGATTTCTGTCGCGGCTTCTTCCGCCGTCTCTTTTGGCTGTTCGAATCCCTCGGCGGTATCCGTGGCAGCTTCCGTGACGGTTTCGGCGATGTCCTCCGCGGCCTCGGCTGCGTCGACAGCCACATCCTCCAGATCGTCTGCGGAATCGTCTTCCAGATCATCCTCCGGATCCTGCGCGGCTTCCCTGGCGCCGCCCTGGATGGCGCTCTTTGCGGCGGCAGCCGTGTCGGCGGCTGCGCTGACCGCGTCTCTCGTGACGTCGGCTACGATCGCGGCGGCATCCTGGAAAACCTGCTTCGCCGCGCCCGCGACGCCCTTCGTGGCGTTTACCATATCGCCCGCGGCGAGCAGCAGCTCATCCTTATCTGCATGGAAGGAGACATAGCTGCGCTTTTCTTCGCTGTCAGAAGCGGAAGCGGTCTCTTCCCCGTCTTCTTCATCCTCGTCCTCAAAATCATGAAAATCCTCGTCCAGTTCCCTGCTGAAGGAACGATACTTCTTAAAATAAGAAATACCCGCTGCCGCGATACCTGCGACGGCGGTCAGCATCATCCATTTCCCCAATCCTCTTTTTGCCATAGTCCTGTTCTCCTTTCCCCGGTCCGTTTTTGCTGCGCGCGACGGGCTTCGTCCTGCCCTTGGGACCTTCTTATTCCATATTGTAATACGAACAGGGAAAAAAAGAAAGGGGACATTGATAAAAAAAGTATAAAATTAGCACTCGACTATTGACAGTGCTAACAAATCGTGGTATAAAAGGTATTGTGATTCAGAGAGGGAACCGAAAGGCGCCCCGATATGGAAGAGAAAGTAAGAAAATAAGGAGGAAGCATCCATGAAGTTAGTACCATTATTTGACCGCGTTGTATTAAAGCAGCTGATTGCAGAAGAGACGACCAAGTCCGGTATCGTCCTTCCGGGACAGGCGAAGGAGAAGCCGCAGCAGGCTGAGGTTATCGCAGTCGGCCCGGGCGGCGTTGTCGACGGCAAGGAAGTGACCATGCAGGTGAAGGCCGGCGACAAGGTGATCTATTCCAAGTATTCAGGCACAGAGGTCGAGGTCGAGGATGAGAAGTTCGTTATCGTAAAGCAGAACGATATTCTTGCCGTGATTGATTGATTCTTATTATGTATAATATAAATGATTGATATGGAGGAATGACACAATGGCAAAGCAGATTAAATATGGCGTGGACGCCAGAAAAGCTCTTGAGGCAGGTGTAAACCAGCTCGCGGATACGGTCCGTGTGACCCTTGGACCGAAGGGAAGAAACGTAGTTCTTGACAAGTCGTTCGGCGCTCCGCTGATTACCAATGACGGCGTGACGATTGCGAAGGAGATTGAGCTGGAGGATCCGTATGAGAATATGGGCGCGCAACTGGTGAAGGAGGTCGCCACGAAGACGAATGACGTGGCAGGCGACGGCACCACGACCGCGACGGTTCTGGCGCAGGCGATGATCAATGAGGGCATGAAGAACCTGGCGGCCGGCGCGAACCCGATCGTTCTGAGAAAGGGTATGAAGAAAGCGACGGGTGCGGCGCTCGACGCGATTAAGGAGATGAGCCAGCCGATCGAGGGCAAGGACAGCATTGCGAGAGTTGCGGCGATTTCCGCGTCTGACGATGAGGTCGGCGAGATGGTTGCGGACGCGATGGAGAAGGTTTCCAATGACGGCGTGATCACGATTGAGGAATCCAAGACCATGAAGACCGAGTTGGATCTGGTAGAGGGCATGCAGTTCGACCGCGGTTATGTATCTGCTTATATGTGTACAGATATGGATAAGATGGAAGCGGTTCTGGATGATCCGTATATCCTGATTACGGATAAGAAGATTTCCAATATCCAGGAGATCCTTCCGCTGCTTGAGAAGATTGTGCAGTCCGGCGCGAAGCTCCTGATCATCGCAGAGGATGTCGAGGGCGAGGCGCTGACGACCCTGATCGTCAACAAGCTGAGAGGAACCTTCTCGGTTGTCGCAGTCAAGGCGCCTGGTTATGGCGACAGAAGAAAAGAGATGCTGAAGGATATCGCGATTCTGACCGGCGGCACCGTGATTTCGGATGAGCTGGGTCTGGATCTGAAGGAGGCGACGATCGATCAGCTCGGTCGTGCGAAGTCCGTAAAGGTTCAGAAGGAAAATACCGTGATTGTGGATGGCTTCGGCGAGAAAGCAGATATCGCGGCGAGAGTTGCTCAGATCCGCGCGCAGATTGAGGAGACCACATCTGATTTCGACAAGGAGAAGCTGCAGGAGAGACTGGCGAAGCTGGCAGGCGGCGTGGCTGTGATCCGTGTGGGCGCGGCGACGGAGACCGAGATGAAGGAAGCGAAGCTCCGTACGGAGGATGCGCTGACCGCGGCGAGAGCGGCAGTCGAAGAGGGCATCATCGCAGGCGGCGGTTCTGCTTATATTCACGCGATTGAGCAGATCAAACCGGTTGTGGACGCGCTGGACGGTGATGAGAAGACGGGCGGACAGATCATTCTGAAGGCTCTGGAAGCTCCGCTGTATCACATTGCGGCGAATGCAGGTCTGGAGGGCTCTGTAATCATCAATAAGGTCAAGGAGTCTCCGGTAGGTACCGGTTTTGACGCATACAAGGAAGAGTATGTGGATATGATCAAGGCAGGCATCCTGGATCCGGCGAAGGTGACGAGAAGCGCTCTGGAGAATGCGACGAGCGTGGCCTCCACCTTACTGACGACGGAGTCGGTAGTTGCCAATATTAAAGAAGAAAATCCGGCTGCGCCGGCTGGCGGCATGGGCGGCATGATGTAATGCAAACACGTAACGAATACAAGCCGAAGGCGAAGTATGAGTTTAGTGAGTGATGAATGTCGATCGTGAGCCATGCTCACGATGTAATGAGTGCAAGTTGGGGAACCGTTGCAGAGAAAAGTTATTATGCTTTTTCCTGCGGCGGTTCCCTTTTTTTCGTAGTTCATAACATACATTCAGGAGCAAAAAACTTATCCTTTAAAACATCGGAAATGTCTTGACAAGAAGACCTGTTTTTGTTAAATTATGTAACTAATAAACGTAAGATGTCTGTGTAGTGAGGACAGCTTAATTTAGCACAGTCGTTTATTTATAGAAACTACATGAGAAAGAGAGGGACTATACGGATGGGTACGATTATTGGTGACGGTATTACTTTTGATGATGTTCTTCTTGTGCCGTCCTATTCACAGGTGATTCCGAATCAGGTGAATCTGACTACTTACCTGACGAAGAAGATCCGGCTGAATATTCCGCTGATGAGCGCGGGGATGGATACGGTCACGGAGCACCGCATGGCGATTGCCATGGCCAGACAGGGAGGAATCGGCATCATTCACAAGAATATGACGATTGCTCAGCAGGCGGAAGAGGTGGATAAGGTCAAGCGTTCAGAGAATGGCGTCATTACGGATCCGTTCTTCCTCTCTCCGGAGCACACGCTTAAGGATGCGGATGACCTGATGGCGAAGTTTCGGATTTCCGGCGTCCCGATTACGGAGGGACGCAAGCTGGTCGGGATTATCACGAACCGGGATCTGAAGTTTGAAGAGGATTTCACGAAGAAGATCAAGGAATGTATGACGTCTGAGAATCTGGTGACGGCGCGTGAGGGAATTACATTAAAGGAAGCGAAGAAAATTCTGGCAAAGGCGCGGGTGGAGAAGCTGCCGATCGTGGACGATGACTTCAACCTGAAGGGGCTGATCACGATCAAGGATATTGA
>JAJQCO010000036.1 GCA_021202655.1 Clostridiales bacterium | reverse complement strand
GGAGTTTTGCAGCGTTTGTCAACAAAAGGTGTGACATCAAAAGTTTCCCCAGGGTGAGCGAGTATATGTTCCGTAATGGAACGGGAGGATTTCCCGAAAACATCGCTGAAGACATCATCCAGTTTGAGATTGGATACGGTAAGGCAGTTCTGGGCACGGTTTTTCTCCCCGGTGATCATACAGGTGAGCTTAAACCGGTACCGCACCAGATCTCTTAACTGGCGGATATCAGCGGGCGGGATAAAAGAAGGCTTGACCATGCCGCACATATACAGGTCGCAGATATTTGGTCGTAAACACTTTTGGAAGGAAAGAGGAGCCTCTGCAAGAAAGTTACGAGAGAGTGTTTCGCCACTCGGAGTGCGATTGTAACAGCGGAGGCAGTGCAGTCTGTCTCCGTTTGTTTTATGCACATAGGACGTGTAGGAAATTTTCCGGCTTAAGCTCCTTAAGCTGCTATCCGGAAACTGGCCACTGACCCTGTTTACTTGTACTTACGGGGCGAGAACCGGGTCGTGGTGTACTGCGGGTATGATGTGTGAAATTTATGGGTCGGCTTCATACCTCCCAGGCGGATTTCGTCGCGTTCGATCCGATCCCGGTTTACGGAAAAAAACGACAAACCGAAACCCAAATAATCCTACTTGGATAGGGCTTTGTGAATAGCCTTAAGCGCTTTATGGTATTTTGTTTTGAAACTTTGCCTCACCCGCAGGACGTGCCTGTGGTAGATTGGCGGCTTTCAGGGCGACATATCAGACGGAGTAATTCATAACCGCAAAACTTTTCATGGTTCTGTATTTGAGTTTAATATGCCTTCATACAGAGCGTCCATTTTTGAAATGAAATCTCCCCACTCTGGGTTTTTTGCACTTTCTTTTTTGGTAAGTCTGTAACTGTACTTGTATAGAGCCTTCAGTCCTTTCTTATCGTATTTTCCCGTTTTCAGCAGAAAATATATGATTTCATAAGTCTGAATCACAGCCTGATGATCCAATCCAGTATTCAGCTCTTCAGCTTTTTCTACCAAACGAATAGGTAGATTGTCATTTGCACTCAAGTAGATGAAACCTTTTGTTGCCATATACGCTAAGGAAAGGACCTCTCCTTTGTCCTTTGTATTATTGATTGCCGGATCATATTGCGAATAAACCTGTAATTTGGCAATATAGTTTTGGTACACCGGCTTCTCTACAGCTGATAGCATATCATCTCGATATATACTTAACCTCGCCGGATCTTCTTTTGTATGTAATTCCGCATATGATCTAACCTGATCCGCCACCAACTCCCCATAAACCGACTCATGAATCGCCAAACTACTGAAATTCTCAAATAATGGATCTAAGAAAATTTCTCGGTACTTTGAGAAGCTAATATCCTTTGGGGCTCCCAATCTTGTACGATCTGGCGGGATAAAAATATTGGCATCCAGAAAGAATATTTGATTTGGATTCCGGAACAAGGATTCAAGTGCCGGATTCCTCTCTTCTGTATTTACCTTCATGGTTAATCCTCCTCGTGAAATAAGAAGTCCATGTCGTCATCCGAATCAGAATCCAGCGTTACATTTTCAATTCCAAAATCCTCTGGTGTCTTTCCCAGCGTTTCAAGAGTCTCGATCAGTTCATCTTCTCCAATCACACCTTCTTCAAAATTATCAAGAATGGTATTGTACACAGAACTGGATATAGAATGCGTCATCGTCTTCCGATTTAACAGTTCACAGCTTTCTGCATCCAAACTATAAAAGATTTTATAATACGAACTATCTTTTTCTCTGACATTTAAGACATAAAGCTCATCACATTTCTCTTCGTTAATGAACCTCTCTTCCCATAGCCGTCTTACAATCGCCTGGTATGGAAGCATCCATTCACTCTGTACCTTTGCTATAAAACGAAGTAAACGTGCATTAGAAACCTGTGCAATGTCTTTTTGTGGAAGGTACTGATAAACCATTCTCTCGAATGCATCCGCAGGTAACAGCAGTTCTGCCGCAAAGCGATCTGCCATATATTCGACATCGCTTCCTTCTTCCTCTTTATCCAGCTCATAAGCCATTCCTGTACGAGTCATGTAATGATACAGTTCATGAGCCAGACAAAATAGCTGTTCATCATAATAAAGCGAAGTATTCAGTCCAAAAAATGTTATCATTCCTTTATCTGTTTCAAATAAAGTAATGGCAGCATCTGTATGGCTGCCTTCTGTTTTAGGAAAAGGATACTCGCAAATCACAATATCTTTCTTTTCAATAAGCATACGAAGATTTTTTCCCAACGGAACATCCATAGACACCCCAAACTGTGTCCGAAGCTCATTGGCTTTTGCTTTTATATCTACAAGTTGTTTCTTGGATAGCTGTATTTTATTCTTCATGATGTAATGCCTTTCTTAACATAATCTGTTGTTTTGCAACACTCATCATAGCGAAAAGATGATTTACTCCTTCCTGCTCTTCTGCTGTCAGGTTTTTTCCACGGAAAGCTGTATATACCTCATAATGAGTATTATCCAGAATCTCGTCCAACGAAAAATGCAGAACATCCATGAGCCTCTCTAACTGTGGAAGAGTCGGTGTGTAATCTTCTCTTTCAATACGTCCAACCATAGCGCGATTGATCCCTGTCAACTCTCCAAGCTGATCCTGTGTCATATTATTACGTTTTCTATGTTCCATTACGGTATTTGCGATTTTTTTGGAAGAAATGATGCTCATAACAACACCTCCATAAATTTTGCCCTTATTTCCCTAAACATATGATACTGTAAAAATCTTTTTCTGTCAATAGTGTTCTCATTTCCATCAGAAATGTTCTTTCCAGGGTCAGCCCTCTTTTGTTTCAAACAGATGATTGTCAAAAGCCAGAAAAAACATTATAATTTGCCATAGTATACGGGAGAAGACAGCCGACGAAAAGGCGGTCATTTCATCCGTCATAAGCAGAGTTTGTCTGAAAGGGTCGGGAAGGAAGCGCCATGTTGTATCAGATTGTGGACGGAACGGTGTCTCTGGGAGGGATGCCGGTGCTGTCGCATGTGAATTTTGAGATCCGGGGAGCGGAGAAGATTGCGGTGGTCGGTCGCAATGGGGCGGGGAAGACGACGCTCCTTAAGCTGCTGGCCGGAGAGCTGGATCTGGACCGCGACGACAAGCGGGGCGGCGATGGTGTGATACGGTCGCGCGCGCTGACGGTCGGGATGCTGTCGCAGCAGCCGCTTCCTCAGGGGGAGCAGACGGTAGAGGAAATGCTTCTGACGTTCTGTCCCTGCGGGGATATGTATGATCGGGAGAGATTTCAATATGAGCAGGAGTATGACCGTCTGTTTACCGGCTTTGGCTTTCGCAAGGCGGACAAGAAAAAACGTCTGGCGGAATTTTCCGGCGGGGAGCAGACGAAAATCGCTTTTATTCGCCTGCTTTTGATGAAGCCGGATATCCTGCTTCTCGATGAGCCGACCAATCATCTGGATCTGGAGACGGTGCAGTGGCTGGAGGAATATCTGAGGCGGTATGAGCATGCGGTGGTCATGGTTTCCCATGATCGCTTTTTCCTGGATCAGACGGCGGAGGTCGTGTATGAGGTGTCCGGAAAGCATCTGGAAAAGTATGTGGGGAATTATACGGATTATCGGCGGGAGAAGTGCAGGAGGATTGCGTCGGCAAGGCGGGCATATGAGAGGCAGCAGGAGGAGATCAGCCGTCTGGAGGCGGATATAGAGAGGTTCCGGCACAAGCCGACGAAGGCGGCTTTTGTCCGCGCGAAACGCTCGCAGATTGCCCGGATGGAGCGCAAAGGGAAGCCGGAGGTGGATGACGTCCGTCTGTTTACCGGCGCGCTTGATCCTGCTGTGCCGGGAAGCAAATGGGTTTACACGGCGGAGCACATGAAGCTGGGATATGACCGGGTTCTTCTGGAATGCTCTCTGCGGATCAGGCGGGGGCAGAAGATCGGGCTGATCGGGAAAAACGGCGTCGGAAAGAGTACGTTTTTAAAGACGGTGGCGGGTCTGCTGGAGCCGATGGCGGGAGAATCGTTTCTGGGAAATCACATTACCATTGGATATTTTGACCAGCACGCCGCTGAGATTCAGTCGGATCAGTCCGTGCTGGAGCATTTTCATGATCTCTTTCCGGCACTGACAGAGAAGGAGGCCCGCAGCATATTGGGCGCCTATCTTTTTGGCGGGAAGGAGGCCGGCAGGCGGGTCAGCGACCTCTCCGGAGGGGAGAAGGCGAGGCTTGTGCTGGCGGAGCTTTTGCAGAGCCGACCGAATTTTCTGGTGCTGGATGAGCCGACCAATCATATGGATATCCAGGCGAAGGAGACGCTGGAATCGGCCTTTCAGGCTTACACGGGAACCATTCTTTTCGTCTCGCATGACCGGTATTTTGTGGCGCATGTGGCGGAATCCATTCTGATTTTTGAAGAGCAGGGGATGATGTATTATCCGTTCGGATATAAACATTATCTGCAGAAAAGCCGTCAGGCCGATATGGGAGAGAGTCTGTCGGCCCGTGTCCGGGCAGAGGACGCGGCGCTGCTGGAGGGAATCCGCGCGGTGCCAAGGGCAGAGCGGAGATTTCTTCGCGAGCCGTCATCGGAGGAGGCTTATGTGGACTGGAAGCTGCGTCTGGCCTGTGAAAAGCTTGTTTTGGCAGGCGAACGATATGGGGCGCTGGAGGCAGAGTGCCAGTACTCAGAGCAGGTCTTTTCGGAGCTCGATGAGGCCTGGGAGAGCTGGCATGCGTGTTGTCTGGAATGGTGGGAGATTTATGCGGAGATTTCAGATTGTAAAGATGCGTGAGGAGGAATTCTATATTGTTTCCAGGGTCTTCAACAGTTCAGGAAGATCCCATTCTATAATCTCCCACACAAGTTTCAGATTAATGCCTTCGTAGTCATGAACAATTCTGTTACGCAATCCATAAATCTCTCTCCAGCTGATCTCCGGGTGGGACAATTCATATTGTTCATCCACCCGGTTTGCTGTTTCGCCAAGCTGACTTAAATTAAATATACATGCATCAATAATAAGGTCGTTGTCAGAAAAGCTTTCATAATCTAAATTTCTGGTATAACGCTGTATCTTTTCTATGATTTGTATCATTTTTTCAATAATAAGATCATTTCTCATACAACAATACTCCTGTCTGCCGAATCTCTAAATCAATTGCGGAATTTTTTTCAACATGAGACACATCGATCAGATCGACAGATTTGCCGCCTAACACGCTTTTTAATGCTTCAATTAAGCCAACAAAACGTAAGCCTTTCAAACCACTGTCCACCAGAATATCAACATCGCTGTATATGGTTGCTAATCCCTTCGCATATGATCCAAATAATATCGCACGCTTTACGCCATACTGCTCAAACACAGGGAATGCTGCAGTTTCCAATTCGCTGCGTGAAAAAACATATCCCGTTTTTTCTTCTCTCTCCGGCGCCGTTACCATAATATCTTTCATGTTCGCTCCTATCTCTGTCTTGTCTGCTGTTGCAATATACTCAGTATAACAAGTTCTGTCGCTGTCTGGAGCAGTCTGACTCCGGTTTTGTCTGCTTGTTTATTATCGCTTTATAACAGAGAGTATCCCTTTGCCTTGAGGCATTCCTGCACCTCCCAGACGCCGTCGGTATGGACGACCATAACGGGCATGCCGGAGTCGCGGTTAAAGGATAAATACATGTAATTGATATTGATATTGCTCTCGGAGAGCGAGAGTAACAGCTTGTTTAAGCTGCCGACCTCGTCCTTCATTTCGACGCCGAGGATATTGTTCGCGCGGGCCATATAGCCTGCGTCGGTCAGGCACTGAAGGGCCAGATCTGGATCGGAAACGATCATGCGGATGATGCCGAATTCTGCGCTGTCGTTCGTCACGGATCCCCAGATATTGATGTTTTGTTTCTGTAAAAGGTCGGTAATTTTCTGAAATGTGCCTTTGGAGTTCTCACCGAAGACAGAAATCTGTTTTAACATTGCTTTGTTCTCCTTTGACAAATTACCTGAAAAAATTTATTTTTCTTTTTTGACGTTATATATGCATAAAGCCGCCGTCGGCAGGTGCTGTAGTTAGTATAGCGCAGGCCTTTGTATTTGTAAATGGGGGAATTTCAGCTTGACATGCCGAATCTTCTATGTTAATGTCGGGTAGATTATCCGGTGTGATTTGGTTCATGGACAGCCGGGTGACTGGTAACTTCCATGTATGCAGCGGCGCTTAGCATAGTCGCTTATGGTGGAATGGGGAAGAAGCTGTTTATGACAGGCTTTTGTGTGGAGAAGAGGGAGGCGTCAGATGGAACACGTAAAGACGATACCTGCGGAGGATGGATTTTCCATGCCGGGAGAATACGAGCGGCACTGGGGTACGGTGATGATCTGGCCGGAGCGGCTGAGTACCTGGGGATACGGCGCAAAGCGGGCCAGGGCTGCCTTTGCCCGGATCGCCAATGCCATTGCGGACAGTGAGAATGTGATCATGCTTGCGGGATCTGGCGGCTATGATTCCGCGCGGGAAGCGCTTTCGCTCCGGATTCCGGTGATTGAGATTGCTTCCGACGATTCCTGGGCGAGAGATGTGGGGCCGACCTTTGTGCGGAATGCGGCTGGGGAGGTCCGCGGGATAGACTGGAGATTTAATGCCTGGGGACGCCCCGTCGACGGGCTGTATGCCGACTGGAGTCAGGATGAGCAGCTGGCGGCGAAGCTTTGTGAGGCGCTGGGCTATGAAATTTATGACGCCGGAGATTTTGTGCTGGAGGGCGGTTCCATCCATTCGGATGGAGAGGGGACGGCTCTTGTGACGGAGGAATGCCTGCTCAGCGCCGGGCGCAATCCTCAGATGACGAAGGCGCAGATTGAGGACAGGCTCAGGGCATATCTCGGTGTGGATAAGGTTATCTGGCTTCCGTATGGAATGTTTCAGGATGAGACAAACGGACATGTGGATAATATCTGTGCCTTTGTCGCGCCGGGCGAGGTTGTGCTGGCCTGGAGCGAGGATGAGTCGGATCCGCAGTATATGCGTTCGGCGGCAGATCTTAAGGTTCTGGAAGAGGAGACGGACGCGAAGGGACGGCGGATCACCATTCACAAGCTGCCGCTCCCGAAGAAGCCGGTCTGTCTCACGCAGGAGGATGTGGACGGCCTGGTATTTGGCCCCGGGGATTATACAAGGAAGGTCGGCGACCGACAGGCGGCCAGCTATGTGAATTTTTATCTCTGCAACGGCGGCGTTATCATTCCGCAGTTTGGAGATGAGAACGATGCGCGGGCGGTGGAGATTCTGGAAGGACTCTTCCCGGAGCGGCGCGTATATCCGATTCAGACAAGGAATGTGATTGTCGGAGGCGGAAATATCCATTGCATCACACAGCAGATTCCGGCGGGAAAGTCTCAGCTGAGATAGTGTTTCATGGATTTTAACGCACTCTTTTCCAGACGTGAGACCTGCGCTTGACTGATGTGGATTTCCTCGGCGACCTCCGTCTGAGTCTTTCCCTCGAAGAAACGCATGTCGATGATATGTCGTTCCCGATTTGGGAGCCGGTCCATGGCCTCGCGCAGCGAGATATCCTCGACCCAGTTTTCCTCCAGGTGTTTTTTGTCGCTGATCTGATCCATGACATAGAGCGGGTCGCCGCCGTCGGTATAGATGGGCTCGTAGAGGCTGACCGGACTCTGGATCGCGTCCAAGGCGCAGGTGACCTCCTCCTTGCTGACGCCGATCTCGTTTGCGATCTCCATGAGACTGGGTTCGCGGGCGTTCCTTCTCGTCAGTCCCTCGCGCGCGTAGATGGCCTTGTAGGCGGTGTCCCGCAGGGAGCGGCTGACTCGGATGGAATTGTTGTCCCGCAGATAGCGGCGCACCTCGCCGAGAATCATCGGCACGGCATAGGTGGAGAATTTTACGTTCTGGGTGATATCGAAGTTGTCGATCGCCTTGATCAGTCCGACGCAGCCGATCTGGAATAAGTCGTCCAGGTTTTCGTTGCTGCCGGAAAATCTCTGGATCACGCTTAGGACCAGGCGAAGATTCCCCTTGATATACTGTTCCCGGGCCTCCATGTCGCCGTCGAGAATGCGGCGAAACAGCTCCTCTTTTTCGTCATTGCTGAGAAGGGGCAGCTTTGCCGTATTGACTCCGCAGATTTCTACCTTGTATCCCGCCATGTCGCATACCTCCGCTTCTTAAAATGCATTCGCTCTTTTATGAAAATGATTTACGGAAAGCGGGTGGATTATACTTCCAATTTCTGCATGTACACGCCGATTTTTATGGCTGCGCGGGAGGGCTCGGGGGAAAGATTTTCAGATTTTTTGCCTGGTTTTTTGCCCAGAATGAAAGGTTTGTTCTGATTACGGGAAGGATAAGGGAAAAGAAAAAGATACGATGGGAGAATGGAATATGTGGATACCTGTAATTCTGTTTGTTGTTGGTTTTATCTGTCTGATCCGGGGCGGAGACTGGTTTGTGGACGGCGCGGTGGGGATTGCCCGCAGGTTTCATCTGCCGGAGCTTCTGATCGGAGCGACGATTGTTTCCATTGGAACGACGCTGCCTGAGGT
>JAJQCO010000167.1:4321-8602 GCA_021202655.1 Clostridiales bacterium | reverse complement strand
GCGTCGGCGACGAACAGCTGCTGCCGGTTCCACGCCTCCTCGACAGGCGCGGTGCTCCGGCGCGCAAGCAGGATCGAGCAGAGGAGGAACAGGGCGAAGGCGATGATACCGATGATAAGGGAATTGGTCAGCTGTGAACGAAGGGAAATTTCCTCCGTCAGGGTATCTGCGAAGACATAGCGGGT
The DNA here is from genome assembly GCA_021202655.1 of Clostridiales bacterium. Classification (GTDB taxonomy): domain Bacteria; phylum Bacillota; class Clostridia; order Lachnospirales; family Lachnospiraceae; genus Brotaphodocola. Next base: position 8,417 of record JAJQCO010000167.1, on the reverse strand, counting down.
CACATGCTCCGTCCCGCGCGGCTCCCACAGGTAGCGGAGGTGCTGTTCGGAAAGGACGCCCGTGGAGGTTCCGGCTTCGTTGACAAGGGAAATCAGCTGTCCGGCGTCTTCCTCCTCGAAGCGATAGAGCTGGTTTTTGACTACGTTCAGACTGCCGTCCGGCATCTGGTCAATGACCATCAGGGCGCGTTCGTCCTCGCCGGGCAGACGGTCCTTTGGATTGTCCTCCGGGGCCTGGGGGGAATCTGGCATATCGGTTGGATTGCTATCGGGCAGAGGTTCGCCGTTATGACGGGGGAGAGGATCCTGGCCCGGCGCGTTACTGATCTCCGGCGTGAGTTCCCTGCCGACGGCGTTAAGATGCCTGGAATCATTGGCTCTGGCGGCGTTACGAAGATCCTCCATGCATTCCCGCTCATAATTAAACCTGGATGTGAAATATAAGCTCACAAAGATGGCGGCCAGCAAAATCGTGACGATCGTCATTGTGATCAGAATAAATTTGTGCTGAAGCTTCTGGATCATGATTTGACCTCCAGTTTATAACCGAGATTGCGGGTGACGGAGATGCGGACGTTGGAGGAGAGCAGGTTCAGCTTCTTTCGCAGGAAGGAAAGATAGGCCTCCACACTGTTTGGACCGGCTTCGGAGTCATATCCCCAGACCTTGCGGAGTATGGTATCCTTGGAGAGCAGCTGACCGCTGTTGCGGATCAGAAGCTGCATCAGATCCAGCTCACGGGCGCTTAAGGAGACGGTTCGATCGCCGCAGGAAAGGGAGGAGACGGAAGGGGTCAGCGTCAGGTCGCCAAACGAAAGGACGTCCGGAGCCGGAGCGCCGCCGCGCCGCAGGATGGTCCGCAGGCAAGCCAGAAGCTCCTCGTTTTCAAAGGGCTTGGTCAGATAATAGTCGGCGCCGGCGTTCAGTCCCTGTACCCGGTCCGCGAGCTCCGAGCGGGCGGTCAGCATCATGACGGGCGTGTCGTTTCCGTCAGCCCGCATCCGGCAAAGGACGTCAAAGCCGTTCATTCCGGGGAGCATGGCGTCCAGGATCACTGCGTCAAAGGCGCGGCTTTCCGCGAGCGTTAAGCCGGAGATCCCGTCCCCGGCGATTGACGTCGTGTAGCCGGAGCGTTTTAAAAGTGAGGCCAGCGTCTGAGCCAGCCGTTCTTCGTCTTCAATAATTAATACACGCATGATTCTTCCTCCTTAAATCCTGTGGATTTCGCGCGTTTTGTTGTCTGGTGGCTGCGGGCTGTCTTCAGTCCGGGTTGTGGAGCCCTGCCAGATGTCGGGGCTTTTTTTCGCGGTTAATTTTCTGATAGTAGATCAGGCACAGGATAATGCCGAATACCGTCGAGGTCGGGGCCGCAAGTCCGATCCACATCAATGATACGCCGGGGCGGATGCTCATCAGATACGACATGGGCAGACGGACGATTAACGACTGGGCAAGTCCCTGCGCCATCACGAAAAAGGAGCGGGCATGTCCGTTGAAGTAGCCGTAAAAGCTGAAGAGAATGCTGGTCACGACAGCCTCCGGCGCGAACCCCTGCAGATACTCAGCCGCCCGGATCACGACGGCCTCGTTGTCGGTAAAAAGACCCGCGACGAGATTTCCGCGGAAGAAAATCAGGAGAAAGACAAACACGCCGATGCCTGCCCCGATTCCAATGCCGCATTTCATGGCCTGCTTTGCGCGCTCCTCCAGTCCCGCGCCCACATTCTGAGCCACGAAGGAGGACATCGACTGCATGATGGAGGAGGGGATCAGCATGACGAAGGATTGTACCTTCTGTCCGATCCCATAGCCGGAGGACGCCTCCAGGCCAATCCGGTTGATAAAGGCGCACAGCGCCAGGAAGGACAGATTGGTCAGGAGCTCCTGAAATGCTAACGGCGCTCCCAGTACCAGAAATTTCTTTACCTCATGAGAGAACCCAATATCCTGGAGCGTCATGGTAAACGGAAGCTTCTGGCGGCGGATAATGACGAGCGACAGGATGACGCTCACCGCCTGCGCCAGGATTGTCGCAATCGCGGCTCCCGCCACATTCATATGGAATCCCGCCACCAGAACCAGGTCGCCGACGATATTTACCACACAGGCAATCGCGACAAAGAGGAGAGGAAGACGGGAATTGCCCAGTCCCCGGAAAATACTGCTGATGACATTGTAGGCGATCACAAAGACGATCCCTCCGCCGCAGATGCGGATATACAGCACCGTCAGGTCAAGCGCTTCCTCAGGAGCCTGCATCAGCATGGCGGCCGGTCTTGCAAACACCAGCAGAACAACGGTCAACACGATCGCGGTCGCCAGGAAGAAGCAGATGACGCCGCCGATCACCTTTCCGATCCGTTCCTGCCGGTTTTCGCCGAGGTATCTGCCGATCAGCACGGTCACGCCCATGGCCAGGCCGCTGATGGTAAAGGTTACCATATTGATGATGTTGCTGCCGGTCGAGACGCCTGAGATGCCGGCTGTGGTGCCGAATTGCCCGACAATCAGCAGATCGACCGCGCCATACATGGCCTGGAGGATCAGCGCGCCCAGGATCGGCGCCATAAACTGGATCATTTTTATCAGAATGTTTCCTTTGGTAAAGTCTTGTTTGTTATCCATATAGTTCTCCTGTTGCTTCATTTCTTTTTTATGTCGGCTCCAGTGTAGCACAGGAATGGATCAGATGCAAATAAAATTAAATTTGAATATTTTGTGAATTTCAGTTTCATTTAAGGTATGAATGTTATACTGCGATCATCAAAGGAAAGAGAGGATGAACAGGATGAAGAAAAGGACGATAAAACTGGCGATTTGTGCAGGCCTGTGTGCGGCGGCTATCGCGGGCGGCGCGATGTTTGCCTATGCGGATACGACGTCGACGGACGCGACGGAGGAGTCCCGGCCGGAGAAGCCGGAGGATGACGGAAGTGTGATGGCAAAGATTACGGCAGTCGGATCGGATACCATCACCGTAGTGACGGCGGATCAGCCGCAGGGCGGCGGCCGCAGAGGCGGAGCGCCGGCGGACGGAGAGACGCCGGCTGAGGGTGAGACGCCGCCGGAGCTGCCGGAGGGCGAGACCATGGCCGAGGGCGAGACGCCGCCGGAGAAGCCGGAGCTGCCGGAGGGTGAGACCATGGCAGAAGGCGAGACGCCGCCGGAGAAGCCGGAAGGAGAGACCGGCGAAGCGGGCGAAGGTCGCCAGATGAAGATGAATTTTGGAACGGAGACGATGACGATTACCATTGATTCTTCTACGACGATCACGAAGAATCGGGGAGAAGAAACCTTATCGCTTTCGGATCTTGATGTGGACGATGTGATCCGTGTAATCCTGGATGAGACAACGGCGGTCAGCATTGAGGTAATGAAGTAAGATCAGGCGATTTGGGATAGCGTTTCCATTGTTTCTGCCCTGCCGGTGGCGGCGGGGCAGACATCTATGTGAGTGAGGACAGTTATGAAAAAGAGAGCATTGATTTATCTGGCATTGGCGGGAAGCCTGGCGCTTACCGCATGCGGTTCGAGCAAGAGCGCGACGGAGACGACCGCGACTGCGGAGAGCGAAGCAAAGACGGAAGATACGCAGGATGAGACTGAGAAGACAGAGGAAGAATCCGGCGAGACGATAAATGGACGGGTAGAATCCGTATCGGATTCGGAGCTTGTGATCGCTGCCATACAGGGCGGCATGAGCGGCGGCAGGCCGGGAGACGGAGCCTCTGGCGGAAAAGGGCCGGGAAATGGAGATCAGGCGGATGGAGAGGATGCCGGTCAGTCCGGGGCGACGGGCCGTCCGGGCGGCGGAGAAGCAGGCCGCAGAGAAGGGCGTCCGGGAGATGGCGGCCAGGATGAGAACCAGGCAGAAGGAGACGGCGGCCAGAGTGTCGGTCGGCCAGGCGGCCAGCCGGGAGAAGAGATGCAGCCGGACGGAGAAGCCGGTGAGAATCAGCCCGGCGGCGGAAAGCGGCCGGACGGAGAAGCCGGTGGGAATCAGCCAGACGACGGGACGCGACCGGACGGAGAAGCCGCTGACAATCACACAGCCGGCGCAAAGCCGCCGGACGGACAAGACCAAGGGAATACGCCA
>JAJQCO010000167.1:0-4311 GCA_021202655.1 Clostridiales bacterium | reverse complement strand
CGGCGGCGGGAAGCGGTCGGACGATGAGGCCAATGAGGATTCGTCCGAAGGCGGAGACCGACAGGACGGCGGAAAAGACGGCAGTCGCTCTGACATGGCAGAGGCAGAATCTGTGACAGTGAAACTGACGTCGGATACCGAGATGGTCGACAGTGAGGGAAGCGCAATCACGGCATCGGACATTCAGGAAGGCGATTTTGTAACGGTCGAGCTTGCCTCTGACGGCGAGACAGCCTTGAAGGTGACGCTTGGCGATATGCCTCAGGGCGGCTTTGGCGGCGGCCAGGGAGGTCCTGGCGGCGGCATGGGAGGCGGCAGCCAGTCCGCACCGGATTCCTATGATGCGGTCGTGACCTTCGATGAGGACGCGGAGGTATCCGGGGAAGTCTATTCCTCCACGGGAACCGATGAAAATGCGATCCATGTCTCAGCGGGAACCGTATCCCTGAAGGACATTACATTAACGAGAGAGTCCTCTGACAGCACAGGCGGCGACAGCTCAAGCTTTTACGGAGTGGGAGCTGCGATCCTGGCAAGCGGCGGCACGCTGGATATCAGCGGAGCGACGATCGCGACCGACGCGAAGGGCGCGGCGGGAATTTTTGCCTACGCGGACGGCGTGGTTCACGTCTCGGATACGACGATTACAACGAAGCAGGGCACGTCCGGCGGCATCCATGTGGCAGGCGGCGGCACACTGAGCGCGGAGAATCTGACGGTAGAGACAAACGGCGAATCATCGGCGGCAATCCGCAGTGACCGCGGAGGCGGTACCATGACGGTGGACGGTGGGACATATGTGTCAAATGGAACGGGTTCCCCGGCTGTCTATGTGACGGCGGATATCACGGTAGAAAACGCGACATTGACGGCCAATCATTCCGAGGCGGTCTGTATCGAGGGCTTCAATTCTCTGAAGCTGGTAAACTGTGACCTTTCCGGCGATATTCCGGAGAACGAGCAGAATGACTGTGACTGGACCGTGATCCTCTATCAGAGCATGTCCGGCGATTCCGAGATAGGAAACAGCACCTTTGATATGGAGGGCGGAACCCTGACCTCAAAGAATGGCGGACTGTTCTACACCACGAACACAGAGAGCACCTTCTATCTGAAGCAGGTGGCGATCACGCCCTCACAGGGAAATGATTTCTTCCTGAAGGTGACCGGCAACGCGAACGGGCGCGGCTGGGGCAGCAGCGGGGCGAACGGAGCAGACTGCGTCTTTACGGCGGAGGATCAGGAGATGGTCGGCGATGTGATCTGGGACAGCATCAGCACGCTTCGTTTCACGATGAGCGGCAATAGCACGCTGACCGGCGCCTTCCTTCAGGATGAAACTCATGCCGGAGATGGCGGCGACGGATACGCAAATCTGACGCTGGAGGCCGGAAGCACCTGGATTGTGACCGGAGACAGCACCCTGACCGCGTTGGTAAACGCGGGGACGATTGAGGACGCAGAAGGAAAGACCGTTACCATCCAGGGTACGGACGGAACCACCTATGTCAGCGGAGACAGCGCCATTACGATTACGGTAGACTCTTATCAGGAAAACTGATATGATGATACCAGGGTCAAAAATACGAAGCGGAGCGAAGGGATATCTGGAGGAATGAGCGTGGACGGATGCGTGCATATTTATTGCGGAGACGGGAAGGGGAAGACCTCCGCGGCCATCGGGCTGGCTGTCCGCGCGGCGGGCAGGGGGCGGAAGGTACACTTTGTCCGTTTTCTAAAGACCGAGGATTCCGGAGAGGTGGAAGTGCTGCGAGGCATTTCCGGCATCACCGTGCCCCCCTGTGACCAGAGCTTCGGATTTGTCTTCCGGATGACGAAGGAGCAGAAAAAGGAGGCCTCGGCCTATATGCAGAGACGCTTTGAGGAAGCCTGCGCCGAAGCGGTTTCCGGCGGGTATGACGTCCTGGTTCTGGATGAGCTGATGGCCGCCTGCTCGTATGGAATGGTAGAGGAGGAGCAGGTGGAGGTATTTCTCAAAAACCGCCCGGAGCATCTGGAGGTCGTCATGACCGGACGGGATCCGTCGGAGCGACTGCTTGAAACGGCGGATTATGTCTCCGAGATTCGTATGGTCCGTCATCCTTATGAAAAAGGAATCGGAGCGCGGGAGGGAATCGAATATTAACCGCCCGACATCCGCGGATGCGTTCAGGTTACAGGTCACATGTCGTCTGGCTGGCGTGTGACCTGTAACGCGTTTAGAGAAAATGTCGGCGATACTGTCGAGAGTCTTGAAAAGTCCCGTGAAATCCGTTATCATGGTTTCGTATGGAAAGCGAGGCAGATGGTTTCATGGCATTTCACGAGACACAGTTAAAGGCGATCCGGCATTTTGAGGGGCCGATGATGGTTCTGGCGGGGCCAGGCTCCGGCAAGACGACCGTCATCACCCACCGGGTGAAATATCTGATTGAAACATATGGCGTGGAGCCGGGAAGCATCCTGGTGATCACATTTACAAAGGCAGCGGCACAGGAGATGAAGCTCAGGTTCCAGAGCCTGATGGATGGTCGAAGACCACCGGTCAGCTTTGGAACCTTTCACGCTGTCTTTTTTGGCATTCTGAAGCATGCTTATCGCTACGACGCCTCCAACATTGTCCGCGAGGAACAGCGAACCCGGATCATCCGGGAGCTGATTGACAGATACCGGGTTGAGACGGAGGATGTGGCGGAATTTACCAGTTCGATTTTGTCAGAGATCAGCATGGTGAAGGGCGAGATGATGAATCTCGATCATTATTATTCCAGGAACTGTTCGGATGAGATTTTCAGGAAGCTGTATCAGGGCTATGAGGCGGCCATGATGCAGAAGGGGCTGATTGATTTTGACGATATGCTGGTCATGTGCTACGAGCTGTTTACGCAGAGAAAGGATATTCTGGCGGCGTGGCAGCGGAAATACCGGTTTATTCTGATCGACGAATTTCAGGATATCAACCGGGTGCAGTATGAGATCGTAAAGCTGCTGGCAAGGCCGGAGGACAATCTGTTCATCGTCGGGGACGACGACCAGTCGATCTATCGGTTCCGGGGCGCGAAGCCGGAGATCATGCTTGGCTTTGGGAAGGATTATCCTCAGATGAAGCAGGTTCTTCTGGGGGTCAATTACCGCTCGACATCCATGATTGTCGATGCGGCGGGACGCCTGATCAGCCACAACCGAACCCGTTTTCAGAAGGAGATCCACGCCGCGCGCGGAGCCGGTCGGCCGGTAGCAACCTGCGCCTGGCCGGACGCGCGGGCAGAGACGAAGGGGATTGTGGAGGAAATTCAGGATTATGTGAAGATGGGCTACCGCCTGTCCGACATTGCCGTCCTTTACCGGACCAATATGGAGCCGAGACTCCTGATGGAGCGCCTGATGGAGTACAATGTGCCGTTTCGGATGCGGGACGCACTGCCGAATCTTTACGAACACTGGATCACCCAGGATATTCTGGCCTACATCCGCATCGCGGGAAGTGAATATTCCGGGAAGCGGCAGGCTGTGCGGGCAGATGTGCTGCGCATCATCAACCGCCCGAAGCGCTATGTCAGCCGCGACGCACTGGAAGGGCCGGTCATTTCCTGGGATAAGGTGAAATCCTGGTATCAGGATAAGGACTGGATGGTAGAGCGGATTGAACAGCTGGAGTATGATCTGCGTATGATTGGAAAAATGGCGCCCGCCGCGGCGGTCAATTATATCCGCAAGGCGGTCGGGTACGACGACTATCTGCGGGAATACGCCGAGTACCGGCGGATGAAGCCGGAGGAGCTTCTCGGAATGGCGGATCAGCTGCAGGAGAGCGGGTCGGATTACAATACGATGGACGCCTGGTTTGCCCACATGAAGGAGTACGGGGAAAATCTGAAGAATCAGGCCATGCACCTGCAGGATCCGGGGCAGGACTGCGTTTCCCTGATGACCATGCACAGCGCGAAGGGGCTGGAATTTCCGATTGTTTACATTCTGGATGCGAACGAGCGGGTGACGCCTCATCACAGGGCCGTGCTGGACGCAGATCTGGAGGAGGAGCGCAGGATGTTTTATGTAGCGATGACCCGCGCGAAGGATCGGCTGCACGTCTGCTATGCCAGGGAGCGCTACGGAAAGAAGCAGGAGCGGTCGCGGTTTATCGACGAATACCTGGAGCAGCCGTCCGGAGAAAGGGCTTGATTTTACAGGATACTTTTGTTAAAGTCATACATAGTATAGCGGAGGCATTTATCACATCAACCAGGCAGCGAAGGCGGAAGACCCGCACTGCCGTACCAGCGGAAGGAGAGAAGCATGGCTAAGAGACAG
>JAJQCO010000039.1 GCA_021202655.1 Clostridiales bacterium | reverse complement strand
AAGCTTTCCTTATATCGGTAGCCCGGCGGAGCCAAACGGCATGATTGCGCCAATGGCGCTCTGGTTCGCCCCATTGGTGCATTTTTTACATGCCAATGGCATGATATTGCCGCAGCGCGGCTTCTGCGCAGCATTTATTTACGACGCATTGCGTCGCATACAAAGTAAACAGCACAGCGGTCATAATCATAATATTTACAAAAAGTTTGAAAAGATAGGCGCATTGCACTAGATTATTCAGGCGTAAGCTTTCCACGCATGGGTAGCCCGGCGGAGCCAAACTGATCGCGCCAATGGCGCTCATTTCGCCCAAAGGGCGAATCTGTTCCTACAGCAGACTGCCACTGGCAGATTTCATGTATGCGGCTCCTTTGCGCCATCGGCGCTCTGACCCGCCCCTACAGGGAACCTGTCACTGGCAGGTTCCCTGCATACAGAGTAGATGGGGCGATCTTACATGCCGGTGGCATGATTTTGCCGCATTGCGGCATGGGACGACGCATTGCGTCGCGGCTCCTCCCACCTCTTCGAGGCAAACGCGCCGATGGTGCGAATTCTGCTCCATTGGAGCTCTTCAGGCAATACACCTTATGAATCTTTTATTTTTGTCCCAATTTTCCCATAATTTATCAATCTTTATAATCCCCTGCAATGCACCGCTTATAGCAGAAGAGAGTGGAAATCAATGTTTAAATATTCTGTCACTAATCGTCCCTATCTTTATAAATCGTCATCAGTCAGTCCTGTTTTGTTTCTTTTGTCATTTATCAGTTCCTTTTCTTATTTTCTGTCACAGGAAAATCCCTGATTCGGAATAACAGGATGATAAAAGACCAAAAAGAGAATTTGTCCGCATAAGAATCCCATTTTAAACGATTTGTCCATATAAAACACCGATTCCCTGTTATTGTCACCGGTTCGTCCCATTTTTTTTTATTGAAAGAGAATGGGAAGAGAGGGGGAGGGGGAGGCGCTTTCGCGCCTGGTACTGTAAAAAGTGGGATATGTGGATTATCCGGCGCAATGCGCCGTGGAATGCGCCCGATTACCCAAAACCTGTCACAGGCAGGTTTTGGGCATACAGAGTAGGGCGCAGGAAATATAAAACACCTGCTTATTTTGTATATAAGGGGAATGGAGCGCTTGATTAAGCAGAAAAAAAGATTAGGAAAGTTTTCAGAGTTTGCGGAAATCCGCAAAAAATTGAAAAAGCTGATTTTCCATAATAGGAACAGAAGGATTGTTGTAGTGGAGATATAAGATTCCTTTTTATTCTTACAACTGTTCAGGGTAAAAAGAAAAGCGGCCCTACTTTGTATGCATCAAACCTGCCAGTGACAGGTTTGATGTAGATGGGCCGCAAATAAGCTGTTTAGGATTTACCGGATCCAGATAGCCGTCGGTATCATATCTCCCTCACACGCCCCAATGGGGCGCAGACAATTTTTTCAAATCGCTCACAACGATCCCCTCTACGAGAAATACCTCAGGCAGGTACAGCTTTAACCTTTTCTGCATTGTAGCATGCAGGAAACGAAAGTCAAGACCTGCACAGGTAATTTTTACTGTGTATGCGCAAAACCTGCCGGTGACAGGTTTTGCGTATGTAGAGGGAGACGGTGAAAACGTCTCCCGTTTGTTGTTTATTACTCTGTATGCCTCAAATCTGTTGGTAACAGGTTTGAGGTAGGTGGATGAGTAGTGTTTCGGCGCAATGCGCCGGGAAAGCTCCAGGTAATGCCACCCGATTACCCTAAACCTGTCACTTACATGAAACCTGTCGCAGGCAGGTTTCATGCATACAGAGTAGGCAGGTTTAGGGCATACAAAGTAGGACCGGGTACAGTGAATCATCTTGCTAAAATTCCTGTTCTGGAAACACAGTCACTATTACTGATTTTCCATAATATAAACAGAACTAGAACAACTCAGATCAGGAGGAGGAAGAGAATGAGCAGGAAGAATGGTAAGAAAAATAAGGATCTTCATGTTGTATTACCGAAAATCCCGGAACTGGCTGTATGCAGATATACGTTTGATTCCTGGCGGCGGTGCTATCCGGGTTCTTCGTATAGAGATTACGATAACGAACAATGTCCGGATAATCTGATGGACAGCCTGGCGCTGGAATTTGACAGCTGGTCAGATGAAGAACTGGAGCAGTATCAGGATACCAGAATCTGTCCTGTACTGATTGATGAAGATTATTTCTCATGGCTTGGGGGCAGGGAAAATACGCCGGATGCCAGGAAGCAGTATGCGGCGTCTACCCTTCAGGATGAAGCGGTTCGCGTAAGGAAGCTGATGGACGCAGGGCTGCTCCATTCGTTCTGGACGTATGCATTCATGGCAGACGGGTTCCTGCATACGCGATCAATGAATGGCTGCCTGAGTGCTGAAACCGTGGATGCGCTGACCGCGTATGTAAAACAGCGTATTCCTGACAAGTGTTTCGATTTATATGTAGTGCCACATCTCATCAAGATGCCCCATGGCTATGAAGATGAGGAGGACTTCCTTGCAATGGCGAAGGATTATTTCTGCGAGAATGAGGTTAAACCACGGCTCAGGTACCTTGACCTGGTTTATCAGGTCGGAGTGAGGATGTTCCATGTCTGTATTCCGTTTGTTATCCGGGAAACGCATGAAACCGGGAGCGTAACAGTTGGGGAAGTATACGACTATATGTACATGTACCGCAACAGGAAGCTGGGGAGGATTGTACCGAATGCACGGAACCTGAATACGCTGGCAATCGCAGAATGGATGGAGGATCCATCTGGTTTGCTGCCTGCCAGTAAAGCCGGCAAACTGCTGGAGCGGGAACTGACCGAAAAAGCAACGGGAGTCAGAGGGTATCGGGGCAGTGAGGCGCGTGTCTCACACTATTTGCCACACACTTATCAGCTGCCTGACTTCTATAAGGAAGCGAAGGAACAGTATAAAGAGGTGTTTGGATGCCGGTTGCCGGAATGAGAGGGCGGACAGATATGTGTGCGCTTCAGAGTAGGAATAAGATTCCCCCTACTATTGATGAAAGGGTGAAGCTATATGTCTTTTCTCATGATTTTGTATCTCCAATGTAACACTATATTTAGTGTTGCGAAGTGCAATCAGAAGCCAGAGAATAAATAGTCTGATTACCAGAGTATCTATCAGAGAAATATCTTCTGTTTCAGTTTCAGCATGCATAAACGACAATACGGATTCGTCATAATATAAACAGTAACTGTGTAATTGGCTCTGTGTAACAGGTCATGTTTCTCACGATATTGATTTTATGATTAACGCAATACTCCATATTGTATACGAACTCAATGATTATTTCACACAACAATGGAGGAAGAATAATAATGTATGAGAAACAGGATTTGCGATCCAAAGAATCAAAGGTTACGGTTGCAGGATGTATTGCAAGCCAATGGCAACGTGCATCGCGGATATTACACGGAGCCGCTTGGACGACGAAAGGAGGTATTTCCGTGAAAGAGTATGGGAACAAAGAACGCGTGGAAGACTTTAATTATTTCCTGGCGCATTATGATGAATTCTTTAAACAATACGGGGAAGCATTTATTGCTATCAAGGAGAAGAAGGTTCTGGGAGTCTATGATTCTATAGGAACAGCTGTTGGCGAGACAACAAAACAATATCCGCGGGGTACATTCATCGTACAGGAATGTAACGGTACTGAATCTGCATACACAGATTGCTTTCACAACTGTCAGTTTGTAGGTATATAAGGCGGGTGAATACAAATGATATTATCTGCATTTACGAAACGGTATACTCGTATTGAGAACAAACTGATTAGTTCCGTACTCATTGAATCAGATGATCCAGACCGTTTGGAAAAACCGATTGAGGTTGCAGCTCAATGGGATACGGGTTCTACAGGAACATTAATTTCGCGGGAAATCGCTGCAAAGCTGAAACTGGATGAGATTGCGCTTGACCAGATTCTTACTCCATCTGGCCGTATATTGGTTCCACGCTATTTGGTTAATATTATAATTAACAACGAAGTTCGATTTGCCCATGTACAGGTGGTAGCTTCGGATATTGGCGAACAGGGCATTGATATGCTAATTGGCATGAATATTATCAGCCATGGAGATTTTGTAATAACCAATTACATGGGAACTACTCAGTTTTCGTTTCGGTTTCCATCACAAGGCCATATTGCATTTCACAAATAACAATTAACCCTTACATCCATGCCAGGCATCATCTACAATGAAATCTTCAAACTCTTGTAAGATCAAAGGAGAAGGGCTATATAGCCCCTTTTTCTTTTGGCAAAAATGCATCTGTGTTCTCCTGTCTGTTCAGGAGAATCCTGTTTTCTGTTCTGAAATTTTTCACTAAAAGCCAGATTCTCCATATGGAAGGATTCCGCCAGATCCGGAAATATATTGGCGAAGGAAAGTTTACCGGTATTTTTTCAGCCGTGCAGATGTTTGTGGTAAGCAACGGGGTGGATACGAAATATTTCGCAGCGGCATCGGACCGGGAACTGAATGAAAAGTTCTTAAGTGGATGGTGGACCATGAGAACAACCCGGTAACGGATTATCTGGATTTTGCCAGGGCAGTGCTTCGCATTCCGCAGGCGCATGAAATGATCGCCAGGTATACGGTGCTGGATGAAGATGCAAAACGGCTGATTATATTAAGGCCTTACCAGCTCCATGCGATCGAAGCGATCCGCGAGGCATCGAAATCCGGGAAATCAGGTTATGTCTGGCATACAACAGGTTCCGGAAAAACCCTGACCTCCTATAAGGCGACGCGGAACCTTCTGATGGACATTCCGTCCCTTGAGAAGACCATCTTCCTGATTGACCGGAAAGATCTGGACACCCAGACGACGCAGGCGTTCCAGGCGTATGCCAATCATGACCTGATTGATGTCGATGAGACAGACAACGTATACGATTTAAAGAACAAACTGAAGTCAGACGACAGGCAGGTGATCGTAACCACAATCCAGAAACTGCAGATCCTTGTGACAAAGCGTTTGAAAGAAGGCACGCCGGAATACCAGAAAATTAAGAACCGGAGGATTGCCTTTGTCGTCGATGAGTGCCATCGGGCGGTCACGCCAAAAACAAAGAGGATCCTGGAGAAGTTCTTTGGCAGGTCTTTGTGGTATGGTTTTACCGGGACGCCCCGCTTTAAAGAAAATCCGTATCCACTGATGGGAGACCTGCCGCGAACGACAGAGAAACTGTATGGAGAATGTCTCCACAGCTATACCATCCAGCACGCGATCCATGATAATGCGGTACTTGGCTTCCAGGTGGAGCATATAGGGCCGAAACACCTGTCTGACTACCCCAAACCTGTCGCAGGCAGGTTTGGGGCATACAGAGTAGAGACAGACGCGAGCCAGTATGAAAACGAATCACATACGCTGGGTGTCCTGGATGTGATCCTCAATAAATCCTGGCATAAGCTTGGGTTCCAGAATGGGAAGGGGAAAACTTACGAGGGGATTTTGACGGTGAAATCGATCCGGCTGGCACAGCAATATTATGAATTGCTGACCAGGGTAAAGAACGGAGAGACTTTCCTTGCCATTGATGAGAAAACCAGGCAGGTACTGCCGGATTTCCCAAAGTTTGCAATTACCTATTCTGTTTCGGAAAACGAGGAAAGGTCGCAGGTAAACCATGAGAAGATGCGAAAGTCACTGGAAGATTATAATGGCATGTTCGGAACGAAATATGATCTGTCCCAGATTCAGGCCTACAATGCGAACCTGAACAAAAGGCTTGCCCGTAAAGACCATAAATTCGACAGCCGGAGCGAACAGCTTGACCTGGTTATCGTGGTAGACCGGCTGCTTACCGGATTCGATGCGCCATGCCTGTCCACAATATTTATAGACCGCCAGCCCATGGAGCCGCATGACCTGATCCAGACATTTTCCAGGACAAACCGAATTTTTGACAAGAACAAAGCGTTTGGGCAGATTGTTACCTTCCAGGCACCTGTACTCTTTAAGAAGGCGGTTGACGACGCAGTGAAATTATACTCCGCCGGAAGCACGAAGGGTGCAATGGTGGCAGAATGGGAAGAGATCGAAGAAGCATTTAAAAAATCGCTGTCTGCCCTGCGTGTGGCAGCCAAAGCGCCGTCAGATATCCCTGGAATGTCGAAAAAGGAAAAGAAGATTTTTGTAAAAATTTTCCAGGAATTTGACCGGCTATTCTCGAAGCTGGAAGGGTATGGCATTACGGAGGAGGAATACATCGATTACGCCGCCCATTATAAAAACGTTGTGGAAGAACTGAAGGAAGGCAAAACGGGGCCGGATGAACCGGATGAGCCGCCCATCGATCAGGAATATGAACTGAAGGCTTACAGCTATACCAGGATTGATTACGAGTACATAATCAACCTGATCCAGAATATTGTCACACCGGATAATTCCGATGATGAGGTAACGCCGGAGGAAAGACAGAAAAAGATCGATGAGGTAAAACAGTATATCGGAGAACTGCGGAAAGAGAATCCAAAGGTTGCGGACATTATGGATAACCTGGTTGGTGAGATCGAACTGGATGACAGCAAATACAGAGGTCAGTCGATCTTAAACATTGTGGAGAACACGAAGGCAGAGTGCATTGAGAGAGTGGTTACGGATTTTTGCCGGACATAGTATGCGTCGAAAGAAGAAGTAATGTATGCGGCAGTCCACTACCGGAACGGGGAAATCCCAAATGAAAGTGCGATCAAAGCAGTCAGTGATTATGCAAGGTATAAGAACGCGCAGGAAAAACCTCTCCCAAAGTTTAAATATTATGCCAGGATGATGGTAGAACTGAAACAGATATTGGAAGAAGAAGTGGAGCCGCTTCTGCAGCATTAATCGAGAAACGGAAAGCATACGAACCGGAGGGAGGAAACAATGAATGATTATGATTTAACCCGTTTTATTACAGCACAACAGTCCGATTTTTCCCGTGCCCTTTCGGAAATCCAGACCGGTCGGAAGCGCACCCACTGGATGTGGTACATCTTCCCGCAGCTCTGTTCACTGGGCCGCAGCACCACAGCGGAATATTACGGGATCGCGGATCTGGAGGAAGCGAAAGCGTACATGGCAGATCCTTATCTGCGCAATAATCTGATTGCCATTACAAAAGCATTGCTTTTGGTCGAAGAGTCCCGTCCGCGCAAACTTATGGGCTATCCGGATGATTTAAAGCTGTGTTACTCTATGACCCTTTTAGAGATCGCGGCACCAGAGGTGCCGGAGTTTGGCATGGTGCTGGAGAAGTTTTATGGTGGGGAACGGGACGAAAAGACGATTGAACTTCTGAAGAAAAAAGCATAAACTTCCAGCGGGAAGGGATGGATGAGTATGAACAAGAAAAGCAGACAATATCAGAAATTACTTGGAATGATGATAGCTGCTGCAATCCTATTGATCGGAATAACCGCCTGTTCCGGAAAAACGGCCCGTACTACAGGCGAGACAAACAGCACTGTAACAGAAGAAACAGAAACGGTTGTGTTTCAGGCGGTGGTTCTGGAAATACAGGACAGTTCTTACCTTGTCGAGCCGGTGGAGGGCAGTCCCGAGTTAAAGAGCGCGGATCAGATTGTTGTTTCCATAAGTGGGGCAGAACCATCCCCGGAGCCGGAGGCAGGCGATATCATCGAGATTACCTACGACGGCATGATCGCAGAAACGTATCCGGCGCAGATTTCACATGTCTACAGTATCCGCGTCGTGAAAAAAACATCTGGGTCCTGAGGAAGCAGAAGAGGATGAAGAGCGGATTGCCATGAAGGGAGAAGGGCAGCCAGCCGATGACTGAGGAGCTGCGTACAGGAATCTGCTGCAATAAGTAAGGGTGCCCATTGCGGCACCTTTTTGATGCCTCGCAAGGAACCATCCACCCTTGCGCAATGCGCGTGATATTCCGGTCATTGCCCGGTAGTCGGCCCATTGGGCCGAAATAACCGAAACATATATCCGCGGCATTGCCGCGTAGAATCATCTCAACCCAGCCCATCGGGCGGAGAATAATCCGGGCATTGCCCGGTAAGCGGCCCGATGAGCCGAAATAGCCGAAGTATAACGTTTGTGACATTGCCTGCTCTATTAAGTGTAATATGAGGAATCGTGAGGCTTATAGTCTCCGTTTTCTCATTTTTGTCGAAAACCTGATTTCCCATAATAGAAGTATGAGAATTGATTCGAAAAATCGAAGGAGGATTTTGCCATGAAATACACATCTGCGGAAGCGTCGAAATTATTGAGAACCCTGTCAGAGGAGCACTCGAACCTGGTGAGCTGTGAGCGTTCGCTGGATACCTTTGGGGCCTTTGCGAATGAGGATCTGGATTCCATCCGCCCAGAATATGATTATGTCACATATCAGAAGAAACTTATGGATCTGGAAAGGAAGATCCGGGTCGTGAAACACGCGATCAATCTGTTCAATACCAGCACAGTCCTGCCGAATACGGATGGCCTGACCATTGACCAGGCGCTGGTATATTTACCGCAGCTTTCTGCGAGGAAACAGAAGCTGGGTGCGATGGCAAGGCGGCTTCCAAAGGAACGGCTGCGCAGCAACCGTACTACAACAGCAGCAGTATCGGAGTTTCAATATGCGAACTATGATGTCGATGCGGCGAAGGATGATTA
>JAJQCO010000226.1 GCA_021202655.1 Clostridiales bacterium | reverse complement strand
TCGCCATAAGCGCCTTCTTTTTTGATTTGATCCGGCTGCCGGCCCATCTTCCATAAGCGGCAGAGCCGCCGGAGCGGGACATCAGAACAATGATCATTCCGAGAAACACATCAAAAATCAGAATGTTCAAATCCATACTGTCCTTCATGATATCAAACAGCGCCAGAAACGCGTTCCACGGATGAAATCCTGTGTAGAGCAGGGCTCCCATGGAGACGCCGATAAACAGAGCGCTGTAGACCTCCTTTGTCGCAAGCGCCAGTCCGATCGCGAGCAGAGGCGGAACCAGCGACCACCACGTTCCGATAAATATGTTACCATCCATTTTCCTTCCCCTTCTTTCTTCTCTGGTGATATGGAAAAAGCGCCGATTCTCCTTTGGAACGAGCGCCTTTACCGTATAACGTTATTGTATGTTGCTTCCCGTAAATTGTCAATTTAAATCTTCTTTCGTATGCTATGGCAAATCAAAAGAAATGGATCGGGAATTCAGAGATTTTCCATGACAGAAATCATATAACATTCCTGCCTTTTGCAGATATCCGTTCTCAAGTATTTCGCGCCGGTATTCATACCCAGGATCATTGCTGTAGATATTCTCCATTTCAGACTTTGTAGGAAGCGCAGAAAAATCAATCAAATTTTTGTCCCGGACATACTCTAATTGCTTCAGTTCCGTCCTGGCAAAGGATGATATGGCCACTTTATACAGATCCGGCAAATACAGGTTTTTGTAAAACATACTGTTTCCGTTGTCAAAAATTGGCGCCGGGCCGACAAATTGTAACGTATCGGAATCCCTTAAAACGCCAAAATTATTCAAATGGCGATCCGTATTGGTAAACAGGAAATCCGAAAGGATTGTATAATCCATAAAGCTTCGGATTGTTTCTTCTTGGATACCATGCTTTACACACAATTGAATATAATGCTCATAGTGGGAGCATTCGTTTGGCTTCTTTTCAGAGCTAACCACATGAATGGCAGGAATGAATTCCAGTTTCTCGCTGGAAAAACTTTTGGAGATACATCCGATACCGTTCTCTCCGAATGTTGTCATAAGAGAAATCATCCTGTAATCAACGTAAGGAGCAACTCCCTGTTTTTTGTGGAATCCAGAGATCAGAACTTCATTTAAACTCTGCTGACAGTATTCCATGGAATTTCCCTTAATCAGATAGCGCTCCTGACCGTGGAGCACCCAACATTTTTTTAATTCTCCGATTGTGGAAGAAGCCGGAGAGAATGGGCCAACTTCTTTTTCCGGCGAATCCAGGTTATAAGATTGAAAGGCATTTTGAAACAGATTTACGTCTTCCCATTGGTATATAGTGCCTTCAGGCTTAACCCAGTAGCAGTCGTTCAATGATAATGCCAGATTCTTTGCCAGAAATTCATGTTGGTTTTCAAAGTGGTTCCGTTGAAGAATATCGGCAAGGCCGGATTGCGTTATCGGCGCTGCCCGATATTTCCACCAGTCACGTAATCCCTTTATCCCGGCTCTGGCTGGTAAGGGCAATAGCTCATCATTCACGGTTACAGACTTGTCAATCGTGCTGCAGTCATCTGACAACAGAAGCGTGGCGACTATATCATTTTTATGCATCAGAATATAATTTCTCATACGACTCCTCCCATTTGGCAATATCCAGTAACTCCTCCAGACGGAAATCGGAAAATATTTCTATGATTGGGATTGATCGGAAACAGACGCGTTCAATAATATATTTTTTTATACATTTCTCTTTATAAACGAATTGCACTCCGTATCCATCTGTATCCTGAAACCATTCTCCATATACGTCATACTTTTCTGAATAAGGCGTATGGTGTTCAAAAATATATTTGAGGAGATCCGCCCGTTCTATCAGTTGATATTCGATCATGCGGTATTCATATGGTTTGCATTCACGCCGCCCCAGTTCCCAGTTTTGAATGGTACGATAAGGAATCAAAGTAATTTTGGTAAGTAATTTTCGAGAAACATGATACCTCGTTCGTAAGTCTTTGATATTATACATAAGTATTCCCTCTCTTCCGGTCATTATAACATACCCATTGGCTACATGCAAGGAACTCTATAAGGGATTTTGCTTCATTCACGATGCGAACTGGATATAAGGAACTGACGATAAAACCTTGCGCATACAAAACAAAGAGGTTATAATGATACGGTAAATGAAATGGCATCAGACAGCTTCCGGTATGCCGTGTCAGATGAAATCTGACGCCTGGGAAATCCGGAAGACAGTGAATAAATAAAAGAAATAACAGGAAATGATATGAGAAAACTTGCATTAAGCGATGAAATTCTGCTGTCCATACAGCAGCCGGCCCGATATCTCGGGAATGAGATGAACGCAGTTTATAAGGATCCATACCAGGTGGACATCCGTTTTGCGATGTGTTTCCCGGATGTTTATGCTGAAGAGGCTTAAAACACTGGACTATACAACATATTCCGACACAAAGCAACATCGAAACACAATATCTAGTATTGAAATGCCATGATTTGTACTGTCGTAAACTGAAATTGTCGTAAAATCAGAGGCATATTATCACCGTCATAACAGTTCTCAACAGGCAAAAAATCAACGTCCATGGCAGGGCGTTTTTTTTATGCCTAAAATTCGATTTTATCTCTCCTTTAATCTTTCATATTCCTTGTAGCAATCACTGAATGTTTCACCACAACAAAAAGGAGGGAATTAAATGACAGGAAGAACAATCGGTGTGGTACTGACTGCACTCATCCAGACCGGCTACGAGGATTATACCCATGTGTTCAAAACCGTGGATATTGAGATCCCGGATGACGGCGTGGACTGTCATGTGACAGGAGAATCTTACAGAGGAGGAGAAAGCCGATGAGAATAAATCGTTACAAAACGCTGTTAGACGAAAACCGTATCCCTGTTCTTGTAAGAGAACGGGCAGTTAATTATGTCGATGTGTCTGCCTGCGTCGACCCTGAGACCGTCTGCAATGTAGCAAATGATGTATTTTCCCTGGCAAGTGAAACAGAGGAACATGTCCTCTTATTCTGCCTGGATACGAGAAAGCATCTGACCGGCGTATTTGAGGTGTCGCATGGTACACAGAACGCTGCGTTGATTACGCCAAGGGAAATCTTTATGAAAGCACTCCTTTGCGGGGCAGCGGGCATTATTCTGGTTCACAATCATCCGAACGGTGATGCAACGCCAAGTGAAGAGGATGTAAAGATCACGAAACGGGTCAAGGAGGCCGGAGAACTTCTCTGCGTCCCGCTTATCGATCATATTGTGATCGGAAGTAACACACATTTCAGCCTCTTGGAAGCAGGGCTCATGTAGAAGGAAGAAAGAATATGAAAGCAAAAGAGAGAATTATTTACGATAATTACAACATCTGGGATCTGTACCATGAGGACGCGGAGGATTATCTGTGCAGGGTATCCGAAAATTTTTCCGAAAACGATGTCTGGGAAGAGGTCGTTGCCATGGATCAGGATAACTGGGAAACCGAAAAAGAGCGTCTGGAGATATTTTTCCAGGAGAAGTCTGAAAAGTGGGTTCTTACCGGTGTAGTCGAACTCTGGCACGGAAAATACAGAAGCGCTTTCTTCTTCGAATCGTTTGATGAGATGATGAAGAAAGCAGGAAAAGACTGCGATTATTTCCGCTTCTACGACGAGAATGGCCATTTGTATCTGACGTGCTCCCATCATGAAGGGACGAACTGCTATGAAATCAAAGCCGTAACCCCGGAAGGTGTAAGATATTTCGAAAACTGGGAGTACGGGAATGATAAGCGGACGGAACGTCAGGTTTACAGGCAGATCTTAAAACGCTATTCCAGACTTCCCAATTTTGCACACGAAGTGTACGGATGCTCGAAGAGAGAATATGCAGGTTGATTGATAAGAGGAGAGGAAAATATGAAAAAGAAAATTGAACCAGGGATGGCGATCTGCTGTGATACGCCAGAAGAAGCTGTTGAACTTTTAAAGCAGCTGAGAGATATGGGATATTTAGTAAGGCTGTCATTAGATTGTGTTTTTTCTAAGGATAGAGCTTATGTCATTCCTGTAGGAACCTGTAAAGGAAAGAGAATCTTGTATCTGGAATTGGAATATTTGCTTAAGAAGCGAAAGAACATATATTCCATCGTAAAATTCTCTGACCTGAGGGACGATGTGTCTGGATGCGGGTCACAGGAAATGAGTACGTCCCAAATCAATATTCCTACGGTTACGGATACTGTCACTCTTGACCAGGCAATCAAAAAATACGGCGAAGACGCACAGGTGGATATAGCGATTGAGGAGATGAGTGAGCTTACGAAAGCGCTGCTCAAATACAGAAGGGCTCGTAAAAAACCGACAGGCAATTTGTCTTTAGAACTGGCGAATATTCATGAAGAAACAGCAGACGTCATCATTATGATGTATCAGATGTTGATGATCTATGGTGGCGAAGATGTTGTACAGGAGATTATTAGCCAGAAAATAAAACGGTTGGCGAAGCGACTTGATGCAAATGGGCGAAAGGAGAAATCAATGGGTACACAAAAAATCGGCCTGGTGCTGAAACGAGATGTCCAGACAGGAGAAAATGAATTTACACCTGTTTATAAAACATTGTATGTTGAGATTCCCAACGATGGGAATTGCTGGCAGGTAGTCGGACAGACAGAGGATACTTTCTTTGATAAGAAAGCAAAACTCGACGAATACCGAGAGGTAAAAAGCATTGACACACATCCGATCGATGACCACATCAGGTATTGGTCAAGTTGTAAAGGAGAGTTATATCATCCTGATAATATGCCTATGGAGTTGCGGAAGGCTTATCAGAATCTCTGGACAGATCAGGCAGGTTCATATTGCTACCTCGTGGAATATGATGGGCAATATGGCATAGCGTTGCGAACTCCGTTCACGGATGATAATCTCGATGATCTCATCACAGATGGTATTGAGACAGACAGCATGGATCAGATCTATGAGTACGTTCGATACCGCGCCCGCGAATTGTGTAACAACCCTGTTTTTGCAGAAACCACGGTGATTGTGGCTGAGTACAGCCTCGATTACGGTCATGAACTGTTTGTGTTCCTTCCGTGGAATACCACGAAAGAACAGTTCAATGAAATTGCAGGCTGCTTGCGCGAGTCGGTATATGATATGAGAAATTATTTAAAAAAACGTATGAGTGAAAGGAGAATATACATATGATTTCGATTCGAGTTACATTGGATAATGGGGAGACAAAAACACTGACACTGGAGGAAATCCTGAAGAACGCGGGCATTGCCCGCGCAGCTTCCAACAGTGCCGTATTACGGCTGGAAGCTCCTACCGGAGCTATGGAAGTGACTGTCAATTATGATATTGACTATCCTGGTGTTGACATTGATGCGGAAGTAAATGGAAAGCGATATTATATTGCCAATGCCGAACTTCCAAATCAGGAAAACCACGTAATTACCAGCAGACTGTACTGCGGAAATGCAGATCAGGAGGACGATGCGCCTGCTGTCCGGATGCCGCTTGGCGATCGGAACAATGAGGACGAAAGCCGCAGGGTTGTGTTCTATGACGGTGATCTGGTTTGCTGTATCGACGATTCTTCGAATGGTGAGCGCGTGGTACGTGATTGGGACTGTGAGAAACTGTACACTGTCACGACCGAAGATGATCTTTGGGAAAAGATTCGGGCGGAACAGGGTGCAGAAAAGGAGGCCAAATCATGATCCGGTATCAGGAATGCCTGGACAATATCAGGTGGTTGATGCTATTATTTGCCGTAGGTGAGGAAACCGATCCATTTACAAAAGCAGAGCGGGAGAATATCGCAGTAGAAGTACTGAAGACAAGATATGGAACAGCCTACCAGAGGCTGCTCTCTAATATCGCAGCTGATGCGAATACGATCATCCGGCATATCTGCTTTTCAAACCTGCCTTTTCGGGTAGGGGATGAGGACGAAAAGTCTGCCTTCTTTACACGGGCTCAGGTGATCGTCAATGAGGAACACGAAAAAGGTGTTTTTCAGGAGATTGGCCGGAAAGTATTCCGGGAGTATGACCTGGATGGCGCAATCAGCCTTGCTTTCAATAAGGTAGGAGAGCGGATCTGGAAAGAATCGTACTTTCCCTATTGGCAGAAACACTGCTTTCGCCGGGATGATGGAACGATATTCAACGATATTATTGGTGCTGTCTGGGATGCAGACCGATTTGGCTGGATGAGAGACGGCAATGCCGTCAGTTATTTCCCGCCGGAAATGACGTGACAGGATAATTACACAGGAAAGGGAGAAAAAATGGTTAGACTAAAAGATTTTCATACAGGCGATGTTGCATACGAACTTAATATGCACATTGGCAGCAATTATGATCCAGGGATAAAGGAGAGAACAGTCGTCAAGACTGGACGCAAGTATGTCACAGTGAATTACTATGATCGCCGGTTTGAGGAAGATCCAAACCCCGATCACGACAATGGGTTGATTACATCGCCTGTCATTTCCGGGCTTTATCTTTTTCCGGAAAGGAAGCAGGCTGAGGACTTTATCGAACGCTATCAGCTGGCCTTATGGATTAATGGGCTGAGGGTAGATCCGTGCAGGTATTCTCTGGAGGAATTGCAGAGAGTAAAAGAAATTCTGGATAAGCAAAAATGACGGGGCGCTTAAAAATAAACAAAGGAGAGAACGATATGTTTATAGTTATAAAAAGCATCGAGAGAGACATGTTCCTTGTTGGCACAACTGATGAGGAAGGATTTTAATGGTACGTTTGAGACTGAGTTTAATGGTCTCGAAGCGACCGAAGAAAACATGGAAGAATATGCGGAGGATGTAGCGCTTGATCTGGAAAACGGCACTGCGTATATTACATGGAGTCAGAACTACGATTGGAAGGTTCTGGAAGTACAGGAGTAAGATGATGATTGAGAGGCAACCTACGCAAGCTGTTCATGAGACTCAGGACACCGGTAAGAACACGGTATACAAAAGCATTATTACCGGTCTGAATGAGGCGATCGCAGATGCGAAGGACACTGATGTCAAACTGCGCCGTAATACTATGACGCAGGAGCCAGACAATTAACTTATTACAGGAAGAGGGTCAGTTATTATGGCTGATCCTTTTTTCGTGCAGACAACTGCTCGTTCTTGCATCTTGTTTTATACTTTTTGCCTTTTTCCATAATCCTTCTGAATCATTGATGATAATTTCAATCAAGAAGGAGGAATTAAATTATGCTGCATTACATTGATCTGAATCAGATGTCTGCCTATTACGGACTGACGGTAGAGGCGCTGAAAGACCGGAAATATTCCGAACTGGAGGCTATGGAGCGGCAGATGAAGAAAGAGAAAGCCGAACTGACATGCAAACGGAATGCTGAGGATGAGGAATACGCCCGGATTGTTCGGAAATATTTCTCGATGTACGACTATCTTCGGACGTGGTTCTCTGATGAGGAGATCATCCGTGCGTGCAGCCTGCATGCATCAGTCCGGGACCTGACAAAAGAGGTAGCGGTACGAAAAGGAGAAAAGTGCTGCTATCCGGACGCAGAGTATGTCGAGACAAAGCAATGGTATCTGCCCAAGTATTATCGCGGACATCTCCTGGAGGAAAGAGAGCGTTGTCTTTGCGATATGTACCGGATCAAGCATCAGTATCAGGGAAATGTCCATGGGAAGATTGTCCTTGAACTGCTCTATACCAGATATCCGGAACTACAGCGGTTCGGCTTTTCTGCGTATTCTGGGGAATACGCAGATACATACATGATATATCCAAAAAATAACATTTTTACGCCATTCACCGCTTTGATGAGTGGCGATATCGAAGCCATCCGGAAATGGAATCTGGACTACAGCAAATCTTACAATATGGGTGAGTTCACGGTTACAGTAGTAAAGGAGCGGCTGGAGAGCGATGAAGCAGAACGGTATTTCGACATGATTCGAATGCTGGCTGTTTAACAGCAAAATTACTTTAAACAATCATACCCGGATATCCAGAACTATTTTCTGGAACCGGGTATTTTTTGCCTACACAGCAGACATTATGCTGTGTGGCCTGTTTGCAAAGATCCAGACTGTTTTATCTACGCAGGAGAGTGCGCTTAGGTTTCCGGAGATACGCTGCCTGGTAGTATGATAGGCTCTAGCGAATATCCCGATCACCTTACGCGTATCCTGACTTCCATACCGTTTAATGTACTTGCGAATTCCCCGCCGAATTTCCCTATTACTATACATGTTCCCTTCTCCCTTCGAATACATAAGTTGCGATCCGCCCATACTTCCCATTGTCTTTGTAAGTAATTCTTTCTTCCTGATGTGTAGATATGTACTTGAAAAAGTTCCTCCCGAACACGCCGGCCGGTCCGCGTTTCAGAGTCCAGTCGTCGCCATAAATGTCCGGAAGAGTAAATTCGGAACCCGGTTCCAGTCTTCGGATTCTTTTCAGCGCCTCATCGATCGTAAAGATCGTATCAGTATCAAAGAGCTTCCATCGGACGTAGTCCTGGATACTCAGATTCTTTTCGGCTGCAGCTGCTTCCAGCTTTTTTAAATATTCTTCATTCAGGTCGAAGCGAATGGTGGACATGGATACATCTCCTCTCTATACATTGTCTGCTTATAATTTATTATAGCACAAGCTTTTTATAAAAACAATCTTTTTC
>JAJQCO010000066.1:23211-30243 GCA_021202655.1 Clostridiales bacterium | reverse complement strand
CGGCCATCGAGGCCGGCGATAAGCTGGGCTTTCTGCCCGGAGAGCTGCAGAGCTAGATCGACCACTATGTGTGGCCGCTCTAAGACGCCCTGTATCAGATCATGGGGGCGGACAGCTATCTTCACAATTCGGAAAAGGGACTGATCGAGGTAGCGCCTCTCGCCTATATGCGTGGACGCACCCTGGACAACGCCTATATCATTCTTGACGAGGCGCAGAATACGACGCCTGCCCAGATGAAGATGTTTCTGACCCGTATCGGCTTCGGCTCGAAGGTCATCGTGACCGGAGACAGGACGCAGAAGGACCTGCCGGGAGGCGCGTCGTCCGGCCTGGATATGGCGATCCGCGTCCTCCACAAAATTGACGACATTGGTTTCTGCAACCTCACCAGCAGCGACGTGGTGCGCCACCCGCTGGTGCAGAAGATTGTGGAGGCCTACGATGAATATGAGAAGAGAGCGGACAAGCCTGCTCCAAAGAAGCCCCAGACCCGCAGGATAACAAAAAAATAAGGCAAAAACGGTGTGTATGCTTCCCGCCGGAGAAGGAGAACAACATGACCATCCACACAGAGTACGAGACAGACACAGCGATTGACATTGATTATGAGAAGATCATCGGCGATATCATCCCGGCGGCCCTGGACTACGAGGCCTGCCCCTATGAGGCGGAGGTGAATGTGATCCTGACGGATGACGATTCGATCCGGGAGATCAATCGCGAGCAGCGCGGAATCGACGCCCCGACCGATGTGCTTTCGTTCCCGATGCTGGATTTTGAACGCGAATCTGATTTCAGCCATGTGGAGGATCACGTGGCGGACTGCTTTAACCCGGAGACAGGGGAGCTTCTTCTGGGAGATATTGTTATTTCTGTCGACAAGGTGATCGAACAGGCGGAAAAATACGGACATTCCCGCGAACGGGAGTTTGCCTTTCTGCTCGCCCACAGCATGCTTCACCTGTGCGGCTATGACCACATGGAGGAAGCGGAACGCGAGAGAATGGAAGCGAAACAGCGCGAAATACTGGATGGAGAGGGATACCGTCGATGAAGAAGACTGCCGGATGGGGATTTTGGGGAACTGTCGTTATATTGGGAGGCTGTATGCTTGCGCTTTCGGGATGCATTCGCATACCCTTAAACCGGGCGGAGGAAGCGGCGGTAGAGGAAGAGATTGTCATTGAGACCGAACCGGAGCCGATCCGGATTGAGGCGGAAACGGAACCCGAACCGGAGCCGGAGGAGGAGATTCCGGAGGGCATGGTGCGCAGCTATCTCACCGGCGAGGTCATTTCCGAGGAACAGGGCCGCCGCCGTCCTCTGGCCATCATGATGAGCAATGACAAGGAATCTCTGCCGCAGTATGGCATCAACCGGGCGGGAGTTGTCTATGAGGCGCCGGTCGAGGGCACGATGAATCGTTATATGTCCATCATCGAGGATTATGACGATCTGGAGCGCATCGGCTCCGTGCGCAGCTGCCGTACCTATTATGTATATTTTGCGAGGGAATTTGACGCGATCTATGCGCATTACGGACAGAGCACATTCGCGAAGCCCTATCTGAAATACATAGACAACATCAACGGCATCGAGGGAACAGGAGGAACGGCTTATTTCCGCTCGAGCGACCGCAAGGCGCCGCACAATGCCTATGCGAGCTATGAAGGCATCCAGAAGGCCATCGAGGCGCTGGGCTATTCCCAGGAGTACGACGAGGATTATGTCGGCCATTATCAGTTCGCCGACCTGGGAGAGGAGGCAGAGCTTGGCGGAGGGGACGTGCAGGACGCATATAAGGTGGAGATCGGCTACCGATACAACAGCCCGTGGTTTGAATACAGCGAAGAGGACGGGCTGTATTACCGCTACCAGTATGGCGAAGCCCATGAGGGAAGCGAAGGGCAGATCGCGGTGAAAAACCTCATCATCCAGTTTTGCCCGGCCTCCTATTACGCGACGACCGCCTACCGGAACATCAATGTGCAGGGAGAGCATTACGGATATTTCGTGACCGGCGGACAGGCGGAAAGCATCAGCTGGGAGAAGGAAGAGGAATTTGGCATCACCCGTTACTTTGATTCCAATGGGGAGGAGATTGTCCTGAATAACGGCAAGACATGGGTGTGCATCTGCACGACAAATGATATGAACGCCGACGATATTACGATCACGGGGAAATGACAAAAAGCGCGGTATAGATTCGGACAGAATGGCAGATACTGTATATACTTGGAGGTCTTACAATGAAAAAGTATGGTATCTGTCTTTTGTTATGTCTGCTGATTGCCGCCGCCTGCGCGGCGGCGGGCTATACGGCGGGGTATGCGGCGGGAAGCGGAGGAGAACCGGCTTTGCGGGAATCAGACGAGCCGATGGAAACGCTCCCCGCGGACACGGAGCCGGTTGCTGAGGAGCATGAGGCGAAGGCGGCGAACCAGCCGGACGCAGCTCATGAAAATCTGACGGGGGAATATTGTCTCATCGCCGAGGACGGCGTGCTGCTTGTCTTTCTGAAGGATCGGCGGACGGTCTACCTCCATACCCATGTCCCTCTGGTGGATTTCCCGGACGAAGAGCGGGACAGGCTGAAGGACGGTCTCTGGTTTCCCTCGATGATTGAGGTGTATAATTATCTGGAATCCTATACAAGCTGAACGACAAATCATTTTTGTCGTTCCCGATAGCTGTGGCGAAAAAAAGACTTGAAAACATTGCCTAAACTGGATACAATGATCTACGGACAACAGATCGTCGTTTACGGAGGAAAAAACTTGGAGAGACAGATTCTGATCATCGGAGGCGGAGCGGCCGGCCTGATGGCCGGCATACAGGCGGCCAGATCAGGCGCCGACGTGACAATCCTGGAACATATGGACCGTGTGGGCAGGAAGCTTTTGTCTACGGGAAACGGCCGCTGCAACATGACCAATCTGTCGATTCGCCCGGAGCATTACCGATGTGGCCAGAAGCAGTTTCCGATGCGGATTCTGGACCGGTTTTCCGTCTGGGATACGCTGACCTTTTTTGACGAGATCGGGATTGAGACCAAGAACAAAGGGGGATACATTTACCCGAATTCCGAACAGGCTTCGGCAGTTCTGGACGCCCTGCGGCTGGAAGCGGATCATCGCGGCGTAAGGGTGGTGGTCGGATGCGAGGTGCTTGGCGTGCGGAAGCCCAAAGACAGCCATTCCCGGTTTCTCGTAGAGACGACGCTTGGGGAATATCAGGGCTCTGCCCTGATTTTATCTGCCGGATCGAAGGCGGCGCGGGTGACCGGCTCCGATGGGAGCGGCTACCGACTTGCGGAGGCCTTCGGCCATCGGATTATCAAGCCCCTGCCCGCCCTGGTGGCTCTGCGCTGTGAGGAGGGCTTCTTTAAACAACTGGCCGGAGTGCGCTGCGAAGCCGGCGTGAAGCTTAACTGTGGCGGACGGACGATCGCCGCGGATAAGGGAGAGCTTCAGCTTACCGATTACGGGATTTCCGGAATTCCTGCGTTTCAGGTCAGCCGCTTTGCTTCAAAGGCGATTGACCACAGGCAGCGGGTGACGGCGCAGATTGATTTCCTGCCGTCGAAGAGCATGGGCGACACCGCGCAATTTTTAAACGTCAGGAAAAACAACCTCTCCTACCGGCGGGCGGGCGATTTCCTGCTCGGCGTCGTGAATAAAAAGATCGCGGCGGTACTCCTGAAACGCTCCGGCATCGATTCAGAAAAACAGGTATCTGCCCTGAATGAAAGTGAGCTGGAAGCGCTTGTGAGGGGTCTGAAACAATTTGAGGCGACGGTGACAGGGACGAATCCCTTCGAGCAGGCGCAGGTCTGCTGCGGGGGCGTCGACACTGGACAGATCCGGCCAAACAGCCTGGAATCGAAGCTGGTTCCAGGCCTGTATTTTGCGGGAGAGATTCTGGATGTGGACGGCGTCTGCGGCGGATATAATCTGCAGTGGGCCTGGTCGACAGGCGCGATCGCCGGACGATGCGCCGCGCGGCAGGCTCAGAGAGAAAAGAACGCCCCCACGGAAAGGAAGCCATGATACGGATTTCACAGCTTACGCTCCCGGTCGGACATGCCCGGGAGGACTTAAAGAAGAAAGCGGCAAAACAGCTGCGGATTTCTCCGGAGGAAATCCGTTCGATACATATCAGGAGACGGTCGCTCGACGCCAGAAAGAAGCCGACGCTTTTCTACAGCTATACGGTGGACGTAGAGACAGCGCACGAGGCGGAGACGGTGAGGCGGGCGAAGCATCCGCAGATTGCGATCTGCCGGGAGCAGGCATACCGGTTTCCGCCCTGTGGAACAGAGGAGCAGAAGACTCCGCCGGTGATTGTCGGCACAGGCCCCGCCGGGCTTTTCGCCGGCCTGATGCTGGCGCGGCACGGATATCGTCCGATCCTTCTGGAGCGGGGAGAGGATGTGGATACCCGCACGGAGCGGGTGCGGGATTTCTGGCGCGGCGGCGTTCTGGATACCCGTTCGAACGTCCAGTTCGGGGAGGGCGGCGCGGGAACCTTTTCGGATGGCAAGCTGAATACCCTGGTGAAGGATTCCTCCGGGCGTAATCGGCTGGTTCTGGAGACATTCTGTGAATTCGGTGCGGATCCGGAGATTCTCTATGAACAGAAGCCCCACATCGGAACCGATGTCCTGTCCGGGATTGTGAAATCGATCCGGGAGGAGATCATCCGGCTGGGAGGGACGGTACGTTTCGGATGTCAGGTGACGGATCTGATGCTTGCGGCCGGGAGAGTCACCGGAGTCGTCACGGAATCCGGCGCCTCCTCTCATGCGGCTCCGGTCACCCGTGAAACCATTCCCGCGCAGGCGGTGATCCTTGCCATTGGGCATTCGGCCAGGGACACCTTTCAGATGCTGCTTCGGCGCGGCGTTCCGATGGAGGCGAAGGCCTTTGCCGTAGGGCTTCGGATCCAGCACCCGCAGGCGATGATCAATCGCTCGCAGTATGGGAGAGAGGATGTCGGCGCACTGGGCGCGGCGAGCTACAAGCTGACGGCCAGGACGGCAGGCGGGCGCGGCGTCTATTCGTTCTGCATGTGTCCGGGCGGTTACGTGGTGAACGCATCCTCAGAGGAAGGACGTCTTGCCGTAAACGGGATGAGCAATCACCGGCGGGACGGGATCAACGCGAACAGCGCCCTCATTGTGACGGTGACGCCGGAGGATTTTCCGGATCCGACTCCTCTGGGAGGAGTCGCCTTCCAGCGCATGCTGGAGGAACGGGCGTTTGCGGCCGCGGGAGGGAGAATCCCGGTCCAGCTGTACGGGGATTTCCGGGAAAATCGGATCAGCCGCGCGGTCGGAGAGATCGAGCCGCAGATGTGTGGGATGTGGGCTCTTGCCGACGTCCGTTCTATCATGCCGGAGGCGCTTAATCTGGCATATCTGGAGGCGATGGAACGCTTTGGCCGGATGATAGACGGCTTTGACAGGCCGGACGCTCTGCTGGCCGGAGTCGAGAGCCGGACCTCCTCGCCGGTACGGATTCCGAGAAATGAAGGGCTGGAGAGCCAGATTCGCGGTCTCTATCCGTGCGGCGAAGGCGCAGGCTACGCCGGGGGGATTACCTCGGCGGCCATGGACGGCGTGAGAGCGGCGGAGGCGGTTGCCGCACGGTACATGCCGCAGGCGAACCGATAAATACAGACGACAGGATGACCTGTCCGGGAGGACTTATGACAGAAAGAGAATTACTGAAGGGAAAGAAACGGATCGTCATCAAGATCGGTTCTTCGTCTCTGACCCATCCGGAGACGGGCAATATGAATCTTCTCAAGATTGAACAGCTGGTGCGGATCATCTGCGACCTAAAGGGCGAGGGGCGCGAGGTTGTCCTCGTCTCATCCGGCGCCATGGCGGCGGGACGGCAGACGCTTGGCATCCAGAAACGCCCCGGCACGCTCACCGAAAAGCAGGCGTACTCCGCCATTGGCCAGGCCAGGCTGATGATGGTCTATCAGCGGATTTTCTCCGAGTACAACTGTATCGCGGCGCAGGTTCTGCTGACCAAGAGCACGATGACGCATGACGATTCCCGCTACAATGCGCAGAATACGTTTGACGAGCTGTTAAAGCTTGGCGCTGTGCCGGTTGTAAATGAAAATGATACCGTTGCCACCCATGAGATTCAGTTTGGCGATAACGACCGTCTGTCTGCTATCGTGGCGGCCTTAATCGGGGCGGATCTTCTGATCCTGCTCTCTGATATCGACGGTCTGTATACGGACGATCCGCATCGCAACCCAGAGGCAGGCTTTATCCATCTTGTGCCGGAGATCACAAAGGAGCTTCTGGAGATGGGGAAGGATTCGGCGGGCAGCGATGTGGGAACCGGCGGCATGGCGGCGAAGCTCGCGGCGGCGCGCATCGCGACGGACAGCGGATCGGATATGGTGATCGCCAATGCCGCGGACGTCTCAATTGTCCACGACATTCTCTGCGGAGAAGAGAAGGGAACCTTGTTCCTGGCGCATCCGAATCAGGATTTTGATTTGATGAACTACATCAACTACAGATATTAAAGAGGATATTTATCATGGATCAGAGCAAAATTGACCGGATCAACACGCTGTATCACAAATCCAAATCCGTGGGACTTTCGGAGGAGGAGAAGGCCGAGCAGGCAGCGCTTCGCAAAGAGTACATGGACGCGATCCGCGGAAGCATGCGCGCAAATCTGAACAGCATTTCCATCCGGGAGGCGGACGGAAGCATCACGGATCTGGGAAAGAAATACGGCGGCGTAAACGAGAGGAATTCCTGATGGAACAGGTCAGGCTGACGGCTGCCGACAGAGAGCGGAGGCAGGGAATCCGCAGGGAAATGAAGCGGCTGCGAAGTGAGATGGCCGACGAAGAAAGGCAGAGGCTTAACCATGCGATTCGGAATCAGCTGCTGGATCCGCGAAACGGCGTGCTTCCCGCCGAAAATCCTCCCGCGGCGGATTTCGTCGTTTACTGCTACGTCTCCTGCCGTGGGGAGGCAGACACCAGCGC
>JAJQCO010000066.1:14288-23201 GCA_021202655.1 Clostridiales bacterium | reverse complement strand
ACACCCGCGCCTTCCTTCAGATTCTCTGGGAACGTCGGCTTCCGGTTGCCCTGCCGCGTGTAGAGGGAAAACGCATGCGTTTTTATCTGGTACATGGAAAGGATGAGCTGAGGCCGGGATATATGGAGATTGCGGAGCCGGGACCGGACTGTTCGCCCGCGCTTGGCCGTCCCGGTCCGGTCGTCACGCCGGGGCTTGCGTTTGGCCGGGATGGCAGCCGGATCGGCTACGGCGGCGGATATTACGACCGCTTTTTTGCGGAGGAACCAGATCATCTGCGCATTGCCATCGCCTATCCGTTCCAGGTTCTGGAAACGCTTCCCTGTGAAGACTGGGATCGGAAAATGGATCGGATCCTGACCGGAGAAACGGTGATTTCCAGTCGCTCCTTATGATAAACAGATATGCGCCGCTGTCGCGGCGCGCCATCACGCATGAAAGGAAGGCCAGAACATGGATCTGTGTGTAAAAAACAGGGATACCGATTTTGACCGGATTCGGGCGGCCGCGCCCGAGAAGGAGCCGGCCCGCCAGCAGTATTTTATCGAGGCGGACCGGGCGTATTTTACGGCGGAATTTGAGCGGGCGTTAGCCACCGGCGAAGCCCTGTCCCGATATGGGAAAGAATGCCTGGAAAATCTGCAGAAAAACGGGCGGATCGGGACGGCAAATGTCGTGACCTTTGGCTGTCAGATGAACGCGAGAGATTCGGAAAAGCTGCTCGGAATTCTGGAAGAGATCGGATTCCAGGAGTGGGAGAGTGAGGAGGCGGATTTCGTTCTTTACAACACCTGCACCGTCCGCGATAACGCAAACCAGAAGGTTTACGGACGCCTGGGGTATCTGCGCACCATGAAACGGAAGCATCCGCGGATGCTCATCGGCCTGTGCGGCTGTATGATGCAGGAGTCGGCGGTGATCGAAAAGATCAGAAAGAGTTATTCCCACGTCGATCTGATCTTTGGCACGCACAATATTTTCAAGCTGGCCGAGATCCTTTTTGAGCGGATTGCGCAGGGAAACATGGTTGTGGATATCTGGGAGTCGGCGAAGGAGATTGTGGAGGATCTCCCCATCGAGCGCAAATATCCGTTTAAATCAGGCGTCAATATCATGTTTGGCTGCAACAATTTCTGCAGCTATTGCATTGTTCCCTACGTGCGGGGAAGAGAGCGGAGCCGCGAGCCGGAGGAAATCCTGGAGGAAATCCGCAGACTGGCCGCGGACGGCGTGATTGAGGTCATGCTGCTTGGTCAGAATGTGAATTCCTATGGAAAAAATCTGCGGGAACCGATTTCCTTTGCCGCGCTTTTGCGCCGGGTAAGCGAGATTGAGGGGATTCGGCGCATTCGTTTCATGACGTCTCATCCGAAGGATCTCTCAGAGGAGCTGATCGAGGTTATGAGGGACTGCGATAAGGTATGCGCTCATCTGCATCTTCCGCTTCAGTCCGGCAGCAGCCGGATCTTAAAGAAAATGAACCGGAAATATACGAAAGAGGATTACCTGTCCCTGGTGGAGCGAATCCGCGCCGCCGTGCCGGATATCTCTCTGACGACAGACATCATCGTCGGCTTTCCCGGCGAGACGGAGGAGGATTTTCAGGAAACCCTGGACGTCATCCGGCGCGTCCGTTTTGACAGCGCCTTTACCTTTCAGTATTCTATCCGCCAGGGGACGCCTGCGGCTACGATGGAGCAGGTTGCGGAGGACGTGGTGAAGGAGCGGTTTGACCGTCTGTTAAAGGAGGTTCAGCAGATCGCCGGCGAGGTGTGCAGCCGCCATACCGGAACGGTTCAGGGGGCGCTGGTGGAAAGCCTGGACGACCATCTGGACGGATATGTGACCGGACGGCTCGAAAATAACACGATCGTTCATTTTCCGGGAGATCAGACACTCATCGGCTCCATTGTCCAGGTTTACCTGGAGGAAAGCAGAGGCTTTTACTATATGGGCAGGGTGGCAGATAAGGAGAGTTTGGAAAAGTGACTGGATTATCACCGATGATGGCTCAGTATATGGAGACAAAGAAACAGTATGCCGACTGCATCCTGTTTTATCGGCTGGGAGATTTCTACGAAATGTTTTTTGACGACGCAAAGATTGTGTCCAAAGAACTGGAGCTCACCCTGACCGGGAAGGAATGCGGGCTTGAGGAGCGGGCGCCCATGTGCGGCGTTCCCTGGCATGCGGGCGACAGCTATCTGAGCCGTCTGGTACAGAAGGGCTATAAAGTGGCGATCGCCGAGCAGATGGAGGATCCGAAGCTGGCGAAGGGACTGGTGAAGCGGGAGGTGATCCGTGTGGTCACGCCCGGCACGATCACCAGCACCCAGGCTCTGGATGAGACAAAAAATAATTACCTGATGGGAATCGTCTATCTGGGCGACCGGAAAATAGGAATTTCGGCGGCAGATATTTCCACCGGAGATTTCCTGGTCACGGAGGTCGCTTCCGAGCGCTCCCTTTTTGACGAGATCAACCGTTTTTCTCCCGCAGAGCTCATCTACAACGACGCCTTTCTCATGTCCGGCATCCGCCTGGACGAGCTGAAGGAGCGGTATCATTTTACGGTATCCTCCGTGGACAGCCGTTATTTCCAGGAGGACAGCTGCCGACGGGTGTTAAAGGAGCATTTCCGGGTCGGAAGCCTGGACGGGCTTGGCCTGGCGGATTACGACAGCGGGATCCTGGCGGCGGGAGCGGTTCTTCAGTATCTCTATGAGACGCAGAAGAATACCCTCGAGCATCTGACGACCATTGTCCCCTATTCGACCGGCAACTTTATGGTTCTGGACACTTCTACGAGAAGAAATCTGGAGCTTCTGGAAACCATGCGGGAGAAGCAGAAGCGGGGCAGTCTGTTATGGGTTCTCGATAAGACGCGCACCGCCATGGGCGCGCGTCTTCTGCGCACCTGGATCGAGCAGCCGTTAATCGACCGCGAACAGATTCTGGAGCGCCAGAATGCGATTGAGGAGCTGAATCTGAATTACATCAGCAGAGAAGAGCTTGGCGAGTATCTGAATCCGGTCTACGACCTGGAGCGGCTGATTGGACGGATCAGCTACAAGACGGCAAATCCGCGCGACCTGCTTGCCTTTGCGCATTCCATTGCCATGGTTCCGCATATCAAGCGCCTGCTTAAGGAATTTACCAGCCGCGATCTGCGGGGGATTGAGGAGGATCTTGACGAGCTGTCCGACTTAAACGACCTGATCAGCCGGGCGATTGTCGACGAGCCTCCGATCACCATCCGCGAGGGAGGAATCATCCGGGAGGGCTTTTCGGAGGAAGCCGACACCCTGCGCCATGCCAAGACAGAGGGTAAGGACTGGCTCGCCGAGCTGGAAGCG
The DNA here is from genome assembly GCA_021202655.1 of Clostridiales bacterium. Taxonomy (GTDB): domain Bacteria; phylum Bacillota; class Clostridia; order Lachnospirales; family Lachnospiraceae; genus Brotaphodocola. Next base: position 19,845 of record JAJQCO010000066.1, on the reverse strand, counting down.
AGGGAACGCGAAAAGACAGGGATTAAGAATCTGAAAATCAAGTTCAACAAGGTGTTCGGCTACTATTTTGAGGTGACCAATTCCTTTAAGGATCTGGTTCCGCCTTATTTTGTCCGCAAACAGACGCTGGTGAACGCGGAGCGCTATACGACCGACGAATTAAACAAGCGGGAGCACATCATTCCCGGGGCGGAGGACCGGCTTTCCTCTCTGCAATATGATCACTTCTGTCAGATTCGGGACGCCACGGCGGCGGAGGTCGTGAGGATTCAGAAGACGGCGCGCGCCGTCGCGGCGGTCGATGTCTTTGTGTCGCTCTCAACCGTCGCCATGCGGAACAATTATGTCAAGCCGGGCATCAACGAGCGGGGCGTCATCCAGATCCGCGGCGGCCGCCATCCGGTTGTGGAAAAGATGATGCCAAACGATCTGTTTGTGGCGAACGATACATATCTGGACAATGGAAAAAACCGCGTTTCCATCATCACCGGCCCCAATATGGCGGGCAAATCGACGTATATGCGCCAGACGGCGCTGATCGTCCTCATGGCCCAGATCGGCAGCTTTGTCCCTGCGGACCGGGCCAATATCGGCATCTGTGACCGGATCTTCACCCGCGTCGGGGCATCCGACGACCTGGCAAGCGGGCAGAGCACCTTTATGGTGGAAATGACAGAGGTCGCGAATATCCTGCGCAACGCCACGAAGCGCAGCCTGATCATTCTGGATGAAATTGGACGTGGGACGAGCACGTTTGACGGACTCTCGATTGCCTGGGCAGTGATCGAGCACATTGCCAATCCGAAGCTTCTGGGGGCAAAGACGCTTTTTGCCACACATTATCACGAGCTGACCGAGCTGGAAGGGCTGATGAACGGCGTCACCAATTACTGCATCGCCGTCAAGGAGCAGGGCGATGAAATTGTCTTCCTGCGAAAGATTGTAAAGGGAGGCGCGGACAAGAGCTACGGTATCCAGGTGGCTAAGCTGGCAGGCGTACCGGAGTCGGTCATCCGGCGGGCGAAGGAGCTCGTCGAGGAGCTGGCGACCACGGATCTGGCAAACCGCGCGCGGGAGATCGCGGAGAGCAGCGCCGGGCAGGCGGCGCACAGGCCCGTTCCGAAGCCGGATGATGTGGAGCGCAACCAGCTCACGCTGTCTGAAACGGTGAGAGAGGATGATATCATCGCGGAGATCCGGGACATGGAGCTGGGGAACATGACGCCCATCGACGCGCTGAACACCCTGTACCGATTGCAGACAAAGCTGAATAACCGCTGGAACGGCTGAAGCAGGCCGGGCGCGTGACCGGCTGCATGCGAAATACGAAGGAGGATTCTGTCTTATGATCCACGTCCTTGATCAGGATACCATCAATCAGATCGCCGCAGGCGAGGTCATCGAGCGTCCCGCGTCCGTCGTCAAGGAGCTGATGGAGAACGCGATCGACGCCAGGGCGACGGCTGTCACAGTCGAGACTCGGGACGGCGGAATTTCTCTGATCCGTGTGACGGACAACGGCTGTGGGATTGCAAAGGAAGATATCCCGCTGGCTTTTTTAAGCCATGCGACAAGCAAGATCCGATCCGCGGAGGATCTGGTTACCGTTTCCTCGCTGGGATTTCGAGGAGAAGCGCTTTCCAGCATTGCCTCTGTCGCGCAGATCGAACTGATCACCAAGACGTCGGACAGCTTGGCCGGGAACCGTTACCAGATTGAGGGCGGACAGGAAAAGGAGCTGCAGGAGGTCGGCGCGCCGGATGGAACGACCTTCCTTGTGCGGAACCTGTTTTATAACACGCCGGTCCGGAAAAAATTTTTAAAGACTGCCATGACAGAGGGCGCCCATGTCGCGGATCTCGTGGAGAAGATTGCCCTTTCCCATCCGGAGCTTTCCGTCCGTCTGATCCAGAATGGCCAGAATAAGCTCCACACCTCCGGCAACCACAATCTGAAGGATATGATTTACACGATCTACGGAAGGGAGATCGCCTCCCATCTGATGGCCGTGGAGAGCCGCGGAGAGCTGGTTTCGGTGAAGGGATATGTCGGAAAGCCTGTCATTGCGCGGAGCAACCGGAATTTTGAGCTTTATTTTATCAATGGCCGCTATATCCGCAACCCGGTCATCTGTAAGGCGATCGAAGAGGCCTACCGGCCGTTCATGATGCAGCATAAATATCCGTTTACGCTGCTCTATGTGACAGTCGAGCCGGAATTTCTGGATGTCAACGTGCATCCGACCAAGATGGAGCTTCGGTTTCGCGACGGAGAGCTGATGTTTCGCGCCGTTCGCGACGCCATCGCCGGAGTCCTGGCAAATCATGAGCTGATCCCGGAGATCGTGACAGAGGAAGAGGAGCAACGTGGAAGAAAGCGGGCAGAGCCAGCCTCCTCTAATGCTGCTGCGCCGGAAAAATCTCATATCCGGGCGGCAGAGCCTCTTTCAAGAGAACTGCTGACTGACCGGGTCGCAGAGAGCCGGATCAATTACAAAAGCGACATGACGACAAAATCGGTTGCCGCCCCCCAAGCCCCTTCTTTGGCAGAGGAAAAGGGAGGCGGGGCATATCCGAAGCATCTTACGGCAAGCTATCCGGATCTTCATGTGAATCCGGAGCTGACCGCGCTTCTGACCGCGGCTCCGTCGGCGACGCCATCCGGAGATTTGTCCGCAGAGTCGTCGATAGCGGCATCTGCGGCTTCGTCCTCAGAGTCATCAATAGCGGCGCCTGCTCAGACTCCGGAGAAAAAAGAGGATGGAAAAACAGATCCTCAGCCGGAATTTTCGTCCGGCGAGCAGATGGAGCTTTTTGGAGATAAGCTTCTCGAGCCAAAATCCCGCAGCCGCCATCGTCTGATCGGCCAGCTGTTCGACACCTACTGGATGGTAGAGTTTGGCGACCAGCTGTACATCATCGACCAGCATGCCGCGCATGAAAAGGTCCTCTATGAGAAGACTATGTCGACGTTAAAGACCAGGGAACACACCTGCCAGCAGATTCATCCGCCGATCATCCTTACTCTGGGCAGCAGGGAAGCGCTGATGCTGGAAAATCACAAAAGGATTTTCTCCGATATCGGATTTGAAATTGAGCATTTCGGCGGGCGGGAATACGCCGTGCGCGGCGTGCCGGACAATCTGTTTTCCATCGCGAAGAAGGATCTTCTGCTGGAATTGCTGGATCATCTTTCCGAAGAAGCTCTTAACGGAAATACCGACCTCATCTATGAGAAGGTTGCGTCCATGTCCTGCCGGGCGGCGGTGAAGGGCAATCACGCAATGAGCTTCGCGGAGGCCGACGAGCTGATCGAAAAGCTTCTGGAGCTTGAAAATCCATATGCCTGCCCGCATGGCAGGCCAACCATTATCTCCATGAGCAAGTATGAGATTGAGAAGAAATTCAAGCGCATCGTATAGAGAAGTATTTCCATATGCGATGGCCGGAGAAAGGAGTTCCCATCCATGAAGGATCCTGTCATATGCCTGACCGGGCCAACCGCGGTCGGAAAAACCGCGCTTTCCATCAAACTGGCCAAAGCCCTGGACGGTGAGATCATCAGCGCCGATTCCATGCAGGTATACCGTTACATGGATGTGGGATCTGCCAAAATTACCAGAGAAGAGATGGGAGGGATCCCGCACCATCTGATCGACGTGCTTGATCCGCGGGAGGATTTTAACGTCACCCGTTTTCAGGAAATGGCAAAGGAAGCCATGGCAAAGATCTATGAGAAAAAGCGGATTCCCATTCTTGTCGGAGGAACCGGATTTTATATTCAGGCTTTGCTCTACGACGTTGATTTTAAGGAAAACGACGGCGGAGAGACGATCCGCCGCGAGCTGGAGCAGCTGGCAGAGGAAAGAGGCAATGACTTTCTTCATCAGATGCTTGCCGAAATCGATCCGGAATCCGCAGAAGCCATCCACGCCAATAATCGCAGGCGCGTCATCCGCGCGATCGAATTTTATCGGATGACCGGACAGAAAATTTCTGCCCACAACCGGGAGGAACGGCAGAAGGAATCTCCTTACGACGCATATTGTTATGTGTTAAACTGCGATCGGAAGCTGCTCTGCGAGCGGATCGACCGGCGTGTCGACCAGATGATCGCACAGGGGCTGGTAGCTGAGGTGGAAGCCCTCCGGAGTATGGGCTGCCGCCGCGGAATGACTTCCATGCAGGGACTGGGCTACAAGGAGATTCTGGACTATCTGGACGGAATCTGCTCTCTGGATGAGGCGGTTCGCGTCCTCAAGCGGGATACGCGGCGTTTTGCCAAGCGCCAGGTCACATGGTTTAAGCGGGAGCGGGATGTGAGATGGATTATGATGGAGGATTTTGCCTGGGATCAGGAAAAAATCCTTGCCCACATCCTTGCCGAGTGCGGAGATTCCTGCCGGAGCTTTCGCGCAGGAAGCCGGACGAAGCGGTCAAAGGACGACGCTTCCGTTTGCCGCGGCAAATGAAAATCCGGAAGGAAAGGAAATAAGATAAAGGGAGTAAGAAAACAGATATGGAACTGGAACAGATATACGAATCCATGGGCGTCAGCCGTGACGTCCTTTTGTTTGGCCGGGAGATCGAGGAGAAGCTTGCGGGACGTTTCGCCGCCATTGATGTGACGGCGGAATACAATCCGATGAAGGGCCTGAAAGCGATGCAGGAGGCGCGGGTCAGCGACATCCATTTTGCGGCGACGACCGGATACGGCTATAATGATCTCGGGCGCGACACGCTGGAGGATGTCTTTGCGCGGACCTTTCACACGGAGAGCGCCCTGGTGCGTCCGAATCTGATCAGCGGCACGCATGCGCTGCACATTGCCCTTTCCGGCAACCTGCGCCCCGGGGATGAGCTCCTCTCGCCGGTCGGCAAGCCATACGATACGCTGGAAGAGGTCATTGGCATCCGCGAATCCCGCGGTTCCCTGAAAGAGTACGGCGTGATCTACCGGCAGGTGGATCTCCTCCCGGACGGCTCCTTCGATTTCCCGGCGATCGAGCGCGCGCTGACAGAAAAGACCAGGCTGGTGACCATCCAGCGCTCGAAAGGATATGCCACCCGCCCGACGCTTTCCGTCGCACGGATCGGCGAACTGATCGCTTTTATCAAAAAGCTCCGGCCGGATGTGATCTGTATGGTTGACAACTGTTACGGGGAATTTGTCGAGCGAATCGAGCCGACGGACGTCGGCGCGGATATGATCGTCGGCTCCCTGATCAAAAATCCGGGCGGCGGTCTGGCGCCGATCGGCGGCTATATCGCCGGCCGGAAGGACTGCGTGGATAACGCTTCCTACCGTCTGAGCGCTCCTGGCCTGGGAAAAGAGGTCGGCGCCAGCCTTGGCTTAAACCAGTCCTTCTTCCAGGGATTTTTCCTTTCCCCGACCGTGACGGCGGGCGCCTTAAAGGGAGCCATTTTCGCCGCCAATCTGTTTGAACGCCTGGGCTTTGCGGTCGTGCCGAATGGCGTCGAGTCCCGCCACGATATTATCCAGGCCATCACCTTCGGGAAACCGGAAGGCGTGATCGCCTTCTGCAAGGGAATCCAGG
>JAJQCO010000066.1:0-14278 GCA_021202655.1 Clostridiales bacterium | reverse complement strand
GCCCTGGGACATGCCGGGCTATGACGCGCCGGTCATCATGGCGGCGCGCGCTTTTGTGCAGGGCTCCTCCATCGAGCTTTCCGCCGACGGCCCCATCAAGCCTCCCTATGCCGTTTATTTTCAGGGCGGCCTGACCTGGTATCACGCGAAGATGGGCATCCTGAAGGCGCTTCAGGCGCTCATCGACGCTGGGCTTGTCACACTTGATTAAGGATTTCTAAACTTTTTGTTTTGAGGTGTACACCGTTTTTGATTTGTGATACACTGTAAGGCATAGCCGAATTCGTTTCCATCCCGCAGACAGGATCCTTTGAGAGGCATGAACGGGAGGGAAACCTATGAAACATATGAACATGAAGGATCTGCCGAAGGAAGAGCAGCCCTATGAGCGCTGTCTGAAGGAGGGACCGGAGCATCTGACGGACGCCCAGCTTCTGTCCGTTGTGATACGCACCGGCTCAAACAGGGCAAGCTCCCTGGAGCTTGCGAGGCAGATTCTGTCTTTAAACGGTCCGCAGGAGGGTCTCCTGGGCCTTTTGCACCTCACTCTGCCGCAGTTAACTGCGATTCACGGGATTGGAGAGGTGAAGGCCATTCAGCTTCTGTGCATCGGCGAGCTGTCCCGCCGGATCTGGAAGGGCCGCGTGACCGGAAATACCAGGCGCTTTGTGGAGGCGCGGGATGTGGCCGATTACTACCGGGAGGATATGCGCCATCTGGAGCAGGAGATGTTTCGCGCGATGCTTTTTAACTCAAAGCAGGTGATGATCGGGGATGTCCTTCTCTCCAAGGGCACGGTCAACGCGGCTCTGGCTTCGCCGAGAGAGATTTTCATTGAAGCGCTGAGGTATCAGGCGGTCAGCCTGATCCTGGTCCACAACCATCCGAGCGGAGATCCGAGTCCAAGCCAGGAGGACATTATCCTGACCAGGCGCGTCCGGGAGGCAGGGAATCTGATAGTGATCGGCCTGCTCGATCAAATTGTGCTCGGGGACGCCTCCTATGTCAGTATGAAGGAACGGGGATTTTGTTAATGGAATCAAAGAGAAGCAGATTTATCCTGATCGGGCTGTCCGTCTTCTGCGTCATCCTGATCGCCGTCACATCATTCCGTGACGGCTTTTTGAACCCTCTGCGGAGCGGGATCGGTTATTTCCTGAACCCGATCCAGTCCGGCATCAACCGGGCCGGGACGACTCTCTACAATACCGCGGTCAACTATGCGAGCCTGACGACGGCGATGGAAGAGCGACAGGAGCTACAGAACCGGATCGACGAGCTGGTGGAGGAGAACAACCGTCTCCGCTCAGAGCAGTTTGAGTTAAACCGCCTCCGCAGCCTCTATGATCTGGATCAGGATTATATGCAGTATGAGAAAATCGGCGCGCGGGTTATCGCGAAGGATTCCGGCGACTGGTTTCAGGTTTTCCGGATCAATAAGGGATCGGCGGACGGCGTCCGGGTGGACGCGAACGTCATTGCCTCCGGCGGTCTGGTCGGCATTGTGACCGACGTCGGCGCGAATTATGCGACCGTGCGCTCGATCATCGACGACGTCAGCCGTGTGAGCGGGATGGCGCAGCAGTCCGGCGACAGCTGTATCGTTTCCGGCGATCTGACTCTTTTTTCCGAGGGACGCTTAAGGATTACAAACATCGCGGAGGATGGGGATGTCAAGGACGGCGACCGGATTGTTACCTCCAATATCAGTTCCAAGTATCTGCCCGGGATTCTCATCGGATATGCGACGGACATTACCCTGGATGACACCAGGCTGACCAGGTCCGGTTACCTGGTTCCGGTGGCGGATTTTAACAGTCTTCAGGAGGTCCTGGTCATCACACAGTTAAAGGAGGATCTGACTGCCGACTGGGGGGCGGACGTCCGGGAGGGAGGATCATGAGGCGAATCCTGTTCAACATCATACTGATGATCGTCGCCTTCACCATTCAGAACTGTATTTTCCCGCTGATTCCGTTTCTGACGGCCACGCCGAACCTGCTGCTGATCCTGACCTTTTCCTTCGGCTTTATTCACGGGAAGAACGCCGGGATGTATTACGGGCTGCTTGCCGGAATTCTGCTTGATTTGTTTTACAGCGGACCTTTCGGGTTCTATACGCTGCTTTTTGTGAATATTGGTTATTTTAACGGGATCTTTACCAAATACTATTACGAGGATTATATCACGCTGCCGTTGTTCCTGAGTCTGGTGAACGAGCTGGTTTACAACCTTTATATCTATGTCCTCCGTTTCCTGATCCGCAACCGGCTGGATATTTTTTACTATGCCGGGGAGATCGTCATTCCGGAAATCATTTTTACGACGGTGACGACTCTGCTGATCTACCGCCTGTTTTTGTCAACGGACCGGCGGCTTCGGGAGATGGAAGACAGGAGAGGATGATATTTTGCTGAGAGATTTACTGGAAGTGCTGAGGGAATTTTTAAAACGAATTTTCTTTTCCCGCCTGTTTGCTCTTTCTGTGCTGTTTGCCGCCATGTTTGCCGTTCTGGTTCTTAAGCTGTTTGACCTTCAGATTGTGAAGGGAGAAGAGTATCTGGATCAGTACGTGCAGCTGACGGAAAAGACTGTGACGACGCCCGGGACGCGCGGCAACATTTACGACCGCAACGGTTATCTGCTGGCTTACAACGAACTGGCTTATACGGTCACGATTCAGAATACCGGAGACTATACGAGCGACGAGACCATGAACCGCATGCTGGTCAGTCTGGTGCGCATTCTGGGAAAGCATGGATACAGCGTCGAGGGCAGGATGGAGATCGCGATGGATCAGGATGGCGCCATGATCTACACGAGCAGCTCAGAGGCGGCCAGGAAACGCTTCCTGCGCGATTTCTACGGATTACGGTCGACGGATGACCTGGATGACGCAGACGGGAAATATCCTTCCGCGATCACGGCAAAGGAAGCGGTCGAACAGAAGGCGGCGGCCTATCGTCTGGACGGGCTTGTGGATGAGGATGGCAATGCGGTTATCCTGACAGACTGGGAGATTCTGCAGATTGTCAATATCCGTTATACCATGTCTCTGGTATCCTTCCGCCGCTATGAGGCCAGCACGATTACCTCCTATGTGGATGATGAGACGGTCGCCGATATCATGGAGCACTCGGATCAGCTCCTGGGAGTGGAGATTGCCCAGTCGACCATCCGCCGCTACAATGACGCGATTTACTTTGCCCCCATCATCGGCTACACGGGCAAGATCCCGGAGGAGCAGCTCGAGGAGCTGAAAAAGACCGATGAGGAATATGAGCTGAACGATATCATCGGACGAACCGGGAGCGAGGCTTCGATGGAGTCTGAGATAAACAACCGCAACAGATATCGAAACCTGATTGTCAACAATATGGGAAATATCCGCGAGGTGGTTTCCGAGACGGAGCCGACAACCGGAAATGACGTTTACCTGACGATCGACCGGGATCTGCAGATCGGAATTTACCATCTGATAGAAAAGCAGCTGGCTGGTATTCTGGCGAGTAAGCTGGTGGATCACGATGTCGAGATTACCTCCTCCACGGATTCCTCAAAGATTGAGATCCCCGTGAAGGACGCCTATTATCAGTTGATCAACAATAATGTTCTCTCCTTAAACCATATGGCGCAGGATGACGCATCGGAAATCGAACGGGAGATCTATGCCACCTTCCGTTCTTCCAAGGATCAGATCCTGGAGCGGATCCGGGCCGAGCTTTTGAGCGAGTACGCGACCAAAATGAAGGACCTGCCAAACGATATGATGTCCTATATGGTTTATATTTATAATTACCTGTCCGGGCCGACTGTCGGAATCATCCGGACGGAGGACATCGACCAGAACAGCGAGGAATACCTGGCCTGGAAGGACGATGAGATCAGCCTCCGGGATTACATTTATGCGGGAATCTCGGACAGCTGGATTGACACGACCCGCCTGAATATTCAGAGCAAATACTCCGGCGCAGACGACATCTATGCGGTTCTGGTCGATTATGTGATGGAGCAGCTTAAGGATGACAACGCATTTTCCAAGCGGATCTGCCGCTATCTGGTGAACGACGGAACCATCACCGGGCGCGAGCTCTGCCTGGCTCTGTTCTCCCAGGGCGTGCTGGAATACGATCCCGGCCAGGTAGAGCTTCTGACCGCAAACGGCGAGGCCTATGCCTACACCTTTATCCAGGAAAAGATCCGCAACATTGAGATCACGCCGGCGCAGCTGGCGCTGGATCCCTGCTCCGGGGCGGTTGTGATCACGGACGTCAATACCGGCGAGGTCCGCGCGCTGGTTACCTACCCGAGCTATGACAATAACCGGCTGTCCGGAACCGTCGACGCGGCTTATTTCAGCCAGCTTCGGGACGATCTGTCACTGCCGTTGTTTAACAATGCCACACAGGCCCAGAAGGCGCCCGGATCCACGTTCAAGCCGATCACGGCCATCGCGGGACTGGAGGAGGGCGTGATCAGTCTCTATGATACGATCGAATGTACGGGTGAGTACGATGAGATCACTCCGTCCGTGAAATGCTGGATCTATCCTGGAAGACATGGAGCTCTCACAGTGACCGGAGGGATTGAAAATTCCTGTAACTATTTCTTTGCAGAGGTGGCGCATCGGCTTTCTACGGATGAGAACGGCGTCTACTCGACGAGCCGCGGCATTCAGATGCTGCGCAAATACGCTGCCATGTTCGGGCTGGATCGTCTGTCCGGCATTGAGATTTCCGAGCGGGATCCGGAATTAACCACGGAGGATCCGGAGCGCTCCGCCATGGGACAGGGAACCAATTCCTTTTCCAATGTCCAGCTGTCCCGGTACGTTTCGGCGATCGCGAACCGGGGGACGGTCTTTGAACTGAGCCTGATTGACAAGGTGACCGATTATGAGGGCATCCTGATACGCGACGATACGCCGGAAATCAGCGGACAGATTGATATCGCCTCGTCCACCTGGGACGCGGTTCAGCAGGGAATGCGGTCCGTGATCACCAACGGATCTGCCAAAAAAATTTTTCAGGACCTGGAGGTGGAGATTGCCGGAAAAACCGGTACCGCACAGGAGACGAGAACCCGGGGAAACCATGCGTTCTTTATATCCTACGGCCCCTATGCCAATCCTGAGATTGCGGTGACCGTGAATATTCCTTACGGGTATTCCTCCTCCAACGCGGCGACGATCGCCAGGGATGTTTACCGTTTTTACTATGGATATACCGATCTGGATTCCATTATCCATACAGGTGCGTCCGCCGTCTCGAACGTCACGATCGGAGATTAGGAGATAACCGGAAAGAGGGGAAACAGCTTGAAAAGCAGAGTAATCATTAAAAGCAGCCGTTCCGGCATGACCGTCATCCTGGATCCGGCGTGTGATTTCGAGGAGCTCCTTGACGAGGTGACCAGAAAGTTTAAGGAAAGCGCCAGATTCTGGGGGAATGTCCAGATTGCGCTGATCCTGGAGGGCCGGGCGCTCACGGCGCAGGAAGAGCTGCGCATTGTCAATGCCATCACAGAAAATTCCGGGATTGAGGTGCTCTGTCTGATTGATCAGGATGCGAACCGGATCGAGCGCTGCGAAAAAGCGCTCAACCAGAAGCTCATGGAGCTTTCCGCCGCCACCGGACAGTTCTACCGGGGCGACCTCCACCGGGGAGAATCGATGGAGTCAGAGACCAGCCTCGTCATCATCGGCAATGTCTACCATGGCAGCCGGGTGACCTCCAGAGGCAGCGTCATTGTGCTCGGAGAGCTTCGCGGAAGCGTTCACGCCGGAGTCTCCGGCAATCTGGACGCTGTCGTCTGCGCGATGGAGATGGCGCCGTTACAGATTCGGATTGCCGATGCCGCCATGCATTGCGGCGAGAAGGGAAGACGCCTGGGGCGGGGACCGATGGTTGCCTCCGTGGAACATGGAGAGATCAGCGCCAGGCCGTTGACGAAATTTCATTTCTTTGCCAAAGATTTCATATAACACTGGAAAAGTTTTTGATTTTAAGGTAAAATATAAGACGTAATATTTTTCAGGAGGATATCGCTATGAGTGAAGTCATGGTCGTTACTTCTGGAAAAGGCGGGGTCGGCAAGACGACCACAACAGCCAACATCGGGACAGGCCTGGCACTGCTTGGTTACAGTGTCGTGCTGATTGACACAGACATCGGCTTGAGGAACCTGGACGTGGTGATGGGACTGGAGAACCGGATCATTTACAATCTGGTTGATGTGGTGGAAGGAAATTGCCGGATGAAACAGGCCCTGATAAGAGACAAAAGATATCCGAATCTTTACCTGCTGCCGTCGGCTCAGACCCGGGACAAGACCTCTGTGAATCCCGGACAGATGAAGAAGCTGGTCGACGATCTGAGAGAGGATTTTGACTATATACTGCTGGATTGCCCTGCCGGGATCGAACAGGGTTTCCGGAACGCCATCGCGGGAGCGGACCGCGCGCTGGTGGTGACGACGCCGGAGGTTTCTGCGATCCGGGACGCAGACCGTATCATCGGTCTTCTGGAGGCAGAACAGATGGGATCGATTGATCTCATTGTGAACCGGATCCGTATGGATATGGTTCGAAGAGGCGATATGATGTCTGTCGAGGATGTGGCAGATATCCTTGCCGTCGACATCATCGGAGCCGTTCCGGATGATGAGGACGTCGTCATTTCGGCGAACCAGGGAGAGCCGCTGTCAGACCGTGATTCCATGGCCGGACAGGCGTATGTAAACATCTGCAGAAGGCTGACCGGAGATGCCGTTCCCCTTATGAATCTGGAACCTCACAGAGGAATCCTGGTTCGGATATCCAGCCTTTTAAAGAGGGCATAGGAGGGCCGGGCGATGGGGCAGACGATCTGTTTTCATAAGAGCAATTCCGGTGAGATTGCCAGGATGAGACTGAAGCTTCTTCTGGTATCTGACCAGTCCCATATCAGTCCCGGAATTCTGGATCGGCTCCGGGACGATGTAACCCGGGTTTTATCCGGATATGCGCAGGTGGATGCCAGCCGGATCACTCTGGGTGTGAGAAAGCACAGACAGCAGGACGAGCCTGGGGCAGAGCCGATATTTTATATCAGCTTTCCTCTTCGTCAGAAATACCTGGAAAAAACATAAGAAGGTCTGACAGAATGTTTTGGAATTACAAACTGAAAAATTATAACTTTGGGCTGCTTCTTTTTGTGCTTTTGCTGAACGGCCTGGGGATCCTGATTTTAAGGAGCGCTTCCAACCAGGACATGTCTGTGGTTGGAAAACAGGCGATGGGCATCATTCTCGGATTTGCCATTGCCATCATATTGTCCCTTGTGGACTATCACCGGGTTCTGCAGGCCGCCCCGGTGATTTATCTGGCCTGTGTCGGATCTCTGGCAGCCGTTTTGCTGTATGGCGTCAGCCGCGGCATTGCAAGACGCTGGATCACCCTTCCTGTCATCGGTCAGATCCAGCCGTCTGAATTTGTCAAGATCGGCATGATTATATTTTTTGCCTGGTTTTTTGCCAGGCAGCAGGAGAGGCTGAACCGTCTGACGACGCTTTTGTTGGCGGGAGGATGCTATTTCGTACTTTTTTTCCTGATTTTCCGTCAGCCAAACCTGTCTACCGCCCTGATTACGGTTGTGATTTTTATCGGCATGCTTTTTGTAGCGGGCTTAAGCTATCGCTGGATCCTGGGAACGCTGGCGGCTGTTATCCCATGCTGCGCGCTGTTTTTCTACCTCGTCCAGTTTAATATGGCGCCGTTTTTAAAAAACTACCAGAGAGAGCGGATTGCCGCCTTTTTGGAGGCGGATTCATCAGCCTTTGCGGAGGCGAATCTGCAGCAGAACAATTCCATCATGGCGATCGGATCCGGGATGCTGCAGGGCAAGGGATTAAATACGACAACCCTTTCTTCTGTGAAGAATGGCAATTTCCTGTCGGAAGAAGAGACCGATTTTATCTTTGCCGTCGTGGGCGAGGAGCTGGGCTTCATCGGCTGTATCACGGTGATCGCCCTGATCGCCCTGATCGTGTTTGAACTGCTTGTGATGGCGGCAAGGTCGAAGGACATGGCCGGCAGACTGCTCTGCGCAGGGCTTGCCACGCTGATCGCGTTTCAGAGTTTTTCCAATATTGCGGTTGCGACCGGTATTTTTCCAAATACCGGCCTCCCGCTTCCGTTTATCAGCTCGGGAGTCAGCTCCCTGCTCAGCCTGTATTCCGGGATTGGAATCTCAATGAACGTCGGATTGCAGCGAAAAATCACTAATTACGAAAGGATATGAAGGAGGGTATGGTTAGTATGAATATAGGGCTGATTGCACATGACACAAAGAAAAAGCTGATGCAGAATTTTTGTATTGCCTACCGCGGAATTCTCGGCAAGCATGAGCTTTTTGCGACCGGAACGACCGGAAGGCTGGTGGAAGAGGTAACCAATCTGAATATCCACAAGTTTCTGGCTGGTCACCTGGGGGGATCACAGCAGCTCGCGTCACAGATCGAGCACAATGAGATGGATATGGTTATCTTTCTCCGCGATCCGCTGACGCCCAAGACGCATGAGCCAAATGTAAACGACGTTGTCCGCCTGTGCGATATTTATAACATTCCTCTTGCCACAAACCTGGCGACCGCCGAGCTTCTGATCAAGGCCCTGGAGCGCGGCGACCTGGAGTGGCGCGAGATGTACCGGTAACGATGACTGTTTTAAGAAGGATCACCTTGGTTGTTCTGCTCTCCGCGATATTATCCGGATGCGGCGAAGGGTCGTATTCTCATTTTTACGATGGGTCGCGGATGAAAACCTTTCTGGCGACCGAAGCCGGGGAGGCCTACGCCGATCCCTTTGCTTCCGATCTCTGCGTCATAACCGGGACGGAGGAATGGGCAGGCGATTCCATCACCGCTGAGGCAGCCGCCGTGTTTTCCATCAGCGATCAGAGAGTGATCAGTCAGAAAAATCCGTTTGAACGGATGAACCCCGCAAGCATCACCAAGATCATGACAGCGCTGATCGCAATCCGGGACGCAGATCTCACCGAGGAAATCACCGTGGGAGAGGAGACGGTCATCACAGAGAGAGGCGCCTCGCTGTGCAAGATTAATCCGGGAGACATGCTGACCATGGAGGATCTTCTCTATGGCCTGATGCTTCCGTCTGGCAATGACGACGCCGCTGCCATTGCCGTACATATGACCGGCAGTATAGAGGCCTTTGCCGATCGGATGAATGAGGAGGCCTGGTCGCTTGGCGCTACGGGCACTCATTTTGTGAATCCGCATGGCCTGACGGATCCGGATCATTACACCACGGCGTATGACCTGTACCTGATCTTTCAGGAGGCGCTCCGGTATCCGGAGTTTTTAAAGATCATCGGCACGACGTCCTATACCGCAGTATATACGGACGGAGAAGGGCAGCCAAAATCTCAGGAGTGGACGAACAGCAAATGGTATCTGACAGGCCAGGCATCCACGCCCGACGGCCTGACGGTACTCGGAGGAAAGACCGGCACGACGGCTGCGGCGGGTTCCTGTCTGATCATGGGAAGCCAGGATACGCAGGGCAACGATTACATTTCTGTTGTCCTGAAAGCAGACAGCCGGGACAGGCTGTATGAGGATATGACAAATCTTATTCTGAAAATTGTCAATTAGCGATTGCACAATTTAGAGATTTATACTATAATTAATTTTAGAACGAAAAAATTTTTATACATATTTTAATATGCATAAGGAGGAGATCATTATGGTTCAGATTATCTCAGGAAGAAAGGGAAAAGGAAAAACCAAACATCTGCTGGACATGGCCAATCAGGAGATCAAGCAGGCGGAAGGCTCCATCGTCTATCTCGACAAAAGTTCCAAACATATGTATGAATTAAGCAATAAAATTCGTCTCATCAACGTAACGCAGTATCCTATTCTCTCGTCAGAGAGTTTTATCGGCTTCCTCTGCGGAATTCTTTCGCAGAATCGTGACATTGAAGCGATGTATCTCGACAGCTTTTTAAAGCTGGCTGCCCTGGAAGGGGAGGACATCACAGACACGATTGATCTTTTGAAAAAAATCAGTGAAACGTACCACGTGAATTTTATCCTGAGCATTTCACTGGATGCCACGGAGCTTCCGGAGAATGCACAGAAAGATGTGATTATATCACTGTGATCATAAAGGACGCTCTGTCCATGCTATCGTCAGGACAGAGAGGGAGGGGTTCCGGAAGGGACTCCTCTTTTTTCTGGTTGAACTTTTGCCGCTTTGCTCTTATAATGGTGTATGGAACGATTGGGGGAGGAAGCTGTTTTGGCAAAGAATAAGAATAAAAAGATCGTTCGATACCGTCATCCTCTGAATATCAATATCGGGATGATTATCTTTGCGATCATTTTCATATATATCGCTTTCAGCATATACAGCTATGTCAAGCGGGATAAGATCCAGTTTTACGAGGTGGCGGAAGGAAATATCGTAAATGACCGTCAGTATACCGGCCTTATTCTGCGGGATGAGCAGGTCCAGTCGACGGACCGGGCCGGATATATCAATTATTATGTCCGGGAAGGGAAGAGGGCCGCGGTCGGAACCAGCATTTATTCCATTGATGAAACGGGAAGCCTTTCTGCATATCTGCAGGAAAACCCGGAGGCGAACGTGACCCTGACAGACGCGAATCTGTCGGATATCAAGCGGCAGCTGGCGTCGTTTGTCATGTCCTATGACGACGATGATTTCAGCGAGATCTATAATCTTCAGTACAGCCTGGAGGCGGCTGTCCTGGAATACGTGAATTTTAATATGCTGGGAAGCCTGGAAACCATGCTCTCTGAGTCCGGCGCATCCTTCCAGCAGGTGAAGGCTCCCGTATCCGGCGTCGTATCCTATTCGATCGACGGTTATGAAGGAATGGATGCTTCTTCGGTAAAAGCCTCCTCCTTTGACCGCTCCGGCTATACCAGAGCCATCACCAAATCCGGACAGCTGATTGAGAAAAATGCCCCGGTATATAAGCTGGTAACCTCAGACGACTGGAGCATCGTTTTTCCCTTAAGCGAGGAAGAGGTCGCGGAATATGCAGACCGGACAAGCCTGCACGTGACGTTTGAGTCGAATGATTTAGAGTCGGACGCTTCCTTCTCGATCCTCTCAGGCGCGGATCAGGCATGGTACGGAAAACTCGATTTTCACAAATATATGGTGCCGTTTATCACAGATCGCTTTGTGAGCTTTGAAATCGAGACAGAGAAAATTACGGGGCTGAAGATTCCGGTCACTGCGGTGACGACCAAGAATTTTTATCTGGTTCCCGTGGATTATCTGGCAAACGGCGGAGACAGCAGTGATCCTGGTTTTTATAAAGAGATCTATACGGAAAACGGAACACAGATGGAATTTGTCCCAACTACCATATATTATTCGACCGATGAATATTATTATATTGATATGGGAGACAATGCCCCGTTTGCCGACGGAGATTACATTGTCAAGGCCGATTCACAGGATCGTTTTCAGATCGGCCGGACGGCCATGCTGGAGGGAGTTTATAATATCAACAAGGGCTACGCCGTATTTAAACAGATCGAAATTCTGAAAAGCAACGACGAGTATTATACGGTGAGGAAAGGGACAAGCTATGGCCTGTCCGTATACGACCATATTGTGCTGGAGGCCGATACCGTCTATGAGGGACAGCTGATCTATCAGTGAACGGATTTTGAATAAAAAAGGAGGGGATTTTCCGTGAATATATCGGAACATTTGAATGAGGTAAACAGCAGGATCGCCCGTGCCTGTGCGCGAAGCGGACGTTCCGTCGACGAGGTGACGCTGATCGCAGTCAGCAAAACCAAACCGCTTGAGGATCTTCAGGCAGCGTATCTTTCGGGATCGAGAAATTTCGGCGAGAATAAGGTTCAGGAAATCGTGGAAAAACAGCCGCAGATGCCGGAGGATGCCCGTTTTCACATGATCGGCCATCTGCAGCGAAACAAGGTAAAGCAGGTCATCCCGTATGTTGTGATGATTCATTCCGTTGATACGGTTCGTCTGGCGCAGCAGATCGATCAGGAGGCCGGAAAGATGGATCGGATCATGGACATTCTCCTCGAGGTAAATGTAGCCGGAGAGGAAAGCAAATTCGGATTCACGACGGAGGAGACGGAGGCCGCCGTCCTCGAAATCAGCAGATTTCCCCATGTCCGGATCCGCGGTCTGATGACGATCGCTCCCTTTGTGGACGACCCGGAGGAAAATCGTGAGGTTTTTCAAAAATTATATCAATTATCAGTTGACATCAAAAAGAAAAACATTGATAATGTTACCATGAGTGTGCTTTCAATGGGAATGACCGGTGATTATGAGGTTGCCGTAGAGGAAGGTGCAACCATGATAAGAGTCGGCACCGGAATATTCGGCGCCAGATAAGGAATGGAGAGAGAATCTTATGAGCATTTTTAGCAAGCTGGTGGATGCATTTCGGTTGAATGACGGAGACGACGACTATTTCGACGGAGAAGATGATTATGGGGAAGACAAGCCTGCCAGGAAGGGATTCTTTTCCTCGAGAGACGATGATGGCGGCTATGAGGAAGTGGAGGATGAGAAGCCGAGATTTTTCTCCCGTTCGCCCAAGGTTGTCCCGATGAAGAATACCGGGCTTGAGGTATCCATGATTAAGCCCACATCCATCGAGGATGCGAGGGAAATCTGTGATCTGCTTCTTGGCGGCAAGGCTGTCGTTCTGAATATGGAGGGGATTCACATGGAGGTTGCGCAGCGAATCATTGATTTTACCTCCGGAGCTACATATTCCATGGACGGAAATCTTCAGAAGATTTCCAGTTATATTTTTATTGCCACGCCGCATTCCGTCCAGCTGTCCGGTGACTTTCAGGAGCTGCTCAGCGATGGGAATCTCGGCGTATCCGGGATGAATATCCATCTTTAACTGAGGAGTGTGAATGATGTCGGACAGACTGATTGTGCATCGGGGCAGAAATCCCATTTATGATATTGTGATGGAACCTTCCTATGAGAATCTCGGAAGAGAGCTGGATTCCCTGAAGGTTCATGACCGCAGGCTTTGTATTGTCTCTGACAGCAACGTGGCGCCGCTGTATCTGGAGGAAGTCCGGAAGCAGATTGCGCCTCACTGCAGACAGGTGGATTCTTATATTTTCCCTGCCGGAGAGGAGCATAAGAATCTCGATACGGTCAGAGGTCTTTATGAGTATCTGATTTTAAATCATTATGACCGCCAGGATATTCTGGTTGCGCTGGGAGGTGGCGTGACCGGGGATCTCTGTGGTTTTGACGCAGCCACCTACATTCGCGGGATCCGTTTTATACAGCTTCCCACGTCGTTGTTGGCGCAGGTGGATTCCAGCATTGGAGGTAAGACCGGCGTTGATTTTGATTCCTATAAGAATATGGTCGGCGCGTTCCATATGCCGATTCTGGTCTATACCAGTACGTCGACGCTCGACACTTTGTCCTCTGAACAGTTCGCGTGTGGTATGGGCGAGGTCATCAAGCACGGCCTGATCAAGAGCACCGATTATTATGACTGGCTGAAGCTGAATGCCGCCGCCATCCGCAGCCGTGATCATGACGTCTGCGAGCAGATGATTCTGCAGAGCAACCGGATCAAGCGGGATGTGGTGGAGATTGATCCGACGGAGCAGGGCGAACGCGCGTTGCTGAACTTCGGACATACGCTCGGCCATGCCATTGAAAAACTGATGAATTTCAAGTTGCTCCACGGACAGTGCGTCGCCCTTGGCTGTGTCGCGGCCTCTTATCTCTCCCGCAGACGCGGAATGATTTCCCAGGCGGAAGAGGAGGATATCCGCAGAACGCTGGCTGCATTTGACCTTCCGGTCTCGATATCCGACCTTGGTCTGTCTGTCCCGGATATCATCGCTGCATCGAAGAATGATAAAAAGATGGATTCCGGCCGGATTAAATTTATTCTGCTGCGTCGTCTGGGGACTGCGTATGTAGACCGTACCGTGACGGATGAGGAGATGGCGGATGCGCTTGGCTGGCTGGCGGGAGGCATAGATGGCTGAGAAGATTCTGAATCTTGTCACCTGGATGGTTCTGTCGCTCATCCTGATCTTTCTGGATCAGTACACAAAGCTGTTAGCGACTGTCTGTCTGAAGGGAAGAGATGTTGTTAAGATCATTAAGAATGTTTTTGAGCTGCTTTACTCGGAGAACCGCGGCGCGGCGTTCTGAATCATGCAGGGACAGCAGGCGCTGTTCTCCCTGATCGGCGTG
>JAJQCO010000020.1 GCA_021202655.1 Clostridiales bacterium | reverse complement strand
AAAGGGGGAATATACAGAAATGTATTTGATTTTTTGTTCACAAACCTATATAATGAAAACGAATTGGACAGGAGATTGCGGCGGTTGTCCCGACAGAGGAAGACCACCCCGGCAAACAGAGTGGAAGGGTTCGTTTTCGGGATGGATTGTTATTTATTTAACATTATAAGCCGGAAGCAGGCAGAATCGTCCGGCGACAATCATTCAGGAGGGTCTTATGAGAGGAGTAGAGACACGTATTCAGGAAATTCGTCACAGAATATTCCGCGAAGTGGCACGGATGGCCTACCACACGGAATGGCCGGTAGACAAGCGAATTGAGGAGCTGCCGTATAAGATTGTTCCGGGCGAGGTCAGCATCGGATACAATGACGTTTTTCTGGAGCGGGCGGTGGTCGGAGAGCGTCTGCGTCTGGCCATGGGACTTCCGCTGAGAAGCGCGGCGGAGCATGCGCCGCTGTCGGACAATATCGAGGACGCGGATAAGGCGGAAACCTATTACACGCCGCCGTTGGTCAATGTGATTAAATTTGCCTGCAACGCCTGTCCGGAAAAGCGGGTCTATATTACGGAGGGCTGTCAGGGCTGCCTGGCGCATCCCTGTGTGGAGGTCTGTCCGAAGAAGGCGGTCACGCTGGATCGTGTGAACGGCCGTTCACGGATCGACCAGGACCTCTGCATCAAATGCGGAAAGTGCGCGGAGGTCTGCGCATACAACGCGATCATCATTCAGCAGCGCCCCTGCGCGTCGTCCTGCGGGATGGGTGCGATTCATTCCGATGAGAACGGAAGGGCGGACATTGATTATGACAAATGCGTATCCTGCGGCCAGTGTCTGGTAAGCTGCCCGTTCGGCGCGATCGCCGACAAGTCGCAGATCTTCCAGGTGATCCGCTCCATTCAGAAGGGCGAGCGCGTTTACGCGGCGGTGGCGCCGGCCTTTGTCGGCCAGTTCGGTCCGAGGGTGACACCAGGAAAGCTGCGTGCGGCGATGAAGGCGCTGGGCTTTGCCGATGTCCTGGAGGTCGCGATCGGCGCAGACCTGTGCGCGACCCAGGAGGCGATTGACTTTATCGAGGAGGTTCCGGACAAGCTCCCCTTCATGGCGACATCCTGCTGCCCGGCCTGGGCGTCGATGGCGAAGAAGCTCTTCCCTGACTACGCAAAATGTATTTCCATGGCGCTGACGCCGATGACGCTGACCGGTCGCCTGATCAAACGCCAGCATCCGGGATGTAAGGTCGTATTTATCGGACCGTGCGCGGCAAAGAAGCTGGAGGCGATGAGCACCGAGATCCGCAGCGATATTGATTTTGTCCTGACCTTTGAGGAGATGGTCGGTATCTTTGCGGCAAAGCATATTGAGCTGGAAAGCATGGAGGAGGAAGAGGGCGTCAACGACGTATCGGTCGACGGACGCAACTTTGCAGTCGCGGGCGGCGTAGCCAAATCTGTAGTCAATATCCTGAACGAGATTTATCCGGACCGAGAGGTTCATGTGCAGAACGCGGAGGGCCTGAAGGAATGCCGCCAGATGCTCATGATGGCGACGAAGGGCAAGTATCCGGGCTATCTGCTGGAGGGCATGGCATGTCCGGGCGGCTGCGTCGCGGGCGCCGGAACCCTGCTTCCGATCAAGAAGGCGCAGGCAGAGGTGAATAAATACGCAAATACGGCAAACCATAAGATCTGTGCGGAAACAGAATATCTGAAAGAACTGGATAAGCTGGTGGAGTGATGAAAAAGCAAGTATGTAAGATGGTATTGACAGCGGCATTGCTTCTGGCGGCGGGGACTTTCCCCGCGCAGGCAGAGACGACGCTGGTGCAGAACGCGTCGCCGGTGGTCACGGTAAGAAGTGGCGCGGAGACGGAATCTGTCGTCGCGGTGGAACAGCCGGGTGGCAGTACAGAGATTTCGGTCGCCGGGTCCGTGCAGGGGGAAGAGGAGACGACCGGGGCAGTTGATACCGATTCCGGGACAGAGACGTCAGAGCCTGCCGGAACGGCAGAGACAGAATCCGCCGCCTCTCCGGTGCTGACGGTGGGAGGCGGCCAGACCCTGCAGCCGGACGCCGACTCACAGACAGAGGAGTCGGCCTTGCAGGAAGAGACAGCCGTGCAGGAGGAGCAGGAGGAAGCGGTCGGTCGTGTGATCGACCCGTCCCGTCCCATGGTGGCGCTTACCTTTGACGACGGCCCGCAGACTGCGGTAGGCAACCGGATCATGGACATCCTGGCACAGTATGACGGAAAGGCGACCTTCTTCCTGGTGGGCTCCCGCGTTCCCGGCCAGGCGGCAGAGGTGGCGCGGATGGTCGCGGAGGGTCATGAGGTGGCGAATCACACGATGAATCACAAATATTTGCAGAAGCTTGGCGCGGCACAGATCCAGTCGGAGGTAAATCAGTGCAACGATACGATCCAGGCTGTCTGCGGCGTCCGCCCGACCCTGATGCGTCTGCCGGGCGGCAACCACAATGCAACCGTGCTCGCTAACACCGGCATGCCGATGATCCAGTGGAGCATCGACACGCTGGACTGGAAAACAAGGAACGCCGACGCGACGGTCGCTGCCGTGCTGAATCATATACAGGACGGAGATATCGTCCTGATGCATGAGCTGTACAGCGCGACCGGGGACGCGGTGGCACGGATCGTCCCGGAGCTGGCGGCCAGGGGCTATCAGATGGTCACCGTCAGCGAGCTGGCGGCCGCAAAGGGCGCGGCGCTTGCGCCGGGTCAGCTGTATTTTTCGGTGAGATAGACGACGTCATTTATAAAACGGGGTATGCAGAAAAAAGAAAGCTTTTGGTACACGCCTGTGTATCAGAAGCTTTCTTTCTTAAATGTATCATTTGTTTTTGTAAATCATGCCATGTTTCATGACAAAGGGAACATCCTTTAATGTGGATACATTGTCGAGAGGATTCTCATTAACCGCAATGATATCAGCCAACAGTCCTTTTTTGAGACTGCCTTTGGTTTTTTCCACTCCGCACATGCGCGCCGCATTGACTGTGACACCCTTCACAGCATCTATTGACGTGCCGCCCATATCCACGGTGAATTCCAACTCCTTGTAGAGCATCGAATGATAGGCGTCTGTTCCAAGGGTATATCTGATTTTACCACTGCGAACGATCTGCTCCAGGCATGTTCTGGAATATTCCCGGTTCTTGCGGGTGTTTGCTGCATGAGACGGGGGAACCATCGGTTCGCGTTCCGGATCCAGGACAATACCGGATGTCAGATCAACCCACACGTCGGATTCTTCGACTCGCTTTACCTGTTCTGGAGTGATGTTATAAAGATGCTCCAGAACATCCACGCCTGCATCCAGGCAGAGATCCAGTCCATGACCGCCAATACAATGGGCGACGGTTTTAAGGTTTAACTGATGTGCTTCATCGACGACCGTCTTAATTTCATCGTAAGAAATATAATAAGGAATGAATTCTCCTTTCCCTACGATGCCGCCCGGTGTAATGAAGATCTTCAGGACGTCTACTCCCCGGAACATATTTTCACGGCTGGTGCGGCGGAATTCCTCAACGCCTGAGTGCGGGACGCCGACAAATCCGTGACCGTGGCGTCCTTTCATACCTATACCGCTTACCAGAAGGTCCGGCCCAATGACAGAGCCCTCTTTGATTTTTTCTCTCAGAGTAACGTCAATATAATAGCGATCGCCCAGGCTTCGTGCCGTCGTGACGCCGGACATCAGATCGTCTTTCAACCCATTTAACGCAAGAAGTGTGTGCTCACATTCACTTTTGTCCATCATTCCCAGATGTCCGGGAATTCTTGCGTCAAGAGCCAGATGATCGTGACACTCAAACATGCCAGGCATGATGGTCAGATCACCCAGATCAATTTCTTCCCAGCCGGGTTGTTTCAGCTGCTGATACTCTTTCTGATCCAGGATATCTTCGATGATTCCGTCTTTTATTAAAATACAGATATGTTCTTTTGTCTGAAGCTCATCGCCGATCAGTCCCTGTTTTGCCAAAAGCGCCTGATATGCCATACCTTATATTCCTCCTTATGACTCTGGATTCGTCTGTTGCGCTTTCTTCTTCTTTTCCAGATATGACTTTGCAAACGGGAAGATGAAGGAGAAAATTGTGAAGACCATCAGGATGGTCGTCAGAGGACGGGTGAAGATATCCATCATATGACCTTCGTACATGGTAGTTGTAATGGATACCGCTTTTTCCAGCATCGGTCCGAGCAGGAGAGCCAGAGCGATCGGGGATGTCGGGAAATCATTTCTTACCATGATATATCCCAGTACGCCCGCTCCAAACATGACGAATACGTCGAACAGGTTCTTGTTAATGGAGAAGGTGCCGACCGTAGCCAGTACAACAATGACCGTAGCCAGGATCGCTTTCGGAATTTTCAGAACCATGCTTCCGCCTTTACAATAAGCAAGGCCGACAAAATAGAGAAGAAGGTTAATGACTGCAAAACCGACAATCATCGTATAGACCGTCTCCGCGTGCTCCGTAAACAGCGTCGGACCTGGACGGACACCGTGAATGATCATGGCTCCGAGGAAGATGGCGGCAGGAGCACTGCCCGGAATTCCAAGAGTGAGCAGAGGAATCAGCGATCCTCCGGTGGCGCCGTTGTTACCTGCTTCTGCCGCGATGATACCTGCTGCCGCGCCGTTGCCGAATTCCTCCGGATGCTTGGATGACTTTCTGGCTTCATTGTAGGCAAGGAAAGCTGCGATATCCGGGCCGGCAGCCGGGATGATACCGATCATTGTGCCCCAGATTGCGGAACGGAACGCGTTAAAAATATTATCTGTGACGTCGCTCATTTTCAGCTTCATCGAACCGACCTTCCCGGTCTCAGCCATTTTCGCCAGCGGGTCCTCCAGCATTTTGAATACCTCCGGCAGGGAGAACAGGCCGATCAGGACTATGGTTACGTCGAAGCCGCCGGTAAGCTCTGGCCTTCCATATGTGAAACGCGGGAAACCAAGCACCGGATCCTGTCCGAAGCATGCGATCAGAAGGCTGATGATTGCGACCATGCAGCCCTTGAACAGGTTATCCTGGGACAGCATGACGACGACAGACAGACCGAAAATAGCGACAAAGATCTGTTCCGGAGCGCCGACCATCATAGCGATTTTGGCAAGCAGAGGAGCACAGATCAGAAGTGCGCAGCTGGAGAAGAAGCCGCCGAACGCACTCGCCATTGTGACGAGGTTCAATGCACGTCCGGCCTCACCTTTCTTTACGAGAGCCTTGCCTTCCAGCGCGGTGGGGGCAGATGCCGGAGTGCCGGGGATTCCTACTAAAACAGCCGGGATGGAACCTCCGTATACACCGCCGCAATACAGGCCGCTGAGGAGCAAAAGAGCAGAGCCGGGTTCCATCGTATAGGTAAAGGGAACAAACACGGCCACGGCCATCGTAGCCGAAAATCCCGGCAGTGCGCCGAACAGCACGCCTATCACAAGTCCGCCAAGGCAGATCAGGATGTTCATAGGCTGTACGACATTGGATAAACCAAGCAGAATATTTGACATATGTACATCCTCCTACTACAGATTAAGTGAGATCCAGCTTCCTCTTGGAAGTATGACGGAGAGGAATCTGGTAAAGACAAAGTATAACAATAAGGTCATAACTAAAGACAGGACAATCATAACAAGTTTATTCCTGAATTTCAGATAAATCAGGGATACAAAGCTGAATAACAGTGTATCAAAAATATATCCGATTTTTCCAAGCAGCGCCAGATAGGCTACGATGATAACTGCGTATGGAAAAAGTATTTTCATCTGATCCAGTACGTGAGTTTCCACAACCTCTGATTTTTTGATAGCCAGTACGCTTCGAATCAGCAGGATAACCACCATGATATAGCTCAGTCCCAGGAGAATGGACGGATAAGTTTTGGAATCCTTGGGAATGGATGGCATTTGCATGCTCAGGGTTCCCAGGAAAGCCAGAAGTACGATGCTGATGATCACATCAGGCATACATTTTTTCATGTGCCCCATAGTTTCTCTCCTTTCCTTTCAGACGGGAGAGCTGTTTTGCCCTCCCGCCTGTTTCAGGTCAGTTTCAATCAATCTTTTCGAACTGTTTGGAAACTGATTTTTTGAAATTAATCCTCGAAGTTTGCGTTATCGATCATCTCTTTTACTTTTACATGGTTTTCTTCGTAGTAGTTCTTGAAGTCGTCGCCGCCCATGTAGTTGATGGTCAGACCAGCTTCTTCTGCCTTCTGAATGAATTCCTCATTCTCGCAGACTCTGCCGACCGCATCAGAAAGAACCTGGATCACTTCATCCGGAGTGCCTGCCGGAGCGACAAAGCATCTCCACATAACAGACTCAAATCCATCCAGTTCAGCAATTCCGGATTCTGCCAGAGTCGGGACATCCGGAGCCATGGAGTTTCTTTCGCTGCCGGTGACTGCGATCGGAATAATATTCCCAGCGTCTACCTGAGCCAGAGCCTCACTGATGAACGGGGTTGCGATTGCACAGTCGCCGCTTGCCACGTTGTTGACAGCCGTTGCGCCGCCATCGAAAACAAGACGCTTGTAGCTGGTTCCGGTTGCATCTTCAAAGGACATCTTCAGGAAATCCCAGTTTGTCCATGCGCCGCCGATTCCCCAGAGAACGCTTCCGTCCGCGCCTGCGTCAATCAGACCCTGTACGTCTGTAATGCCGGATTTCTTGCTGGCTACGATCATATGCGGGTCAGCGGTGAACTGGGCGATCGGAGCGAAGGAGTCTTTATTGTAGGTGATGCCCTCAAACAGGGAGTCATCGTTGGAGTTGGTGGATGCAAAGTAAGCAATGGTGTATCCATCCGGAGATGCATTGGTCAGCTGGGTCAGGCCGATTGTGCCGCCGCCGCCGGTCACGTTGTTGATCACCATGGTCTGTCCAAGCTCCTGCTCCAGATAAGAGCAGATCAGACGAGTGGCTACATCGGCGCCGCCGCCTGCGGCGAAAGGAACGATGACCTCGATCGTCTTGGTCGGAAAATCAGTGCTTGAGGCTGCTTCGGCGGTGTCGCTGCCGCTGTCAGCTGCTTCCGCAGCAGCTTCTGTCTCTGCTGCCGCCGCTGCAGTGGTTGACGTGCTGGAACTGGAATCGGAACCGCCTACAGAAAGAGCACTACAGCCGGATACAGCCAAAGATGCTGCCAATGCCATGATCATTGCTACACTTTTTTTCTTCATATTTTTGTCCCTCCATTAAATTTGGTAATATTATATAGCGCAAATATTGTGCCAAGCTGAGAATCTTACTTTTTGACCATCTTTTTAAAGAAAACATGCCAAAAATATGACATGTTTTTTCATAATTCTGCCAAAATTTTCTTTGATTTTTGTTAATATGGAGGGCGAAACATTTTGGAGAAACAAATGGCGTTTCAAAATGTTTCAATATGTTGGGGGCTTGCGTGTTTCATCGTGACATCGAATCAAAAATCTTCCTTTTTGCCAGCATAAAAACAGTTGAAAGAAGCAACCATCATAGTATATATTATAAATATGCAGGATTCCTCTCTCAGGAGAGGATAAGAGATGGCAAAAGACTTTCAAAAATTGACAATTAAAGATTCGTTTATGTTTGCTGCGGTCATGAATGACCCGGAGACCTGCAGACTGCTCCTGGAGCGGGTGCTGGGAATGCAGATCCTTGACGTCGGAATCGTTACGGAGAAGATGATGAACTATCGCCCGGACTACCATGGAGTGCGCCTGGACGCGCTGGCAATCGAGAATGGGACGGAAAGAAGATTTAATGTAGAGATGCAGGTGAAGGAACCTCAGGATTTGTTTCGACGCTGCCGTTTCTATCATTCGAGCATGGATATGACTGCGTTGCCGCCCAGTCTGGATTATGGGAACCTTGCGGACTGCTACGTGATCTTTATCTGCGATTTCGATCCGTTTGAATCCGGTCTGTATCGTTACACCTGCCAGATGACGTGCAGGGAAAATGGCGAGATTCTTGCGGATGGCAGTCAGACAATCTTACTCAGCACAAAGGGGAAGAACAGGGATGAGGAACCACAGGAGCTGGTTTCGTTCCTTGAATATGTGGGACATCCGGAGCTTCCGACGTCAGATGAGTATGCGAAACTCCTGGCTGATAAGATTGCGAACATAAAACGGAATCGGACATGGGAGGTGAAATACATGCTGCTTAAAGAAATGCTGAGAGACGAAAGAGAAGAGGGTCGGGAAGAAGGCCGGGGAGAAGGAGCACAGTTTACTGAATCTTCTGCAGGAACACGGGGAAGTGCCGGAGGATATTCGCCTTCGGGTTATGAATGAAAAAGATATGAGTATCTTGAAGGAAATGACCCGATTTGCTGTAAGGGCAAAATCCTTCGATGATTTCCGAAGTCAATTTTAACCGGCAAAAATGAAGTGGGACGTAAGATAAGAAAACATAAAGATAAAATCTTAAAATACATTTGGATGAGGTGAGAGGTATCACAGGAAGCGTAAAATTTGTATCAGAGAGGAATCCTGCTTACCCAGGATAATATGCGGCATAGATGATGTCAGCAGCAAGAAACTGAAAATGATAGGATGAAATCAGAATTATAACAGGGACAGTACCGAAGAATAAGGTGCTGTCCCTTCCTGCATTTGTCAGCGCATATGAAGAGAACTGCCAATGGCAGATTATGGAATCAGATGGAAAATATTGCAGGATAAAGGATACCAAAAACAGTTGAAAGAAGCGACCATTATGGTATATATTATAGATATCAGGATTCCTCTCGCAGGAGAGGATAAGA
>JAJQCO010000210.1:26324-30691 GCA_021202655.1 Clostridiales bacterium | reverse complement strand
ATCTCTCCAACGTAAACCCGGTCATCCACGTTCCTGGGACAGTCCTCGGCGTCTCCACCATGCAGAACTTTGACACAGTTCTTGGCCTGGAAAAGAAGAATTACTCCCTGTACGGATTTGCCCTGTGCCCGGCAATCGCTGAGGTTCAGGCGAAGTTCTGGGAGGAGGAAAAGGCTCTGGCCAAAGCGATGGAGGTCGGCCTCTGCACAGTGAATTATGAGGACTTCTTCTCCCGCACAACCATGTACGGCAAGGAATACATGGGTCCTGACTTCGCGGTTCCCTTCGAGGAGAGATATGAAAACTTCTACGGCGACGGCCCGTTCGATCTGGAAAACCGTTACATCACGGAGGACGTGCCGGTGGGCTGCTACCTGATGAGCCAGCTGGGCAAAAAGTACAACGTCCCGACTCCGATTATCGACTCCATGATCCTTCTTGCCAGCACCATGCTGAAGCGTGATCTGGCTGCGGGAAGCAAGTATACCCTGGATTATCTCGGAATCGGCCACCTGACCCACGAGCAGCTTCAGAAATATCTGCGGGAAGGCGAGTATGTAGAAAAATAAGTATCTTTAATCAATCAGTGAAAGGAGTAACACGGATGAAAATATCAACCAGTTCAAAATTTTTATGTCTGTTTCTTGCCGCAGCAATGGCCTTAAGTGGCTGTGGATCCGGTGGTAGTTCTTCCGCTGGCAACTCCTCCGGTGGCAGTTCCTCCGCTGGCACGGATGAGAATTACGAACTGATCTTCGCGAGCCAGGATGCGGAGGGACTTCCTTCCACCAACATGATGCACTGGATTGCAGATGAAGTCGAAAGCCGGACGGACGGTCATGTAACATTTAAGATCTATCCGTCCAATCAGCTGGGAGATGCCAAGCTTTTGTATGAGGGAGTCATGGACGGTTCCATCGATATGTATCTCGGTTACCTGGATCCCACCTATGATATTGTGTTTGATATCACTACAATCCCCTTCCTGGCCAGCAATTACGACCAGATCGGATATATCATGTCTTCGGAATCCAACTGCTACAAGCTGTTTGATGAACACTGTACCGGTACAGACATGATATTCCTGGGATTTTTCCTGAATGGTGTAAACGGAATCTTCTCAGCCAAACCACTGGGCAACTATCTGGATCCCAATGAGCATAAAGATGCTCTGATCCGAATTGCCAGTTCCACAACTTATCAGCTGGGCATCGAGGCTCTGGGATATGCCACCGTCACCATTCCATGGTCTGACACCTATACTTCCATGCAGACCGGTGTTATGGACGGTATGACCGGAATCCCATCCTACATGGTTGAACAGAATTTTGGGGATATCACAAAATATTATCTTGCCATGGATGAATTCCTGGAAACCAATGTCATCATCATGTCTCCCAGCACAAAGGATAAGCTTCCAGAGGAATACATGAGTGTGATCGAGGATGTCTGCGCAGAGGTTGCCGCGAAATCTGTCACGGTAACATAACCAAATGTGTATGATGGAATCGAGGCTCTGGGGGCCAGAGGCGTTGAAATTCTCCCTATCACAGACGAGGAAAGAGCTGAGGTTGGCGCTCAGGTTCTGGAAAAAATCACTCCCGATTTAAAGAAATACTTCGGTGAGGATATTTTTAATCAGGTTTACGCTGATATTGAAAATGCGGGCGCATAAACAAATATTCTTATAATGATCTGGCCTGTGCAGTGTCCCGGCAGACCTGCACGGGCCGATTTGTTTCTGCGAATTTTCCACACTCTGACATGCAGGGCGCAGACATCCTGTCGTCCAGCATCACACATAGGAGATCATGTCCATGAAAAAATTTTACGAATCAATATGTCAGTCTTTTCTATCGAAAGCAGTCAGGAATACTTACCAGATGGCCATCTTTCTGTCTGGATTAATCATCCTTCTTGCCATGGTGGCCACCGTCGTCCTGCGTTATATATTACATTTCAATCTCTTTGGCATGGATGAAATCATCCTCTGCTTTGTCTTCTGGTTTTATTTTTTCGGCGGAGTCAATGGCAGCCGGGAGGATTCTCAGATTCGTGCCGATGTCGTCGGTGTCATCATTAAAAACAAAAAGATTCAATGGGGGCTTCGCCTGGTTACGCGCGTGATTGAACTTGTAGCACTGGCTTTTCTGATAAAGATGTCCATCGGTCTCTTTATCACAAACTGTCAGAGAATGCCCAGCACACAGGGGTTGAAAATTCCCTACATTATCCCTCAGTTTGCCATCGTAGTCGGATTCATCCTGATGCTGATTTACAACATCGGCCATCTGATCAGACAGGCCGTTTATGGACCGGATGATGACAGCCAGAACACATAGTAAGGAGGTATGATTCAACGTGAGTGTAGTACTTGGTATTATTATTCTGATTCTTATGATCGTAATCGGCGTTTCTATTCCGTTCGCTTTTGGCGCCACGCTGATTTACTATTACATGATTATGGGCGGTTCGCCGGCTACCACTATTTCTGTCGGTTTCAGCCAGCTAAATTCCCTGGTGCTTCTGGCCATCCCCATGTTTGTCATCGCCGGTGGTATCATTGAAAAAGGACAGCTTGGAGATGCACTGGTCGGCTTCATTGATATGTTCATCGGCCACATCAAGGGCGGTCTGGGAGCCGTCTCCGTAGTCACCTGCGCCGTATTCGGAGCTATCACAGGAAGTTGCGCCGCCACTCTCTCCTGCATCGGTTCTGTTATGATGCCGAAACTGAGGAAAGCCGGATATGATGACGGTTTTGCCACAGCACTTCTGGTCAATGCAGCCCCTCTCGGACTGTTGATCCCACCCAGTGCAGATCAGATACTCTACGCCTGGTCCGCCGGAGAATCTGTGCTGGCCTGTTTTCTCTCTACCATCATTCCCGGTTGTATTCTGGCGTTTCTGCTCTGCGTGATTAATTTTGTCTATGCCCGCAAGAGTACAACCATTGTAGTCCAGGAAAAGGTTCACGTCCTGTCCGCCCAGGGCTTTGGCCGGTTCCGCCATGGTGTCCCGGCGCTTCTTTTCCCTGTCATTATCCTGGGAGGAATCTACGGCGGGATTATGACCCCAACGGAAGCAGCCTCCGTATCTATTATTTATGCGATTCCTGTAGGTATCTACATCTATAAAGGAATGAAATGGCGCGATCTGAAAAATATTTTCATTGAAACCGGGACAACCACCGGTGTCATCATGGTTATGCTGTTCGTGATTATGATTGTCAGCCGCTATTTCGTCATGGCAGACATTCCCAATATGATGAAGGACGCTATGCTTTCCATTTCCGACAATAAATACGTCATTCTTCTGATGTGCAATATTTTCATGGTCATCATCGGTATGCTAATGGACGATGTTTCCGGTATGTTACTCTGTACTCCTCTTCTGCTTCCACTGATGAAGGAAATCGGCATCAGCCCGATCCACTTCGCGGCTATCATCGGTGTGAATCTTGGCATGGGAAACATCACTCCGCCCACCGCTCCCCTGCTTTACCTGGGTTGCCGCCTGACCGGCGCGAAGCTAACCGATGTGATGAAGCCAACCCTGACTATGCTGTTCGGCGCCTGGCTTCCTACGCTTCTTCTCACCACCTATGTTCCCTCCGTTGCACTCTTCCTGCCACGCCTGTTCGGATACGCAGTATGACAAAGACAGCCGGAAACCAAAAAGCCTTTTGATTTCCGGCTGTCTTTCTCACATATCTATAACCAGGCCGCATCATACAAACAAATTAGGAAGGTCCTCCCGCGACTATCCGATCAGAACCCGTTTCCCCCGAAACGCAAAACCATATTTCCGTATCCGTTCTGTGGAGATTCCCTTTTCCACAAGCGTCGTCGCGTATTTTTTCTCCTCAATCTGATCCAGAGCCGACCGAACCGTATCCTCCAGCGTCTTTTCATCTTCTGGATCAAATACTTTAAACTCCAGAATAATCGCCTGATCTTCCGGTTCTCGCGGCTCCAGCATCACATCATATCTGCCAAAGCCGCTCTCTCGGTTGGATGTGATCATATATTTGTCACGCAGTTCAACCATAAGTCCCAATACAAATCCATGATAAAATCGTTCCGGCTCGGATTCTTCTGACGGCTGGTTTCCCGAATCAAAATAACTGAACGTCGCTAATGCGACACGATTCATATAGGCATTCATTGATTTTCTGTCATCTGTTAAAAGCGCCTTGATGAAACCATTATAATTTGACGCTGTGGAAGCAAACCATCCGCGAATCATATGTTCAAACATAAGCTTCACTTCAAAATTTGTCAGCTCCAGCTCATAAACCTGCTCCCAGGTTCCATAAAAGCTGTCTCCCGTCCTCTGGCCGATATTCATCCGACATTCCTTTACTC
>JAJQCO010000210.1:10725-26282 GCA_021202655.1 Clostridiales bacterium | reverse complement strand
ATCGCATCCTCATTTTGATTCAACTGATTATACACGATCTGCTCATCAATTTTAGCCTCTATACTCCTGCCTGCCAGGAGATCAGAAAATTTTTCCTTAATTTCTCCGCTGCTCTCCTGGATCAATTTCCCAACCAGACTGTTAGAACTGGTATTCGCCCAATACGCGCCGACTTTCCCAGTGTCAAGAAAATTCAGGACAGACCATGGATTATAAATCGCCTTATGATTTCCAAAAACAAATCCGTCATACCAGGATTTCACAACTTCCCGTTCCGCCTGCAGTCCACATTC
This sequence comes from Clostridiales bacterium, assembly GCA_021202655.1. Taxonomy (GTDB): domain Bacteria; phylum Bacillota; class Clostridia; order Lachnospirales; family Lachnospiraceae; genus Brotaphodocola. The sequence goes on along the minus strand of JAJQCO010000210.1, from coordinate 25,989 downwards.
ATGAAGCGCCGCATCTACTTCCTCCTCAGTAAAGCCAAAGGAAAGCTCATATTCCTCGGACGTCGTCGTGACGACCTTCAGATTGTTCAGATCAGAAAAAATGGATTCCCGGCTCATCCGAGTGATTCCGGTCATCATGGCGCGCTCCAGATAGGGATTCGTCTTGAATGTCGCATGAAAAAAGCTTCGAATGAATGTCGTCAGTTCATTCCAGAAGCCGTTCACCCAGGCTTCCTGCATCGGCGTATCATATTCATCCAACAATATAATAACTTTTTTTCCGTAATACTGGTAAAGAAATTTGCTGAGCTGATGCAGAGCCATTGCCGCATCCACCTCATCCATAGAAACTGATACGCCGCACAGAAACGCCCGATCAGACGCCTTCATGGACTCGCTTTCTGACAAAAAATCATACTCTGAATACAGATCCGTCAGCAGTTGGTTGATCCGCTTTAACGTCGCCGGATAAGAATTTTCCTTGACATTGGCAAACGACATCTTAATCACCGGATAAGTTCCCTGCAGACGACGGAACTCCTCATCCTCCCATATGGACAAACCCTCAAACAATTCTCCATGTTTTTCATATTTCAGAGAAAAAAACTGCTCTGTCATACTCATATTCAATGTTTTTCCAAAGCGGCGCGGACGGGTAATCAGCGTGACGTCGTCACCGCTCTTCCACCATTCACGGATAAAATCAGTCTTATCCACATAAAAATAATTATTTCTTCGGATCTTCTCAAAATCCTGAAGACCGATTCCTACCGTTCTTGCCATAGCTTTATCCCTCCGCGATTTCCTGGCAATCTGCTCTGTCACAAGTATAGCATCTTACCTTAGCTGGTGCAAATGATTTCTGTCAAGCCAAAATCCACCCCGCCTTGTTTTTTGCTAAAAAATATTGCACTTAATTTTATTATGTTGTATACTATTGACAAATAATCGTTGATTGTCTTGTAATTGCATGCAATATCACTGGCAATCATCATAAAGAAAGAAGGTGCATTGCCATCACTTCCCAAAGTTCTATCGCCTATGAGCGAATCAAGGATATGATTTTCCACATGGAGCTGTTGCCCGGCACCAAGATTTCCGAGCTGCAGATCTCGGCCATGCTGAAGATCAGCCGGACTCCCATCCACGACGCCCTGCGTCGTCTGGCCGCCGACGGTCTGGTAACGATCGAGACCAACCGGATCGCCGTTGTGACACAGTATACGGATGCTGAAATACAGGAGATCGGCACGATCCGCCTCTCGCTGGATATCCTGGCCGCTGAACTTGCCGCCTACTACGGAAGCGCGGCTGATTTTGACTCGCTCTGCCAACTCGCAAAAATCTGCGAGTCAGCCGCTGCCAGCGGAGATATCTATGGCCGGATTCAGGCCGACACGGAATTCCATCTTGAAATAGCCAGGATTTCCGGCAATGACCATCTGTGCCGAGAGCTGTATGCCATTTATCTCCAGGTTCATCTGATTCAGATATCCAAATATACGGACATTGAATCCAGCCTGATCCAGATCCATCATCATCTTCCCCTGATCGACGCGATCCGAACAGGAAACCTTATTGAGATTCGCAGACTTACCTGTGAACACATGAAGGATTTCTATCATATTGATCCCTATGTACTGAAATGCTATGGAGGTGAAGCGAATTGAAGAAGATCGAAGAACATATCTCACCAGGCGGCGTCCTTTCCGAAGAACACCACATGACAAAACGCCAGCTTCAGGCCATAGAGACCAGAAACAGAATTTACAACGCGGCAGTTGAGATCATCAATGAAAAAGGCTTCAATAACGTCAGCATTGAAGATATCACGATCCGCGCCAATGTTGCCAAGGGCAGTTTTTATACTCATTTCGATTCCAAGGAAGCGCTGGTATTCTATACATTCCAACAGTCTGACATTGTGTACGAAAAGGCCTACCGCCAGATCTGCGGACTCCGTTTTCTTCCCATGATCCGGAAATTTGTCCGCATCTCTTACCAGGAATATGAGAAAAGAGGGAAGGGAATCATCCGCGCCATCATTTCAAACTATTTCTCCTTCCCGGATTACAATTTCTACAACGATGACCGCTCGCTGTTAAAATGCCTGAGTTCCATCATTGAAAAGGGAAAGACCGACGGCGACCTGGCTGTCGAGAAACCCACCCGCGACTACGTGAATGTCATTCTCTCCACCCTGATCGGTGTTGAAACCCTCTGGTGCTTTGACGACCAGGGGCGCAGTCTGGCTGATCTGATTGAAGAAACAATTGCCATCGTCGCAAATGGTATGATGAAAGAAAATACAAAAATGAGCATCCCCGCTGATTCATAAAACTCATCAGAAAAGCGGTTGCCTTGCAATTTGGAAGTGTTTATAATAGAGGTGACCTCTTACTCTGCCACTGAAAAGGAGACTGCTCCATGTCTGATTATACAAATGATGAATTTTTTCTGATTGCCCTGCTCGGCATTGTGATGCTGGCGGCTGTGTTCTATTTCCGCTCCCGCTCTGGTCAGAGCCCTCGCCAGATCCTGTTTGGTTCCCGCTTTGGCCAGGGCGAGGGATCGGGGGTTGGAATCATGCGGCGGAAACGCCGCGCGGAGAACGGTACCCGCAATGAACTGACCTCTCTTGCCGGGCATCTGGTTCGCTTCGCGTCCATGAACGGCATGCGCCTGATCGCTCCGGCCGCCATTGTCCACGAGGGACAGATGGCACGGACGACCGCTCTTCTCGTCGCCCCCGGCGGCATCCTTGGCATATACTGCCTGGGATTTGGCGGGACCGTTACGCCGAAGATCGGAGCAGCTGAATGGGCGCAGCAGATCAACGGGGAGGATCGATCCTTCCGGAACCCGCTGGCCTCCTGTAAGGAGCAGCGCCGCCTGATCCAGTCGGCCATGGACAGCCTCGGGCTGGCGGGAGACGTGCGGGTGGTGGCGGTGTTTACCAATCCCCATGTCACGCTCACCTCCGTTCCCGCCGACGTCTATCCCGTAAAGGACTTTATGAAATACCTCGCACAAGAGGAGTCGCTTCGAAAGGGAACGATCGACGTGATGAAGACCGCGGAGGCGCTGACAGCCCTGGTTCCGATCGACGAGCTAAGGGCGGCGGCAAAACGGAGGGACAGCGGCGGCTGACGCAAGAAGTCCCGCTCATACTATAGTTATCACGAAAGAGGCGGCCACTGGCAGCCTCTTTCGTTGATACGGTAATATGAAACAGCGATCCGCGCTTCACTGCACAGGCCGGAATTTCCCGTAGGTTTTCCCCGGCAGCATCCCGCCCCGATAGGACGCGAGCTCACTGACTGTCACCAGCTGATAGCCCCGCTCTGTCAGCTCCGGGATAATGGTCTCGGCGGCCTCTGCTGTCGCATCGTACAGATCATGCATCAGAATGATGTCTCCATCCTGGACGGTATCGAGAACCGCGGCGATGGTACTCTGTGCGTCCCTGGTTTTCCAGTCGAGCGTATCGACTGACCAGAGTACCGCCGGCATGGACACCGCGCCGACCACCGTCATTCCCGTATCGCTCTGCGCTCCGCCGACCGGCCTCATCAGCACCGGCGCGACGCCGCAGACAGAAGAAATTGTCTGATTGTTCTTTGACAGCTGCTCCGCAAGCTCGGTCGGATCCTCCTTGGTCATGGCGACATGATCATAGGTGTGATTGCCGATCTCACTTCCCGATGCGGCCACGCTTCTCACGACGTCCGGATATTTGGTCACCTGCCTGCCCACCATAAAAAAGGTCGCACGACCGCCGTTTTGCGAAAGCGCCTCCAGAATCCGGAGGGTAGCGGACGCGGACGGCCCATCGTCAAAGGTCAGGGCAACCATCGGCTTTGTCGGATCAATATTGCCCGCATAGGATTTCTTCCCTTCCTGTCTTTTCGCCACGGAAACCCGGATCCCGTCGACGCGCATTCCCTGCCCGCTGATCCCGGCCTCTTCCCCGTCTGTGGCCCAGTCTGTCCAGGCCTGGCCCTGCAGGACGCTGTAAAGGATGTCGTAATGCTCCCCCAGCTCTCCCGTCAGCTGCATGCGGATCGCCTCAAGCGGGGAATCCCCCGAAGACGCGCCGCCCTCTTCTCCATCCTCTTCCCAGTCGAGCCAGCCGCTGCCGCTTAAGTTCACCTGGTAGGAAACCGTTCCCGTCATCCCGGCCGGCTGGTTGCTCAGCGTACAGCGAAACGCCGTCACATAGCTGTCCACCGGCGCCATGGCATAGGAGTTATCCGCAAAGAAATGGCTCCATCCCGCCTGATTGACCGCGATTCCATAGACCGCGCCGATATCCGGCAGAGTCTCCTCCTGCCAGGGATCAATGACCAGCTCTTCTTCTGTCTCTGCCTCGGCCAGAACCTGCTCTGCCTCTTTCCCCTTCGCTCTGTTCCAGACAGAGGCGGCGGCGATCCCCAGACACAGGCACACGGCAAGCAGAAGGAAAAGCGCCGCCCTCCGGCGTCGGAGCTTCTTCTTCTGTTCCTTTTTCTTGCGCTCACGGATCGCTTTTCGCTCCGGATCTGTCAGCACCCTCTGATTTCTTCCCATATTCTCCCCCACGCTTTCCCTGCCCCGATACCGCCATATGATACGGAAAATCCCCGACGCCAATACGGCGCCGGGGAACTCTTTCTTACCTATTCCTCATCCGGACTTTCATCCTCCGCAGGCTCTTCGGTATCGTCAATATCAAATACCTCCGGAACCTCTTCCATCACATCCTCCTCATCCGAGAAAAGGATGTCGTCATCGTCATCCAGGAGGATATCGTCATCCTCGTCGAGCTCAGAATCAAGCCGGACCGAACGATAATGCTTCATGCCGGTACCTGCCGGAATCAGCTTACCGATCAGGACGTTTTCCTTAAGTCCGATCAGGTGATCGACCTTGCCGCAGATCGCCGCTTCAGTCAGCACCTTCGTGGTCTCCTGGAAGGATGCCGCAGAGAGGAAGGAATCCGTCGCCAGAGACGCCTTGGTGATGCCCAGCATGACCTGCTTGCCCACCGCCGGCTCCTTGCCCTCGGCGATCAGCCTTTCATTCATCTCATTGTAATCCAGGACGTCCATGGAAACGCCCGGCAGCTTATCGCTGTCTCCGCTCTCCTCGATGCGGATCTTCTTTAACATCTGATGCACGATCATCTCAACGTGCTTATCATTGATCTCCACACCCTGCAGACGGTACACGCGCTGTACCTCACGCAGCATGTAGTCCTGTACGGCGCGGACGCCCTTGATCTTTAAGATGTCGTGCGGGTTTACGCTTCCTTCGGTCAGCTCGTCGCCGGCCTCGATCACCTGCTCATCCTGAACCTTGATCCGGGAACCATACGGGATCAGATAGGTCTTGGAATTGCCGCTCTCGGTGTCGGTCACCACGATCTCGCGTTTCTTCTTCGTATCCTTGATCTGCACCACGCCGCCAAACTCGGAAATGATCGCGAGTCCCTTCGGCTTCCGGGCCTCAAACAGCTCCTCGACACGGGGAAGACCCTGTGTGATATCGCCGCCGGCCACGCCGCCGGTGTGGAAGGTTCTCATGGTCAGCTGAGTACCCGGCTCACCGATCGACTGTGCCGCGATGATGCCGACCGCCTCGCCGACCTGAACCGGCTGTCCGGTCGCCATGTTCGCGCCGTAGCACTTGGAGCAGACGCCCACATGAGATTTACAGGTCAGCACAGTACGGATCTTCACGCTGTCCCGCCCGGCCTTATTCAAAGCCTTCATGACAGCCGGAGCGCGCATCGGCGTAACCATGTGATTGGCCTTGATCACAGTCTCTCCGGTATCCGGATCCGTGATGGTTTCCGCGATATAACGGCCTGTGATACGCTCCTGCAGCGTCTCAATCGTCTCTCTGCCGTCCGAGAAGGCGCGGATCTCCATGTACGGAATCTCGCCGCCCTCGCAGCAGTCGACCTCGCGGATGATCAGATCCTGGGAGACATCGACCAGACGTCTCGTCAGATATCCGGAGTCCGCGGTTCGAAGCGCTGTATCGGAAAGTCCCTTTCTGGCGCCGTGCGCAGAGATAAAGTATTCCAGTACGTCCAGACCCTCACGGAAATTGGACTTGATCGGCAGCTCGATCGTATGACCGGTGGTATCCGCCATCAGTCCGCGCATACCGGCCAGCTGCTTGATCTGCTTGTCGGATCCACGCGCGCCGGAATCTGCCATCATGTAAATGTTGTTATATTTATCAAGGCCGGTGAGCAGATCATGCGTCAGCTCGTCGTCCGTCGTCTTCCAGGTCTCGATGACCTCCTTATAACGCTCGTCTTCGGTAATCAGACCTCTCCGATAGTTCTTGGAAATCCGGTCTACCGTCGCCTGCGCCTCGGCAATCAGCCTCGGCTTGGACTCCGGAACGGTCATATCGGAAATGGATACCGTCATCGCCGCCTTCGTCGAATACTTGTAACCGATGGCCTTGATATCATCCAGGGTCACCGCCGTCTGCGTCGCCCCATGGACGTCGATAACCTTTTCCAGGATCTGCTTAAGCTGCTTCTTGCCCACATGGAAATCAATCTCCAGCAGAAGCTCATTGCCCTCAACGCTCCGATCCACAAAGCCAAGATCCTGCGGAATGATCTCGTTGAAGATAAAGCGTCCGACCGTAGACTCGATCGTCCCCTGCTTCACCGTACCGTCCGGCATGGTCTTATTCACGCGCACCTTCACCCTGGAATGCAGGGTGACCACGCCGTTTTCATAGGCCAGAATCGCCTCATTGACGCTCTTAAACACCTTGCCCTCGCCGATCGCGCCCGGGCGCTCCTGGGTCAGGTAATAAATGCCAAGAACCATATCCTGGGACGGAACCGCCACCGGGCCGCCGTCCGACGGCTTTAAGAGGTTGTTCGGGGAGAGCAGCATAAAGCGGCACTCGGCCTGCGCCTCCACGGACAGCGGAAGGTGAACCGCCATCTGGTCGCCGTCAAAGTCTGCGTTGAACGCGGTACAGACAAGCGGATGCAGCTTGATCGCCTTGCCCTCTACCAGGATCGGCTCAAAGGCCTGAATGCCCAGACGGTGCAGGGTAGGCGCACGGTTCAGCATGACGGGATGCTCCTTGATGACATCCTCCAGCACATCCCAGACCTCCGGCTGCAGGCGCTCTACCATCTTCTTCGCGCTCTTGATGTTGTGCGCGGTGCCGTTCTGCACCAGCTCCTTCATCACAAACGGCTTGAAGAGCTCGATCGCCATCTCCTTGGGAAGGCCGCACTGGTAAATCTTAAGCTCCGGACCGACCACGATAACGGAACGTCCGGAATAGTCGACTCGCTTGCCCAGAAGGTTCTGACGGAAACGTCCCTGCTTTCCCTTCAGCATATCGGACAGAGACTTCAAAGCACGGTTTCCCGGGCCGGGCACCGGCCGTCCGCGCCGACCGTTGTCGATCAGGGCGTCCACCGCCTCCTGCAGCATCCGCTTCTCATTGCGGACAATGATATCCGGCGCGCCCAGCTCCAGAAGACGAGCCAGACGGTTGTTACGGTTGATAATTCTTCTGTATAAATCATTCAGATCGGAGGTCGCAAAACGACCGCCGTCCAGCTGAACCATCGGGCGGATATCCGGCGGAATGACCGGAATGACCGTCATGATCATCCACTCCGGCTTATTGCCGGAGGTGCGGAAAGCCTCGACCACCTCAAGCCGCTTGATGATCCGCGCCCGCTTCTGTCCGCTCGAATCCTTCAGCTCCTTCTTTAACTGCTCGGACTCCTTCTCCAGGTCGATCGCCTTGAGAAGCTCGAGAACGGCCTCGGCGCCCATCCCCACGCGGAAGGAACCGTAGCCCCACTTCTCCACCTCCTCGCGGTACTCCTTCTCAGAAAGCACCTGCTTGTAAGAGAGGCTGGTCTCCCCGCCGTCCAGGACAATATAGGATGCGAAATACAGCACCTTCTCCAGGACTCTCGGAGAGATATCCAGGATCAGTCCCATACGGCTGGGAATTCCCTTGAAATACCAGATATGAGAAACCGGCGCCGCCAGCTGGATGTGGCCGATCCGCTCCCGGCGGACGCTCGACTTGGTCACCTCCACGCCGCAGCGGTCGCAGATCACGCCCTTGTAACGGATCTTTTTATATTTTCCACAGTGACACTCCCAGTCCTTGGTCGGTCCGAAAATCCGCTCACAGAACAGGCCGTCGCGCTCCGGCTTCAGGGTGCGATAATTGATGGTCTCCGGTTTCTTCACCTCGCCATGAGACCACTCCAGGATCTTCTCCGGGGAGGCCAGGCCGATCTTAATCGCGTCAAATACCAACGGCTGATACGTTTCATTTGTCTCAGGCATGAAATGATACTCCCTTCTATTTAGTCTTCCTCCAAAGCGCTTCCAAACAGCTTATCCGCAAAGGCGCTGTCTTCATCCTCATTCATCTCATCGTTGTCGATGTAGTCGTCGGGCTCCTCATCCGAGACGTCCACCATCTCGTTGCCCTTGATCTCCTGCTTCTGATAGCCGTAGCTTCCGAAATCCTCATCCTGGCCATACCGGCGGTCGCCCTCTATGATCGAACGGAAATCGGTATCGCCGTAATCAATATTCTCGGTGATCTCCACCTCTGAGCCGTCGTCACGCAGCACGCGGACATCCAGCCCCAGAGACTGCAGTTCCTTTAAAAGCACCTTGAAGGACTCCGGGATTCCGGCCTCCGGAATATTCTCGCCCTTGATGATCGCCTCGTAGGTCTTCACACGGCCAACCACGTCGTCCGACTTGAAGGTGAGGATTTCCTGCAGGGTGTAGGCGGCGCCATATGCCTCCAGCGCCCAGACCTCCATCTCGCCGAAACGCTGTCCGCCAAACTGCGCCTTGCCGCCCAGCGGCTGCTGGGTAACCAGGGAGTATGGGCCGGTCGAGCGGGCATGGATCTTATCGTCAACCAGGTGATGGAGCTTCAGATAGTGCATGTGTCCGATCGTGACCGGACTGTCAAAATACTCGCCGGTCCGCCCGTCGCGCAGCCTGACCTTACCGTCGCGGCTGAGCGGCACGCCCTTCCAGAGTTCTCTGTGATCCAGATGATCGCCCAGGTATTCCATCACCTCAGGCTTGAGGGTATCTTTATATTTTTCCTGGAATTCCTCCCAGGAGGTATTGACATAATCATTCGCCACTTCCAGCGTATCCATGATGTCAAGCTCGTTCGCGCCGTCGAAAACCGGCGTGGAGATATCAAAGCCCAGCGCCTTCGCCGCAAGGCTTAAATGGATCTCCAGAACCTGCCCGATATTCATACGCGACGGCACGCCCAACGGGTTCAGCACGATATCCAGGGGACGCCCGTTCGGAAGGAACGGCATATCCTCCACCGGAAGCACACGGGAGACGACACCCTTGTTTCCGTGTCGGCCTGCCATCTTATCTCCCACGGAGATCTTCCTCTTCTGGGCAATGTAAATGCGAACCGTCTCATTCACGCCGGGAGCCAGCTCGTCGCCGTTTTCCCTCGTGAATACCTTGGCGTCCACGATAATCCCGTATGCGCCGTGCGGCACCTTTAAGGAGGTGTCGCGCACCTCTCGCGCCTTCTCGCCGAAAATAGCGCGCAGCAACCGCTCCTCCGCCGTCAGCTCCGTCTCGCCCTTCGGCGTCACCTTGCCGACCAGGATATCACCGGCACGAACCTCCGCGCCGATGCGGATGATTCCGCGCTCATCCAGATCCTTAAGCGCCTCGTCGCCCACGCCCGGCACATCGCGGGTGATCTCCTCCGGTCCCAGCTTCGTGTCGCGGGCCTCCGCCTCATACTCCTCGATATGAACCGAGGTATAGACGTCGTCCTGCACCAGACGCTCGGAAAGAAGAACCGCGTCCTCGTAGTTGTATCCCTCCCAGGTCATGAATCCGATCAGCGGGTTTTTGCCCAGGGCGATCTCGCCGTTTTTCGTGGAGGGGCCGTCCGCGATGACCTCGCCCTCCTCCACATGGTCATGCTTAAAGACAATCGGCTTCTGGTTGTAGCAGTTTGACTGGTTGCTTCTCTTAAACTTCGTCAGATGATAAACATCCCGCGCGCCGTTGTCGTCGCGGCGGATGATGATCTCATTGGAAGCAGAGCGCTCCACCACGCCGGCGTGCCGCGCCAGCACACAGACGCCGGAGTCAACCGCCGCCTTGGCCTCGATGCCGGTGCCGACTACCGGCGCCTCCGTCGTCAGAAGCGGCACCGCCTGCCGATGCATGTTCGATCCCATCAGCGCGCGGTTCGCGTCGTCGTTCTGCAAAAACGGAATCATGGAGGTCGCCACGGAGAATACCATCTTCGGGGAAACATCCATCAGGTCTACGTTGCGCTTCTGGAACTCAGAGGTCTCCTCCCGGCAGCGCCCGGAGACATTGTTATTGACAAAGTGGCCTTCCTCATCCAGCGGCGTATTCGCCTGCGCGACCACATAGTTATCCTCTTCGTCCGCCGTCAGGTAGACGACCTCGTCCGTGACCCGCGGATTGGCCGGATCACTCTTATCCACAATGCGGTACGGGGCTTCGACAAATCCGTACTGATTCACCCGGGCGTAGGTCGCCAGGGAGTTGATCAGACCGATGTTCGGACCTTCCGGAGTCTCAATCGGGCACATACGTCCATAATGTGTATAGTGAACGTCTCGCACCTCGAATCCGGCACGATCTCTGGACAGACCGCCCGGTCCCAGGGCAGAGAGACGTCTCTTGTGCGTCAGCTCGGCAAGCGGGTTGTTCTGATCCATGAACTGGGACAGCTGGGAGCTTCCGAAGAACTCCTTCACCGCCGCAGTCACCGGCTTGATATTGATCAGCGACTGCGGGGTAATGCCATCCATATCCTGGGTCGTCATGCGCTCGCGCACCACACGCTCCATGCGGGATAAGCCGATGCGGTACTGGTTCTGCAAAAGCTCGCCCACCGCACGGATTCGCCGATTGCCCAGATGGTCGATATCGTCCGCGTTGCCAATGCCGCCCTCCAGATGCATATTGTAGTTAATCGAAGCAATAATATCTTCTTTGGTAATGTGCTTGGGAACCAGCTCGCTGACGTTCCTGCGGATCAGATCCTCAAGCTGCGCCTCGTCCCCTCCGGCTTCCTCTAAAAGCGTCCGCAGCACCGGATAATAAACCATCTCGTGAACGCCCGCTTCTGCCGGATCGAAGCTCACATAGGCCGCCAGATCCACCATCAGGTTGGAAAGGATCTTGTGGTTGCGCTCCGTGCCCTGTATCATGACAAAGGGAACCGCCGCATTCTGCAGCGTCACCGCCAGCTCCTTCGTCACCGACGTCCCGGCCTGCGCCAGGATCTCGCCGGTCTCCAGATCCACCACGTCCTCCGCGATCACATGACCGGTCAGGCGGTTCTTGAAGCTCAGCTTCTTGTTGAACTTATAACGGCCAACCTTCGCCAGGTCGTAGCGGCGCGGATCAAAAAACATGCTGTTTAAAAGGCTCTCCGCACTGTCCACCGACAGCGGCTCGCCCGGGCGGATCTTGCGGTACAGCTCCAGAAGACCGTCCTGATAATTCTCCGACGTATCCTTGCCGAAGCTCGCCAGAAGCTTGGGCTCCTCGCCAAAGAGGCTGATGATCTCCGCGTTCGTGCCATAGCCGAGCGCACGGATGAGCACCGTCACCGGAACCTTCCTCGTCCGGTCCACGCGGACATAAAAGACGTCGTTCGAGTCCGTCTCATACTCCAGCCACGCGCCGCGGTTCGGAATCACCGTACACGTATAAAGCTCCTTGCCGATCTTATCATGGCTGATGCCATAGTAGATGCCGGGGGAGCGAACCAGCTGGCTGACGATCACGCGCTCCGCGCCGTTGATTACAAAGGAGCCGGTATCTGTCATCAGAGGGAGATCGCCCATGAAGATTTCATGCTCGTTAATCTCTTCTTTATCCTTATTATAGAGGCGTACCTTCACCTTCAAGGGGGCTGCGTACGTCGCGTCGCGTTCTTTACATTCCTCAATGCTGTATTTGACTTCATCCTTGCACAATGCAAAATCTACAAATTCGAGGCTTAAGTGGCCCGCGAAATCAGTAATCGGGGAGATATCTGCAAATACTTCTTTCAGACCTTCATCGAGAAACCATTGATAGGAGTCCTTCTGAATCTCAATCAGGTTTGGCATCTCGAGCACTTCTTTTTGTCTCGAGAAGCTCATTCTAACGCTTTTCCCGGACGCTACCGGACGCATTCTGCTTTTCTCCATAGACGTTTCACCCCTGTTTTCTATTCTGGTCATTCGTGGGAAAGGGCGCAAAAAGCCCACTTTCCACGATAGTGCAAACTCCATAATATCACAGCAATGTCAAGAAGTCAAGGAAAAGGATGGAATTTTTTGAGCAAAAACGGTGCAAAATCTTGCATTTTTATCCTGGAAATGCTATACTGTTCTACAGGTCTGCCCTTATGGCCAGAAAGGCAGCCTTCACATCATAGAAGAAATCAGCGGAGGTAGTCCCCACCATGAGTACGTTATTTCATGTTTTGTTAGTGATCCTGGTTATTCTTATCATCGCCTTTGTCGTCCTGTATGTGATCGGCAGGAAGCTGGAGAAGCAGCAGTATGAATCACAGCAGGCGCTGGAGATGTCCAAGCAGACCCTGTCGATGCTGGTCATCGACAAGAAAAAGATGTCGACCAAGGACGCGGTGGCCGCGGGTCTTCCCGACGCCGTTTCCGAGCAGACGCCCTGGTATATGCGGTGGGCGAAGCTTCCGGTCGTCAAGGCCAAGATCGGACCGAAGATCGTCACGATGGTCGCCGACGAGCGGGTTTTCGCAGTCCTTCCGTTAAAGAAGGAGTGCAAGGTCGTCGTGAGCGGCATCTACATCTCGGAGATCAAAAGCGTGCGCGGCGGCACGATTCCCCCGCTTCCGAAGAAGAAGGGCTTCTTCGCGAATCTCACTTCAAAATTCAAAAAGGAAAAAGCATAAGACCTCACGGGGCCCGGCACGAAAGCGCCGGACCCCGTGGTTGTTTTTTGCCAAAGCATACGGAAGGAGCTGCCGGTGGCAGGTCCTGTAGTTGTCGCTGCATCCTTTAGTCAAGCCACGCCCCCGCATTCTGCCGGGAACGGATATCCATGGTGATCACGCAGTCCGACACATGATCGTAATTGATATCGAGAGAATAATCGACGGATACCTTCAGATGATCCTCCTGCTCTTCGACATCGACCTCACGGGTCTGGATGCCGACCAGCATCTCCCCCATGGGCAGCATATAGCGGGTCGTACACTTCTGCCCCTGCTCAAAGCTCATCCTGGCCGACGCCAGACCGCTCTTGCGGATATCGAGCTTTCCCGGGGAGATCTGGACCGTATTGCGGATGCTGCTCTCCTCTCCCTCGACAGCCTCCTCGTAGATGACATAGTGCCTGCCGCTCTTCTGATAATAGTCGCCGGTCGTAATCATCTCGATGTCGTCATTCTGACCCTCGCTCAGCGCCTGCAGTCCACGAATCCGAATGATCACATCCTTTGTCATATTCATTCACCTCAATACTCTTCAATCGAAATCTTCTGAATTTCCTTCACCTCGCCGGGAAGGATGGAAACCGCGAAATTGCGGAATTTTTCCGCCAGATCGCTGACATAAAAGCTGTACTTTTCTCCCTCGAAGGGTACGCCCGGATCACGGGCGATCCCCAGATCCGCAAGCAGTGTTTTTAACTCGATCGCCGTCTCATAGGCCGGGTTGACAAGCGTGACGTCCTCCCCCATCAGCCGGTGGAGCGTCGAGCGCAGCAGCGGATAGTGGGTGCAGCCCAGCACCAGCGTATCAATATACTTTCCCTTCAGCTCATTCAGATAACGGGAAGCGATCTCATCCGTCACCGAATCATGCCACAGCCCCTCCTCGACCAACGGCACCAGCAGGGCGCAGGCCTTGCCGGTGACCTGGATATCCGGCTTCAGCTTCTTCATCACTTCCGTATAAATATTACTTCCGATCGTCGCATCCGTGCCGATCACGCCGATCCTCCCATTGCGGGTCGCGCGCACCGCCGCACGGGCGCCGGCTTCGATCACGCCGATCACCGGGATATCCGACTCCTCCTGCAGGGTAGAGAGCGCATAGGCGCTCGCCGTATTGCAGGCCACCACAATCGCCTTTACCTGCTTTGTCCGCAGAAAACGAGCGATCTGCCGGGAAAAGCGGACGATCGTATCCTTCGTCTTGCTTCCATATGGCAGCCGCGCCACATCGCCGAAATAGACCATGCGCTCATCCGGATTCTGCCGGATGATCTCCCGCGCCACGGTCATGCCCCCGATCCCGGAGTCAAAGACTCCGATCGGCGCATTCGGATCGATCTGATCCAGATTCAGGAACCCTTGCATCCCATTCCCATCCTTTCCCTTCGCTCCCGTAAACAGAGCGCTTTGTTTCGTCCGGTCTCCCATCGGCGAAGCCTCTCAGCCCCGTCCAAACGCCAGGCCAATCAGCTCGTCGATCAGCTCCCGCTTGGAGATCCCGGCCGCCTCCCACAGCATCGGATACATGCTGATCGCGGTAAATCCGGGCATGGTATTGATCTCGTTGAACACCACCTCGCCGTCCTCCCGCACGAAGAAATCGACCCGCGCCAGGCCAAAGCCGTCGACCGCTTCAAATATCTTCACCGCCGCCTGGCGGACGCGCTCCGCCGAGTCGCCCGGAAGCTGCGGGTTCACCACCGTCCGGGATTCCTCATTAAAATATTTCGCCTCATAATCGTAAAACTCGGCTGCCGCCAAAATCTCACCCACGCCGGACGCCCGCACCGGGCAGCTGCCTCCGCCGAGCACCGCGCACTCGATCTCATGTCCCACGATCGTCTCTTCCACCAGGATCTTCCGGTCATGCTTTGCCGCCTCGCAAAGCCCCGCCGCAAGCTCCTCACGGTTCTCCGCCTTGCTCACGCCGCGGGAGGAGCCCGCATTCGACGGCTTGACAAAGACCGGATAAGCGAAGCGGGCCTCGATCCGCTCCAGAACTGAATCCATATCCGTTCTGATCTCCCCGGCCATCACCGGCTCATAAGCCGCCTGCCGGATTCCCAGTTTGTCTACAATAATCTTCGTGTACAGTTTATCCATCGACACTGCCGACGCCAGGACGCCGCAGCCGACATAGGGAATCTTCGCCAGCTCCAGAACACCAGGCACCCTGCCGACCTCTCCGGACAGGGAGTGAAGCATCGGCGCACGCACATGTAACAGATCAGGGCGGGCCGTGCG
>JAJQCO010000210.1:4097-10715 GCA_021202655.1 Clostridiales bacterium | reverse complement strand
CTCCAGAAGCCCCTGCACCGTGCCGTCCTCTCCGCAAAGGCCGTGAAGCACCGGAAAAACCACATCGACCGGCTCCGTCCGGACCCTCCCCTGCTCCGTCAGCACCACACACTTCTTCGTCGCGTCCGGGGAAAGGATCGCCTCCACCTTCCCTTCGCGCCACGCGCCGGAACGAATCTCATCCACGCGCTCCGCACGCAGCCAGTGCCCCTCCTCCGTAATGCCGATCAGGAGCGGATCATACTTCTCCCCATCCAACTGCTCGATCACATTCGCCGCCGACATGCAGGAAACCATATGCTCCGAAGACTGGCCGCCAAACAGAACCGCGATTCTCTTCCTTCCCATAAAAAAATCCTCCCATTCGTGATACTGGTCTGAATTATTATAGCATATCTGTCAACAATTACAACGATAACAATTCATAACGGCGGGATATGAGATTTAAAAAGGCTGCGTCAGGCTCGCCTGTAAGCAGACTTTTAAATCTCATATCGCATCGGAGGAATCTCCGATGCTTACAGAGGAACTCAGTGAAGCCAAGCCAAAGGCGACGGCTGAACGCTAAGTTCCTCGTATACATGCGAAGCTTAGTGAGAGCAAGCCAAAGGCGACGCTCGAACTTAGCGAAGTCGTTTCTTGGGCGGCTAAAAGCCGCACAAGAAGAGCCGTTCTGAATTTCCTCCCCCCAAAACGGCTCTTCCGCCGTTCTAAATCCTGTAAACAGAAGGTGATCATATGTCATTACGCGAAGAAATTTTTACCGGTCTGGCGGCCCTGCTGGCCGCCCTCCTGATCGCCACAGGCCAGGTGCGTCTGAATCAGGAGTCCCTGGCCGACCGGGTCGCTCCGCAGGTCTTGCGCCTGCATGTGCTTGCAAACAGCGACTCAGTCTCCGACCAGGGGGCCATGCTGGAGGTGCGAAGCCTCGTGCTGGAGCTCATCCGGAAATGGTCCGACGAAGCGCAGCCGACGGAGAAATCTGAGGTGGTCGCCCACATCGAACGGCAAAAAGCTGCGCTGACCGGCGAAATTGACACATTTTTAAAGGAACGCGGTTTTTCCTATCACGCAGATATGGAAATCACCGACTCCTATTTCCCGCCGCGCCAGTACGGAAACATCGTCCTCCCGCAGGGAAGCTATGACGCGGTGCGGATCGTCCTCGGGAAGGGCGACGGCCACAACTGGTGGTGCGTCCTCTACCCCGGCTTCTGCTTCGTAAAAGAAGCGTGCGAAGCCGTCCCGGAGGAGACGCTTGCCTATCTTCGGGAACACCTGAATCGGGACGACTGTCTCGCTCTGCTCGACCGCCGTCCCGACTTCACCATCCGTTTTCGATTGTTCCCCTTCCTGAATCCCTAATATGCAACCGGCTCCAAAATCTGCCGTCGTCCGCTCCGCCGCATACTACGACACCAAAAGCTCCTTTGCTTAGTCCGGATCCACCAGCCCAAGCTTTGCCCAGTTGTAGGTTTCGATCGCCAGGCGCAGACTGGTATCCGCGTTGTCATAGGTCGCCTTCTCGCTGTAATAGCTGAGCATGTAGGCGATATACTGCGTCTCAGACAGCATGCCGAGCTCGTACATCTTCTGGTAATAAGCCGCGCTCTTCTGTGCGCTCTCGAATCCGGCCTGCGCTCCCTCGAAGGCGACACGTTTTGCCTGCACGTCGCTGTAAAGCTCCTCCATCTTGATCCGCATCTTCGCCTCGCCCTCGTCGATTAAGGCCAGGCGCGTCGCCACCTCGGCGTAAGTCTTTCCCGCGTCGGTTTTCCGCTGCGTTTGCAGCGTGGAATTGTTGCCGATTGCCTTTTGCGTGTCCGCGTCCAGATCCATCTCGTCAATCAGAGAAAGATCCACCGTCGGAATCGGCGCGATCGTCGGCGGATCATTCGGATCAAAGCCGACCAGCGTACACAGACTGTTCAGAAGCTGCGTAATCCCGCTGTCAATCGCCATGATATTGGACTCGGCAGACAGCTGGTTCATCCGCGCCTCCAGCACCTCGGTCGACGTCGCCATGCCCAGCTCCTGCTGTCGCTGCAAAATCTGATACTGCCGGTCATAGAGCTCCTGCATCTGCGAAAGCGTCTCCCGGCTCGCGCGAAGCGAATCATAGGAGATCAACGCCGACTGCGCGTACATGGTAATCGTATTTTCCGCCTTGGTCAGCGAAGCCAGCGTGACGCTGCTCAAGAGGTTGACCGCAGAGGAATCCAGCGATGTGATCACCGTTCTCAGGATCACAGAGGAGGTGATCGCGTTGATCATGCTCTCCGTATCTCCGTCCTCCTCGGCAGATTCCTCCCGCCGGTCGGCTCTCCACTTCGCCACATTCAGGTCATTCAACGCCGTCACCATCTCCTGCCTCGTCCGCTCCAGGCTGTCATACTGGTTCTGCATGGTCGTGTTGAATTCATGCACCAATGTCGGAACCTCGTCATATTCCAGCACATTATCCGTGAGCGTCGCCCAGGTCTCCGCATCGTAGCCGTCATTGATCTTCTCGCCCATCGGGCCGGCCGCCGCAAAAGAGCAAACCGGACAAAGCGACGTCACCAGCATGGCAGCCGCCAAGGCAAGCGCCGTCCGGCACGTTCCAGTCGCGCATCGCGCCTGATGTCGTCCGGCCGGACGCGCCAATCCACGACGATTTCCGGCATCCGGATGCTCCCTTTTCCCAATCGGTTTCTCCAGTCTCATTCTGTCACCACCTTACGCGTCCGCCAGCCCGTTGACCGTCCACTCATAGCTCTGAATCGCCTGGAAAAGATTCAGCCGGGCCACCTCGACGCTCAACTTCGCGGTCTCCGTCGTGTTCTGCTGCGTCTGCAGGGACAGCGCGTCCAGCTGTCCGTTCGCCGCCTGCGTCTGGGCGATCGTCAGATTCTGCTCCTCCAGCGCTGCCTGTGTGACCGCGAGGTCATAGGCAATCTTCGATGAGAGCACGCTCTGATAGCTGCTGCTGACCGAAGCCTTGATGTTGCGCTCGTTGTCCGCCATGCTCACCGCCAGCGTCTCCTTCTTGTCCGTGCTTCTCGCGTTCTCATACTGGCGCGTGTTGCCAAGCAGCGTATAATTGTTGGCGATCGCCGTCTCTGTGTCCGCCGTCGGATCCATCGCCGCAATTCTCTCCTCATCCACATCCGGAATCGTCCGGATCTCGGCGTCGGCGTTCGCATCCCAGCCGCACATAACGAGCAGAGACTTCCTGCCGGTGTCGATCGCACTTTGATCGTCAATCAGCGCCTGTTCCGTGCTGCGCAAAGACTCCTGCGCCGACAGGACCGCGATATCCGTCGCCATCCCGACATCTCTCTGCTTCACCGTATAGTTATAAGTCAGCTGGGAAAGCTCCTGCGTCTTCGTGTCAATCTCCAGCTGGAGCTGGTTGAGATAATAATTGATCATCAGAGTCTGCGCCGACTGCACCAGCTGCGCTTCCGCCTGAGAATACTCCAGATATTTGACATAGATATCCTCCAGGGCGTCATCCGCGCTCTCCTCATAGGTTTCCGCACTCGCCTCGTTCGTAATCGCCTGCGCCATCTGACTTCCATAGCTGGAATCATCGATATCCGGATAGTCGATCGCGTCTCTTAAGTCCGACGCCAGCTCCCGGTATTTATCCGCCCATTCTGTGTTAGTCTCGCCGTACTCATTGCGGAAATACGCATAATCAATGGCATTCTGCTGCACCGTCGCATTATACTCATGGATCAGCCCGGCAAGCTCCTCATATTCCAGGACGTTATCCTGCAGCTGCGCCCACTCCTCTGTGGTGCGGGCAAATTCCGGGCTGGCGGCATACGCGGTCATCGGAGCCGCGGCCACCGTCAGTCCCGCCGCTCCCAGGGCCAGCGCCCGTTTCCATCTCTTCATGAAAATCACGTCTCCTTCCCTTCCTGTTTTGTCAAGCAATTGCGTCATGTCGGCCTTTCTTTCCGCACCCCGTACTGAATAATCTTCAGTTCCTTCTGATAAACCCTCCTTGTCTCTTCCAGCTCATCCGGACACATATAGTATCGTTTCAGCGCCATAAGAAGCGACATTCCTCCCAGCGAGATCATTGCATAGCACTCCTCATCATCCTGTCCCGGAAACAGACTGCGATCCATTTTCGCGTTAATCCACGTATACAGACCCTTCTCCGAATTGTTTTTCAGACTCTCTGTCAGCCTGGTTTCCAGACCCAGCCCATGGAGATTCTGCAGATAGTCGAACACATTTTTCGCGACCTCAATCCACTCCCGCTCGCCGTCCACCATCTCGATCATATGGTCAAGCATGCCGTCCATCATGGCAAAATAATCCCCGCCGTTTTCCTCCAGCGTGCGGACGCAGTGCTCGCTCAGCTCCCCGGAAAGCTCCTCCATGAGAAAGCCGACCAGATCCTGCTTATCTTCAAAATAGGTATAAAAACTTCCCCGGGAGATTCCCGCGTTCTGAATGATCTGGTTGATTGAAGCCTTCTCAAACGGAACCCGCGCAAATTCCCTCATCGCCGCCTTGCGGATGACGGCCTTTTTCTCCACGGACAGTCTCTTAAATCGTTCTGTAGGCATTTCCTTTCACTATTCCTTTTCTTTCAAACTCAGTCTACGTCAATCCCCGCAAACTCATCCGGCTTCTTTTGTCCTGCTCCACGTACCAGTCGGTAGAAGGTTGGCAGCAAAATCAGGGTCAAAAGTGTTGAAGCGGTCAGACCGCCAACCTCCACGAGCGCCATGCCCTGCATCATTGCTCCGGACCGGCCATAGGCAAGGACATTTGGTATCATGGCGATGACCGTCGTCAGCGTCGTCATAAGGATCGGGCGCACACGGATCACGCCGGCCTCGACGAGCGCCTTATTCAGTTCCACGCCCTCGCCGATCATCTGGTTTACGGTATCCACATAGAGAATACCGTTATTCACGACGGTACCGACCATCATCAGGAAACCGATCATGGATACCATGCTGATCGGGCTGTCCGCAATAAACAGGAAACCGAAGGCGCCGATCAGCGCGAAGGGGATGGTCGCCATGACCATCAGGGAGAACTTCGGCGACTCAAACTGGATGGCCATGACGATGAAGACCAGGAAGATACCGGTAATCAGGGCGCTGGCCAGGGCGCCGATCTCCTCTGCGATCATCTCGGCAGATGCGCTGGTTCCCATCTCAACCCCGGACGGCATTTCCCATTCATTCTCCACAAAAGCATCGACGTCATCCTCCGCCGTCTTCTTGTATTCAGCCTGCGGCTGCATGGTAATCGACACCTGATACTGCTTATCCCTCCGCTGAATCATCTGCGGGCTGTCCTCATAATGAATTTCCGCCAGATCCTCCAGCGGGAGCGTCGTCCCCGTACCGGTGGTAATCATCATCCCCTGCAGATCCTCAATGCTGTCATAGCGGTCGTCAGCAAATTCCACATTGACGTCGATCGTCTCATTGTTTACACGGATCGTCATCGCCGTCGTGCCGCTTAAGTTCGTATAGATCGTGGAGCCGATGCTCGCGGGCGTCAGCCCTTCGGCCTCCGCCATCACCGGATCAATTTCTACTTTCACAATCGGCGCGCCATTCTCCGTCGAGGAGTGTACCTGCATGACGTCATGTCTCTGGCGCAGCTTCCCGACCAGATCCTCCGCCGCATCCTTCAAGGCGTCGTAATCCGTACTCTGCAGATCGACCTCAATCTCATCACTGGTAGAAGTCGAACTCGACATGGTCGTGCTGCCCTGCTCAAAGGTCAGCGTGACGTCCGTAAAATCCGCCGTCGCGTAACGCCATTTCTCAATTACCTCATCCGTCGTCATGCTCCGGTCGTCCTTTAAGTACACGCTGATGGAAACCTCGTCCCCGATGGAGATGCTTAAGCCACTGGAGCCATAGGTCAGCAGGTAGTGGTCGACGTCCTCATCCGTGGCGATCAGCTCCTCCACCTCAGCGATCGTATCATTGATCGCGTCAACCGTCATGCCCGGTTTCAATGCTACCGTCACGTCGACAATGCCCTCATCCGGCGATACCATCAGCTGCACATCCAGCCGACTTGCCATCGCAAAGGAAAATACCAGCAGAAGGACCGTCACTCCCAGTACGATTCCCGACCTTGGAATCAGCTTCGGCATCACCCGGCGATACCAGGCATGAAAGGATTTCAACGGCGCGTCAATCGGCGCGCTGTCCTTCTCCTGCGGATGCCAGAAATAAAAACAGAGCGGGACGATCGTGATCGCGGAGAAGAAAGAGGCCACCAGCGAAAAGACGATCGTAAAGCCCAGCTGGGTGAACAGCTGCCCGGTCAGACCGCTTAAGAGTCCCAGCGGGATGAAAACCACACAGGTCGTCGCCGTGCCGCCAAAGATCGAACCGATCATTGTCTTCGTGCCGTCAAGCGCCGCATTGTAATAATCCAGCCCCTTTTCCCGGGAGCGGAAGCAGCCGTCGAGGACGTTGATCGAGTTATCCACCATCATGCCGACGCCCAGCACCAACGACGTCAGGGAAACCAGGTTCAGAGTAAATCCTGCCGCGCTCATGGCAATCAGCGCCAATACGATGGAAACCGGAATCGACGTACCGACAATCACCGACGCCCGCAAATCTCCGTAGAACAGCC
>JAJQCO010000210.1:3529-4087 GCA_021202655.1 Clostridiales bacterium | reverse complement strand
AATGACCGCCATGATCATCCTCTGGAACTCGTTCGTGATGTACTGCGTAATCATCTCGCTGTTATCATCTACCACAACGATGTCAATACCCGGAAACTTCTCCCGCAGCTCATCCAACGCGCCCAGCACCTGATTGGACACATCAATGGCCGTGCTGCTCTGCTGCTTCTTGATTGACAGAGATACGACGTCCTCACCGTTATAACGGCCGATGGAATCCGCCGTCTCCAGCGCGTCATAGACCTCCGCGATATCCGACAGATGAATCGTATCCCCGTTAGACAGCGGAAGGGCAATGTTTTTTAATGCCTCCGCACTGTCATAATCGTTACCCACGGAGACGTCCAGATTCTGCTTTCCGACATTAATGTCGCCAGCCGGGATCGTAAAGTCTGCCGCCGCCACCAGCTGAGCGACCGTCGTCATGCTGAGACCGTACTGCGCCAGCTTCTCCGGGATCAGTTCAATCTTAATGTAGCTTTCCTGACCACCGGCAATGGAAACCTCGCCGACCGCACTCAGCTTCTCCAGCTCCGGCACGATGTTCTTGTCCACATA
>JAJQCO010000210.1:0-3519 GCA_021202655.1 Clostridiales bacterium | reverse complement strand
GGTATAGAGGTTCCCATCCACCGTGCCGCTGACCGCCAGCGTCAGAACCGCAGAAGAATTCATGTCCAGCTCCATGATAACCGGCTCATCCGCGTCATCCGGCATATCGCCCGCGATGCCGTCCAACGCCTTCTTTAAATTGATATAGGCAGTATCAATGTTGGTGCCATACTCATAGGAAATCATGAGGATACCCATGTTCTCCATGGAATACGTGTAAACCGTATCCACATCGTCCAGGGACGACACCGCATCCTCGATATCCAGCATAATCAGATCATTGATATCCTGCGGACTGGCTCCCGCGTAAACCGTATAGGCGATCAGCATCGGCATCTCCATGTCCGGAGTCAGCTCCACCTTTGTCCCCATCAGACTCTGAATGCCAAAGTAGGCAATCGTGACCAGGCAGAGGATGATCGTGACCGGGCGCTTTAACGCTAACTTTGTTAATTCTATCATTCCGCGCTCACCTGCCCGTCACTCTGTCCCTTGATCAGGACCTCCTGCCCATCGACCAGCTCATTGCTCCAGGTCACAATGACAACATCATCCGCGGAAAGGCCGTCCAGAACCTCCATATGCTCCGAATCATAAATGCCGGACTCAATATCCGTCTTTACCGCCACACCGTCCTGATATACATACACAAACGGCTGGCCGTTATCATAGCTGACCGCGTCCACCGGGACCGTCATCGCATTCCGCGTCTGATCCATGATCACGGTAATTTTCACGCGGGTCCCGTTCGTCAGACTCTTCGTATCGCTGACCGTCGCCTTCGCGTCATAGAGACCGGTGGAGGAGTTCACCATCGTGCCGAGCTCAAAAACCTGGCCCTCATATGTAGTCCCGTTCTTCGTAATCTCGATGCTGTCCCCCACTTCGATGTTGCTCAGCGTCTTTTCCGTGATGCCGAAGGTTACCTGCAGCTCCTCCGTGCCGGAGATCACGCAAAGCGCCGTATCCGTGCTGATGTGGTCGTGCGGATCGACATCTCTCGTTTCAATCAGCCCGTCGATCGGCGCCGTCACCGTCGTATATTCCAGCTGGAGATCATAGGAATTCTTCGCCGAATCATAGGAAATCTGCGCGCTCTTCGCCGAATTCTCCGCCTGCTCCATCGACTCGTCGGAGACAAATCCGTCCGCGTACAGCGCCCGCGTCCTCGCCAGCGTATTGTTCGCGTTCGTCAGAGAGACCTCCGCCGCATCCACCTGCAGCTTCAATGCCGTCAGCGAATCGGAATCAATCGTTACTAACGGCTGTCCCGCCGTCACGAAATCGCCGGCTGAAAACAGCACCTCCAGAACCTCGCCGCCCATCTTGGCCTGCACCGTCGCCTTGGACTGCGGCTCCACCTTTCCTGTCAGTTCCGTATAAAGGACAATATCACCGGTCTGCGGCTGCTCCACCGCGACCGTCGGGCGCGTCTCATACTCCGCCACCTCTTCCGGTTTGAATCGGTTGTAAAGAAATACTCCGATCAGAATGATGACGATCACGCCAATGATCCACTTCAGCTTTCCCTTCATGAATATCTTCCTTTCCTTCCTGCTTTTCTGCCATTCTATGCGCACGGCCTGTCTGCCTTGCCGCATACGCGGCTGCCTCGAACACTCGTCACCCCTCAGCACGAATCCTCAAAAAGTCGTGTCGAGGGGTGACAACATGTCATTGTGACAACCTGTCACTCATTATAGTGACAACTTGTCGCCTTGTCAATAAGCGAATGGAAAAATTGTGAAAAATTTATGTTTTTTTTACAAAACATAAAAAAGCCGGAATTTCTTCCGACGCACTTTTCCTTCCGGCTTCTTCCCATTTCTGACGGTTTGTGATAAACTGTATGATAGCACTTAAGAAAGGATCCATACCCGATGTCTACTTCTTTACAACAGCTGGCGCAGCTGCGCCGCCGCGTCTATGCAGGTCTTATCTTTTCCCTGCTCCTTCTGATCGCCGCGCTGCTCCTCGTATCCGTCGATTTCCGGCTGACGCTCATCATCTTTGCCGCGGCCATCCTCTGTCAGCTTCTGCCGGTGCGCTCCTTAAAAAAGCGCTATGTATCTGCCGTCACCCAGGCTAACCTGGAGCAGACCGTCTGCCGTTATCTTGACGCCGGTCCTGCCACCGAAGCCGCAAATGAGCGTCTCACCGCCGCCACCCTGCGGGAAGCGGGCCTGATGCCCTTCCGGGAGGGCAAAAACATGCCGCTCCTGCGCTGGGAGGTCAGCGGACAACGAAACGGCTACGCAATCACTCTCTGCGATGCCACCCTTACCCAGGATTACGGACTGGGAGGCGACGGCAAAAACCGCATGCATTTCAATTCCGGCGTGTGGGCGCACATCACGCTCCCGCAGGATTGCGGAAAGCGTTTCCTTCTCTACGACGATGCCGTCATGCCGACCGCCATCCGCACAGACTTCTTCGCCGGGCAGCCCTCGCTGGAGGCCGTCCGCGTCGCGGAACCGGAGCTTGGCGAATACGTGACGCTCTATCGCCCGGCCGGGCAGTACGAGAACGATCCGCCGGACAGCCTGCTTCGCAGCCTGCGGCGTCTCGTAAAATACACCCCCGGCTACGTCGCGCTCGGCGTCCGCGGCGACCAGCTTGACGTCTTCATCCACGGTCGCTTCCTGGCAGAATCGGTATCCATCCTTCGCAAGCCGACGAAGGAGCTGCTGGATTTCAACCCTCTGCCGGAGCTTTCCTATCTGATTGATCTCGCCGGGTCTCTTCGCTGACCCGGCGGCGATCAGACGAAGCGGTTATAATAATGATCCCAATAGTCCACACACATCCGGATGAACTCCTTAAGCGGTTTGCTCAGGTAACTGATCCTTGAATAGCAGAACGCGACCTCCCAGGTCGGGTGGGTGTCCAGTGCAAACAGCCGGATATCATCCCGCTCCCGCGCGTAATACTCCGGGATAAAGCCACAGCACAGGCCGGAGGCCACAAAATATCCGATGCTGGCTGCGACCGAAGTCTCAAACAGAATGCGCGGCTCCATTCCGGCTTTCGCAAAAATATTGTTCGTGATAAACCGACAGCTCGAGCCGGGATACATCACCACAAACGATTCGTCCGCAAGCTCACGGATCCCAATCTCCGGGATCTCTCCTTCTCTCTCCGGAACCGCAAGGCTCAGAGGGTGATCCCGCGGCACGGCAACGAAAAGCTCCTCGTTCCGAACCAACGTATAGCCGCAGTTGATCTTCTCACTGTCTGAAATCGTCAGGAATCCGATGTCAAGCTTCTCATCCGCAATCATCGACTGCTGCCGATAGCTGCTCATCTCAATCGGTGAAATGGATACCTTCGGGTAGCGCTTCAAAAACTTCGGATAAACCGCCGTAAACATCCGGATCCCGCGCCCCGGCGCGATTCCCATCCGGAAGCTCCGGGACTCTACATTCAGAATATCCGAAATCTGATGGTACGTCGTCTCCTTCAGACGAAGCATCTCCTTCGCGTTCCTGATATAGACCTCCCCGATCTCCGTCAACTGCC
>JAJQCO010000014.1 GCA_021202655.1 Clostridiales bacterium | reverse complement strand
TGAGAAGATTCTTGCGGGCCTCTCGGAGGAGGACTGCAGCGTGATGCGGGTATATTTTGAGGAGGATATGTCCCTGGCTTCAGCCTGTGAGAAGCTATATCTGCATAAAAATACGGTGCAGTACCGACTGAATCGGATCGCAGATCAGAGCGGGCGGAAGCCCAGGCATTTTCGGGATGCCGTGCTGTTTTATCTGGCGTTAAAGCTGAGAGGAGATGGGAAGAGGTGAGAGCGGAGGGGCAAAAGCGCCGCAACGGCGGCGCTTCCTCCATTACTGTGCCTTCTGATCGGCCTTTTCCTGGAATTTTGCGCTGTTGACGATAAAGCGTTCGTGGCGGCCGCCGCCGATCCGTCCTTTCTCATCGTAAGCATTGACCGTAAACACCAGACGACGCCGGTCTACCTCGATGAGCTCGCTCTCGCACCGCACCTTCATGCCGAGAGGAGTAGCCGCGTCGTGGGTGACTTGGATGAGGGTTCCGACCGTGCTGCATCCCTCCTCCAGATATGGCTCCACGCTTTTTCTTGAAGTCGCCTCCATCAACGCGATCATGCATGGTGTGGCAAATACGTCAAGAGAACCGCTGCCGACGGTTCTGGCTGAGTTGGCTGTCGATACGGTGAGCTCTTGTGTCCCTTTGATTCCTGCTGCCAGCATATGAAATCTTCCTCCTGTGTGGTATTTTCTGTACCGGGTGAGCGGTACAGATATTATACCATATCCTGTATTTTTGGGGGAGAGCATTTTTCTCATTACAGGGATTTCTCGGACAAAAGATGCGCGGTTTCGCCCTTTTGGACGGGCATGGCTTCCGTTTGTCCGGCCAGGCTCCGGTTGCGGGCGAGCAGATCCCAGATCATCTGATGCATCCAGCTGACCGTATTCCCCAGTTTTCGGTTTTCGTCCTGAAGATTCCGGATCTGTGCATGCAGCTCGCTGATCTGACTGCATTCGCGACAGGAATCCTTCTGAAGTTTTGTCATGATCGTATCCTCCGGTTTTCGACAAGGGTGACGGGAGCGTATGTTTCACTCCCTAATATATATGATTAAGGCAACAAAAGAGTATGATACCACGAATTGCTTCGTGCTTCGCATAGCTTTGCATAAGTTCGATTACAGAAATCAAAGATTTCTTATCTCACTTATCTCGCAATTCTAACAATATTCGAAATCCGCTCATTTGGGCCAATATATTGACCCAAATGGCTACTTCCTCATATTGTTGCGGGACCCAAAGTCATGAATACAGATGCAAGCATCTGATTCATGACCTTTTGTCCCTTGTATCATATATATACGTCGGAAACTGGAAAATATAACCGGAAACGGAAAAATCTTTGGCTTGGATTTCCGTTTCTTCCGTATTTGACAGGGAGATGAGCATTGAACGACGAATTCAATGACAAAAAAGCAATCATATAGTATAATAGAGACAGCCTTGAGACAGACGCATGTTTATGACGATGTTCCATTTCAACAAAAGAAAAGGGTCGAAGCAGGCATATAGATAGAAATGGAGGAAGAAAGATGGGAATTTATGCAGGTTATCTGGGAGAGATGAGCGTGCCGGAGGGGAAGCGAGAGGAGTTTTCCCGGAGAGTGCTTGAGATTCTGAGGCAGGGAGGGATGATGCGTCTTGAGACGCGGCAGGTTGCCGGGCGCAGGCTTCAGGTGCTGGAGCAGCCGGAAGAGGACAGAGACGGGAGCGTTGCCTTTGATTACAGTTATTTCGGGGACTGCAGGTGGGAGCGCGCCGAATACCGGCCCCGGGAGGCTGCGTTCCATACGCAGGATGTGGGATCCTATGAGTTTCAGTGGGTGACATCGGCGGTGTACATACTCTACGAGCTTTATTCGGAGAAATTTGGGATGGCCGAGGTGGACGGGGAGCTTTTTGACGCCGTGCCGTATATCGCGTGGCTGAACAGACTGTTCGGAGAGAACTATACGAATATCCGCGCCGCAGACCCGTGGCGGATATATCAGCTGCTGCATGAGTGCGGATACGCGGATGAGAGCGAGTCTGTCCGGGCGATTCGCAGTCTGTATGAGCCGGGCGGCGGGAAGATTTTTGAACTGGCTGAGTATCTCTATGTGTCCGGCGGCCCGGATGCGTTTCAGCGATATCTGGAGGATGGAGATGCCGCTGAGATTCCGGTTGATGAAAACAGGATCAGTCTGGCTCAGATCATCTTCCAGGCGGAGCCGACGGTTCGCAAGCTCCGGGAGAGCAGCCAGAAGCCGAAAGAGGAGCTGCTGGAGGATCTGCGCCGGATTCTGCTGACAGATCCAGAACTTGGAAGAGAGATGGACTATGACCCGGTTTACAGCGGATTTGTGGTACTTCTGAAGCTGTTGTCTGCCCGGATCATGGCCAAGGCCATAGCTGTTGTTTTCGATCTGGATTTCTGGACATTCTGGGACAGTGTCAGTGATTCCAGATGGGACGGAAGCGTATGGGCGGAGAAGTCGGAGCTGTCGTTAGAGCCGATAGAACCCATGACGACAGCAGAGTTTGTGGATGTATCGGATGAGGAAGTCTGCTTTTGCCGTGTGGAGCGGGAGGCGGGAGAGAAGAATTTCCATGTCTCAGACGATGACCGCGCGCTTTTCTGGAAACGGGGCGGAGATGTCTGCTTTTCCGACGCGATGAAGCAGTGGCTGTCTGATCGGAAGACGGAGTATGCCGCGATCCTGGCCGGAGACTGGGATCTCCTTCCGGCAGAGGACTGCCTTGCACAGCTGGCGGATCTGCTGACAGAGGCCGACTCCTTCTATAAGCGGATTTATGCGTTTGGAGGAATGCTCCGGGATTTTGAGGCTCATGCTGACTCACGGGAGTATCAGGCTGCCGTCCGCCTGCTTGCGGCTCTGGCGGAACAAAACCGCATCAGAGGAGCTGTGATCGGGGACACCGTCTATAACTGGGAGCAGGCAGACCGCAACCTGACCTTCAACGAAGGACGTCTCGCGATGAGGCGTTGCCTGGCCGTGCTTGCGAATCAGGAGCTTCGTATGGAGCTGCTTGGCTTCTGATATGCATCTGTGAAATGTCTGTGAAACAGTGGAATTCCCTGTTTTGATCTGTTAAAATAAAGAAAGCAGAGGACTGTCGGTCCGGCAGCAAAGGAGGGAGAAGCGTGGATGCATTAAAGATACTGATGGTAGACGATGAAGCAAGGATGCGCAAGCTTGTGAGAGATTTCCTGACTGTCAAGGGCTTCCAGGTGCTGGAGGCGGAGGACGGTGAAGCAGCAGTTGATCTGTTTTTTCAGCAGAAGGATATTGCGTTGATTATTCTGGATGTGATGATGCCGAAGATGGACGGCTGGGAGGTTTGTAAGACGATTCGCCAGTATTCTAAGGTGCCGATTATCATGCTGACGGCCCGGGGCGAGGAACGGGATGAGCTGCAGGGATTCAAGCTGGGAGTGGACGAGTATATTTCCAAGCCGTTCAGTCCGAAGATTCTGGTAGCCCGCGTGGAGGCGATTCTGCGCCGGAGCAATGTCGTATCGACGGATGTTATGGAAGCGGGGGGAATCTGTGTTGACAGGGAAGCGCACCAGGTGACGGTGGACGGCACGCCGATTGAACTGAGCTATAAGGAATTCGAGCTGTTGAATTATTTTGTTGAGAATCAGGGAATTGCTCTCTCCAGAGAGAAGATCCTGAACAATGTGTGGAATTATGATTATTTTGGCGATGCCCGGACGATCGATACCCATGTGAAGAAGCTGCGCAGCAAGCTGGGCGGCAAGGGCAATTATATCAAGACCATCTGGGGGATGGGATATAAATTTGAGGTAGACGGATGACAGGCAGGGCGATGGAGAGGCAGATTCGTTCCCAGAGACCGCTGCGCCACTCCCTGCGTCGTCGGATTATGGCCATTTTTATCGGACTGATGGCAGTCATGATGTTTGCGATCTGGGCGATTAACAATTTCTGGCTGGAATATTATTACATGAATCAGAAGCTGCAGATGATGGAGGAAGCTTACGAGGAGCTTGACCGGGTCGTCATGGCAAAGGTAAACGCAGGAGAAGACATCGGCGATGTGATCACTGCTGAGATGGAGCAGGAGTGGGCGCTCTGGAAGCTGCCGCCTAAGGGGGCGGAGCGGGAAAAAGAGGAGACGATGCCGGATCCGAGAACAGTCACGGAAGAAGAGGAGAGTGGGACGGAGGACGGAGAAGAGGATTCCCTGATTACAGTTCTGCGTTCCTACGGTGAGAAGAATAATATCACGACGGTTCTCATTGACAGCGATACGGGAAAGGCATTGCTCAGCTCCGGCAGAGAGGGAGATTTCCTGGCTCAGAGAGTTCAGCAGTATGTGCTTGGTATGGGGAAGATGGAATCGAACGTCCTGGCAGAGCATGACAATTACCTCATTGAGACGAACTATGATTCCAGGAGCCATTCGAGTAATATGGAAAGCTGGGGTTTTTTTTCAGACAATCGAACGCTCTTTATCATGTCCATGCCGTTGGCGAGTATTCATGACAGCGTACAGCTGACCAATCGGTTTACCACCTTCGTGGGAATCGCGGTATTGATTGCGGGATGCATCATTATGTATTTTGCCACGGACCGGGTGACGAAGCCGATTCTGCAGCTTGCAGCATTGTCGGAGCGCATGTCGAATCTGGATTTTGACGTCAGCTATCAGGGGCATGCGGACGATGAGATTGGAATTCCGGGAGAGAGCATGAACACGCTGTCCGGCAGGCTGAAGGAGGCGATCGGCGCCTTGCAGGAGGCGAACCGTCAGCTGCAGCATGATATTGAAGAGAAGATTCAGATAGATGAGATGCGAAAGGAATTTATTGCTAATGTCTCTCATGAGCTGAAAACCCCGATCGCCCTGATCCAGGGTTATGCGGAGGGACTGACCGAGGGAATGTGCGAGGACGAGGAGAGCCGGAATTATTATTGCGAGGTCATCATGGATGAGGCCAGCAAGATGAATAAGATGGTAAAACAGCTCCTGACGCTGACGGCTCTTGAGTTTGGCAATGACACGCCGCTTATCACGACCTTTGACCTGTGCGAGTTGATTCAGGATCTGGTGAATTCTTCGTCGATCCTGTTACAGCAGAATGAGGCGACGATCTCTTATGAAAAGTCGGAGCCGATCTATGTGTCGGCAGATGAGTTTAAACTGGAGGAGGTCATAACAAACTATCTGACAAACGCGATTCATCATGTGGACGGAGAACGGATCATCCGCATCACAACGAAGCGGCAGGAGGACACGGTGAAGGTGATCGTCTACAATACTGGAAACCATATTCCGGAAGAGGATCTGCCGAATCTGTGGACGAAGTTTTATAAGGTGGACAAGGCCCGCACACGGTCCTATGGAGGGAGCGGAATCGGCCTTTCTATTGTGAAAGCTATTATGGATGCACATCATCAGCAGTGTGGTGTGGAAAATGTGCCGGGAGGCGTAGAATTCTGGTTTACCGTGAAAGTCCAAGAAGCGGATAAGTGAGACAGGAAATCTTTGATTGCCGTAGTTGAACTTATGTAAAGCAGCCATAGGCGAACGCAGAGAGCTGAGCTGCCATATATCAGAAGGGGATGTGCGTGAGCACATCCCCTTCTGATATATACGATGATGCATATTTCTCTTATTCAGCGAAATATCTTTCCAGAACTTCTGCGGCGGGCATCTCCATTCCGGTATAGAGGTGGAACGCCTCCGCTCCCTGCCATAGCAGCATGCCGATACCGGGAATGGTTTTGCATCCCGCCTCAGCTGCCTCGGAGATGAGCTTGGTGACGCGGGGGTTATAGACGACGTCAGAGACAGTCAGATCCGGGCGGAACGCCTTCCGATCCTCGATCAGGCTCTGATCGTCCAGCGGTTTCATGCCTACACGAGTGGCATTGGTAAAGATGTCGCTGTCCGCGATTTCGCGGTAAAAGGTATCCTTGTCTGCGAGGTCAAAGAGATTCACCGTGCAGTCAGGCACATTCGCACGGATCTTTTCTACGGTGGCCTGTGCATTGGCAAAGAAGGAATCCTTCAGGGCGAAGATGGACAGCTCGCGCACACCCTGCAGAGCGGCAGTGATCTCGATGGAAGTGGCGGCTCCGCCGGAGCCGGCGATGGTCATTTTCTTATTCTGAATTTCAAAGCCATGCTCTCTGCAGTTGCGCACCCAGCCGAGTCCGTCGGTATTGTGGCCGGTCAGAATTCCATTTTCATTGACGACGGTATTGACCGCGCCGATCAGCTCCGCCGCTTTCGACAATCTGTCACAGCATGACAGAGCAGCGGTCTTGCAGGGCATCGTGATATTGAAGCCCTTTACATTTAGCAGACGCAGAGCCTTGATGGCCTCGGCGGTTTCTTCCTCTTTGATGTCAAAGGCCAGATAAGCGTAATCCAGGCCCAGGCGGTTGAAGCTGTAATTGTACATGGCCGGTGAGCCGGAATGGCCGACCGGGCTTCCGATCAGGCATAGCATTTGTGTATGTCCATTGATTTCCATAATGATTATCCTTTCTTATCCGACTCTTTTTAACTCAGGCTCTTCATCGTCGGGAAGAGCAATACGTCCCGGATGGCCGGAGAGTTGGTGAGCAGCATGACCAGGCGGTCGATTCCGTAGCCGATGCCGCCGGTCGGGGGCATACCGATCTCAAGTGCGTTCAGGAAGTCTTCATCCGTGTGTTCGGCCTCGGCGTCGCCGGCGGCGGCATTTGCATCCTGCTGCGCAAAGCGGGCGCGCTGGTCGATCGGATCATTGAGCTCTGAGTAGGCGTTGCACATCTCGCGTCCGTAGATGAAAAGCTCAAAGCGCTCCACCTGTTCCGGGTGATCGGGCTTGCGCTTGGTCAGCGGAGAGACCTCAACCGGATGATCCATGATGAAGGTTGGCTGGATCAGCTTATCCTCGACAAATTCTTCAAAGAAGAGATTGATGATGTCGCCGCGGACATGACGGTCTTCGTAATGGATTTCCTTCTCGTCTGCCAGCTTCTTCGCTTCCTCGGTCGTCAAAATCTCATTAAAATCAATCCCCGCGTATTCCCGGATGGCGTCAATCATGGTCAGACGGCGGAAGGGCTTTCCCAGGTCGATCTCTACCTCAGCGTAGGGGATCGTCGTGGTGCCGCAGACCTCCTGCGCGACATGACGGAACATCTGTTCTGTCAGATCCATCATGCCATAATAATCCGTGTATGCCTGATAGAGCTCCATGAGAGTGAATTCCGGGTTGTGGCGTGTGTCGAGGCCTTCGTTGCGGAAGACCCGGCCGATCTCATAGACGCGCTCCATGCCGCCCACGATCAGTCTCTTTAAGTAAAGCTCCAGAGAGATGCGAAGCTTGACGTCCTCATCGAGGGCATTGTAATGTGTCTCGAAGGGGCGCGCGGCGGCTCCGCCTGCATTTGACACCAGCATCGGGGTCTCGACCTCCAGAAAGCCCAGGCTGTCCAGATAGCGGCGGATGCTGCTGATGATCCGGGAGCGCATCACGAAGGTTTTGCGCACCTCCTCATTCATAATCAGATCGACGTAGCGCTGCCGGTAGCGCATGTCGGTGTTGGTCAGCCCGTGATATTTCTCCGGCAGAATCTGCAGGCTCTTTGACAGAAGCGTCAGTTCCTTCGTATGGATGGAGATTTCCCCCATCTTTGTCGTGAAAACAAAGCCCTTTATGCCGACGATATCGCCGATATCCATGCGCTTGAATTCCTTGTAGGCTTCCTCGCCCAGATCATCTCTGGTTACATAGCACTGGATCGTACCCTTCAGATCCTGGATGTGGCAGAAGGAGGCCTTGCCCATCACGCGTTTTGACATCATGCGCCCGGCGATGGATACCTCTTTCCCCTCGAATGACTCATATTGCTCTTTCACATCGGTGCTGTGTACCGTGACATCGTACTTTGTGATCCGGAACGGGTCACGGCCCGAGGCCTGAAGTTCCGCCAGCTTTTCGCGGCGCACCTTCAGCAGCTGATTGACATCCGGTTCCGGTTTTTGCTTCTGTTGCTTTTCGTTCTGCTGTTCTGCCATCTTTTTGACTCCTTTGCCTGATGTATTTCCAGAACCCGTGTTACAGGGTCGGGTGTGGACGAAAAATGTGCGACGAAATACATCGGGTATGTATTCCGCCGCATGAATCTCCGATCATCTTCTCCGATGAACTAGGATACTCTCTGGATATCAAGAACCTTGTACTGGATGACGCCGGCCTGGGTTTCCACGTCGACAACATCGCCGATGCTCTTTCCCAGAAGTGCCTGGCCGACCGGGGACTCGTTTGAGATCTTGTTCTTCAGGCTGTTTGCCTCGGTGGATCCCACGATCCGGAATTCCATCTCCTCGTCGAATTCCATATCATATACATGCACCTTGCAGCCGATACTGATTTTATTTAAATCGACTTCATCCTCATCTACGACATCTGCATTTTTCAGGAGCTTTTCCAGCTCTTCAATGCGAAGCTCGATGTCGCGCTGCTCGTCTTTTGCCGCATCGTATTCGGCGTTCTCGGATAAGTCGCCCTGTTCTCTGGCTTCCTTGATCTTCTGGGCAACCTCACGGCGGCGGTTCACCTTCAGATCCTGCAGCTCATCCTCGTATTGTTTCAAGCCAGCATAAGTTAAAATGTGTTTCTTTTCAGCCATGATTGATATCCCTTCCTACTCTATATAATTCATCGCCAGGCGATCCCCATGCCTAACCCTGGCCCGTTGCATTCTCAGTATTATATCCTAAACAAAGAGCGATGTCAAGAAGCGGAACTCCGGGTTCCTGTATGGCCTTGCAGGGAGCCCGCGGAGATTCCTGAGGGGTGGAGAAGGGGTTGGGAAGACAGGTATCAGGAATGCTCCCGGCAGAAGCGGATAAAGGTTTCAAGCGCCAGGGAGCTGTGGTTTGGATGCCAGGCGAACCCGACCGTGCGTTTGTGAATGGGAGTGTCGAGCATGAGCTGGACGAGCCGCCCGCTTTGGAGATCATCGCGGACGAATTCCCTGATGACGCTTCCGATGCCGAGCCCGATTCGTGTGAATTCGATCAGGAGATCGAGCGTGGTCACCTCCAGCAGGTTGTTGGCGGTGATGTGATTGATGGCCATGTAATCGTCGATATATTTTCGCGTGCCGTTATTCTTGTCCAGGAGCATGATATTTCCGGCCTGAAAGACGTCACAGTCTGCTCCCTCGCGTAGCTTCAGGTTTTCAAGGTAGCTGGGGGTGGCGGCGAAGATGTCCTCGATATCCATGACCGGAAGGAAGCTTAAGTTCCGGTGCAGACTGGGTTCTGCCACCAGGCCGATGTCGATCTGATCCTTTTCCAGCATGGAGATGGTCTGGATGGTGGACTGGCAGGCGATGGAGATCTTGATGTGCGGATATTTTTCAATGAAGCTTTTCAGGTAATCGACCATGATAAAACGGCAAAGGCTGTTGCTGACGCCGATATGGATGTGGCCGAGATGAAATTCGCGGATGCGCTTCAGCTCCTGTTCGCCTGCCGTCAGCTGCTCAAATGCAGATTTGGTGTGTTCGTAGAGCACATGGCCTTCCTCCGTCAGCTGAACGCCGCGGGAATTGCGCGTGAAAAGAGTCGTAGACAGACTGTCCTCCAGCTTGCTGATCGATTTGCTGATGGCAGGCTGGCTGATGTAGAGTTCCTTCGCGGCCTTTGAGATATTGCCCGCCTTTGCGACGGCATAGAAAATGCGATACTGTGACAGGTTCTGATCCATAAATGCTTCCTCCGTTCCCCTGAATGCTTTCAGTATACCTTATGGAACGGCGAAAGACAATAAAATCCGCTGGAAAAATAGGAAGACAGGAACTATAATAGGCATCAGTGAAAATGGTATGATAAAACGGCATGATTGAGGAAAAGGAGCAGAAATATGGCAGAAAAGGTTACGGGTATGTCGGACCGGACGGCATCGGAACATGAGCTTGAAACCGTGAGAGAGGAGGCTTATACGGCAGCCCGTCAGCTTCTTTGTGAGGCGAAGCTGGCGGAGGGAGATATTCTGGTGGTCGGTTGCTCGACGAGCGAGGTAGAGGGCGAAAGAATCGGCAAATATTCCAGTCCGGAGCTTGGGCAGGCAGTATGGGATGGGATCAGCCGTGCGGCGGAGGAAGACGGAATTTGTCTGGCGGCGCAGTGCTGCGAGCATCTGAACCGGGCGCTGATTGTGGAGAGAAAGACGGCGAGAGTCTATGGACTCGAGGAGGTCTGCGTTGTTCCCCAGCCAAAGGCGGGCGGCTCGTTTGCGACGGCGGCCTGGAATTCCTTCCGGGAGCCGACGGCGGTCGAACACATTCGCGCGCATGCGGGAATGGATATCGGGGATACGTTAATCGGGATGCACTTAAAAGACGTGGCGGTGCCGGTCCGGATTGCGCAAAAGGTCATCGGTGAGGCGAGAGTTGTCTGTGCCAGGACGAGGCCGAAGCTGATCGGGGGAGAGCGCGCCGTCTATGTATCGCCTGGTTCCGGAAAGCGCAACGGCGTTTAGTAACAGCTGCTTTAGGAACAGATTTTCGGTACAAAGTTGACAAAAAAATCCCTGCGTTTTATAATTCCCTCAGCGCAGCTGTCGGGCAGACGGCTGCCGGGAACAATTGCTTGGGATTCATGGATTAATAAAAAATATGAGGAGGATCCAGTATGGAAACGATAAAGGAAAACGCCGCGGAGGCGGTTGAGAGCGTCACGGAGCCTGTAGTTGAGAGCGCTGCTGCGGCAGAGCCGGCGGAAGCCCCGAAGAAGAGACCGGGCAGAAGAAAGAAGGCAGAGGAGCCTGCGGCGGAAGAGGCCGGAAAGAAGAAGCCGGGCAGAAAGCCTGCGGCCAAAAAGGCGGAGGCCGTCGCAGAGACAGATTCAAAAGAAGAGGCGCCAAAGAAAAGACCGGGAAGGAAGCCTGCGGCGAAAAAGGCGGCAGAGCCGGAGGTCTCGATTGTTCTCCAGTATCAGGAAAGAGAGGTTGCGGCGAAGGATATCGTAGCGGCAGCGACGGAGAGCTTCCGGAAGATGCGTCCGGATGTCGAGATCAGAACCATCGACGTTTATGTCAAGCCGGAGGAAGGCGCGGCTTACTATGTGATAAACGGAGAAGGCTCCGACGATTATAAGATCGAATGGTAAAGGGGAACGAATGAGCGTATCAGAGTGGGGCGGGGAGGCAGTCGGACTGCCGGAGGAATTCCTGACCAGGATGAAGCGTCTGCTGGGCGCGGAGTATCCGGAATTTCTGAAAAGCTATGAGGCCGGACGGACCTTCGGCCTTCGTTTTAATACGCTGAAGGGTGATTTAAAGGTGATGGAATCCCGGCATCGGGGGACATTCGGACTGGATCCGGTTCCCTGGTGCCGGGAGGGTTTTTATTATGACGAATCGACCCGTCCGGGACGCCATCCGTATCATGAGGCGGGCGTCTATTATCTGCAGGAGCCGAGCGCGATGGCAGTCGTTTCGTTGCTTGATCCGAAGCCGGGGGACCGCGTCCTTGATCTGTGCGCGGCGCCGGGCGGAAAGACCACTCACATCGCAGAGCGGCTTTGCGGGGAGGGGCTTCTGGTGAGCAATGAAATCCATCCTGCAAGGGCAAAGATCCTCTCGCAGAATGTAGAGCGGATGGGCGCGGAGCAGGTGATCGTCATGAACGAGGATCCCGCACGCCTGAGCGGTTCTTTCCCGCTTTTTTTTGATAAAATCGTGGTGGATGCTCCCTGCTCCGGCGAGGGAATGTTCCGGAAGGATGAGCAGGCGAGAGCCCAGTGGAGCACGGAGCATGTGCTGGGCTGCGTCCGGATGCAGAGAGAGATTCTTAAGCAGGCGGCTGGCATGCTGAAGCCGGGCGGGAGATTGGTCTATTCGACTTGCACGTTTTCTCCGGAGGAAAATGAGCGGAATGTGGAATGGTTTCTTGAACATGATCCGGAGTTTTCCCTGATTTCGCAGCCGGATGCGTGGGCCGAAATGGGATTGTCGCAGGGCGAGCCGGGCTGGGGGACGGGGGATACAGATCTGGTTGCGAAGACCGTTCGCATCTGGCCGCACAGAGTCCGGGGAGAGGGGCATTTTCTGGCGTTGTTTGAGAAAAATCCGGCTCTGTCCGCGCTTTCTTCCGGCTCAGAAAAAAAGGAAAAGGGGCGAAGAAAGAAGCCGCAGACGGCGGGCTTTACCGTAGACCGGGAAGGAATCGGGCTGCTGGAGGATTTCTTTGATGAAATCCTGACGGAATCCGGAAAAAAACGCTGGGGGCAGCATGGAGGATGCGACCGAGAATGTCTGATTTCCTTTGGGGAACAGATTTACCGGCTGCCGCGGCAATCGTTTGATTTCTCCGGCCTGCGTATTCTGCGCCCGGGTCTGCATCTGGGAACGAGGAAGAAAAAACGATTTGAGCCGTCCCATGCGTTGGCACTGGCTCTTCGCGCGGATGACGTGCGCAGCGTGGCGGATTATCCGGCAGAGAGCAGAGAGATCGCGGCCTATCTGGCCGGCAGTCCGCTTCCGACCGCCGGGGATCTGTGTGGATGGACGCTGATCTGTGTGGACGGATATTCGCTCGGATGGGCAAAGGCGTCCGGCGGGATTTTGAAGAATCATTACCCGAAGGGGCTTCGCATCCCGACCTCGCTGTAATAGGAAACCTGTTGCCGGAATAGGATTAGGATGACGGCGCAGCGTGAGGCGAGTGGAAGATGGACAGACAGAAAAATGAGAGGAATATTCTCGGGAATCTGTGGCGAATGACAGCGCTTGTGACGTTGGTCGTGTGGATCCTGGTCGCAGGCGGCAAAATAACTGCTTTGTCTGAGGATACGAAGGGAGCTGCAGACGACAGGCTCCACAGCTATGCCGACGATGAAAATGAGCTTTCTCTTCACGCGCTGAGCGCGGTTCTGATGGATGCGGATACCGGGCGAATCCTCTATGCGAAGGATGCGGACACGGTGCGCCCCATGGCAAGTACGACAAAAATCCTGACCTGTATCCTTGCGCTGGAGGAGGGAGAGCTGTCCGACGTCTGCACCGTCTCCAGAAATGCCGCCGCCCAGCCGCAGGTTCATCTGGGAGCGCCGGTCGGGGTACAGTTCCGGCTGGAGGATCTGCTGTATTCTCTGATGCTGGAATCGCACAACGATTCGGCCGTCGTTATTGCGGAGCACATCGGGGGCAGCGTAGAAGCGTTTGCCGACCGGATGAACCGGAAGGCGAGAGAGATCGGATGCAGAAATTCCTATTTTGTCACGCCGAACGGGCTGGATGCGGCGGTGACCCTGGCGGACGGCACGGAAAGGCAGCACAGCACGACGGCGGCTGACCTGGCGGCGATCATGCGCTATTGTGTGTATGAATCGCCGATGAGGGAGGCGTTCCGGCAGATTACGGGGACGGCCAGCCATTCCTTTGCGGATATATCGGGAATGCGTTCCTATTACTGCGGCAATCATAATGCGCTCCTTGCGATGCTGGATGGCGCCGTGAGCGGCAAGACCGGCTTTACCGGAGGGGCAGGCTACTGCTATGTGGCGGCTTATGAGAAGGAAGGAAAAAGCTTTACGGCAGCGCTTCTCGGCTGCGGCTGGCCGCCGCACAAGGGGTATAAATGGGAGGACGTCCGGAAATTATTTTCTTATGGGACAGAGCATTATGCATACCGGGAAATTTATGTGGCGCAGGAGGACTGGAAGGTGCCGGTGGAGGGCGGCGTCCGGGAGGGTGACATTTCGCTGACGGACGGCCTTTGCGAGACAGAGCGGCATTTGCGTCTGCTTATGTCGGATCAGGAGAAGATGGTAAGAAAAACAGAGCTTCCGGGTCATCTGGACGCGCCGGGGTCAGAGAACGCCCGGGTCGGACGGGTTCTTTATCTTCTGAACGGGGAGGTCATGCGCGCCTATCCGCTTTATACGACGGCTTCTGTTGAAAAATGGAGCTGGAAATTCTGTATCCGCCGTCTGCTCGAGGACTTTTTCCTGTTTGATATAAAAAGTTAAGAAAAATGAAAAAATTTGCTTGAAATTTGGCTTACCCCACGTTACAATTAGAATCGGCAGAAATTGGTTTTACCATACGGTTTGTCGTAGGCTGCCCGCCAGGGCGCCGTGCGGTGCGGCAGATCGTGACAATACTACAAAATGGAGGTTTGCAATATGAGTAATTCAGCACAAACATCAGCAAGTAAGCGCATTGCGGCATTACTTGATGAGAACAGTTTTGTTGAAGTCGGCGCTTATATTACAGCGAGAAGTACCGATTTTAACCTGGCTGAGAAGGCGACTCCGGAAGATGGCGTGATTACCGGTTACGGCACCATCGACGGCAGCCTGGTGTATGTGTACAGCCAGGATGCGTCCGTGCTGGGCGGATCCATCGGCGAGATGCATGCAAAGAAGATTTCCGGGATTTATGCCATGGCGGAGAAGATGGGAGCTCCGGTGATCGGTCTGATTGATTGCGCCGGCCTTCGCCTTCAGGAGTCTACCGATGCGCTGGACGGATTTGGCAAGCTGTATGTGAGCCAGGTGATGGCCTCTGGCGTGGTTCCGCAGATTTCCGCGATTTTCGGCACCTGCGGAGGCGGAATGGCAGTCTCCTCAGCCATGGCTGATTTTATCTTCATGGAGGATAAGAAGGCGAAGCTCTTTGTCAACGCGCCGAACGCCCTTGAGGGCAATTATGCGGAGAAGTGCAACACTGCAAGCGCGGCTTTCCAGAGCGAGGATACCGGCCTGGTGGATTTCACCGGCGACGAGGCTTCGATCCTGGCTCAGATTCGCACGCTGGTCTCTGTCCTTCCGGCGAACAACGAGGACGATGCGTCCTACGGCGAGTGTACCGACGATCTGAATCGCGGCAGCGCGGCGCTGGCGGGCTATGTCGGCGCTTCCGATCTGGCTCTGAAGGAGATTTCCGACGATGGCTTCTTCCTTGAGGTGAAGAAGAATTTTGCACCTTCCATGGTGACCGGCTTTATCCGCCTGAACGGATCGACGGTCGGCTGTGTTGCGAACCGCACGCAGGTATATGGAGAGAACGGTGTGAAGGAAGCGGAGTATGAGGCGGTTCTCACCGGAAACGGCTGCGACAAGGCCACAAAGTTTGTGTCCTTCTGCGACGCGTTTAATATCCCGCTTCTGACCCTGGTGAATGTCAAGGGCTACAAGGGCAGCAAAAACACCGAGAAAAAGATTGCCAAGGCGGCGGGTCGCCTGACCTACGCCTATGCGAACGCAAGCGTTCCGAAGGTGACGGTTGTCACCGGCGAGGCATACGGCACCGCTTATCTGACGATGAACAGCAAGTCCATCGGCGCGGATGTGGTGTATGCGTGGCCGAATGCCGTGATCGGCATGATGGAGGCTTCCGCGGCTGCGAAGATCATGTACGCGGACGAGATCGCCGCGGCAGACGACAAGGTTGCGCTGATCAATGAGAAGGCGGCTTCCTACCGTGAGCTGCAGTCGAGCGCCCTGGCCGCTGCAAAGAGAGGCTATGTCGATGACATCATCGAGGCTGCGGATACCAGAAAGCGGGTCATCGCTGCCTTTGAGATGTTATTTACCAAGAGAGAGGATCGTCCGGACAGAAAACATGGAACGGTTTAAATGAGGTGACAGGTATATGAAACAGTTTGTAAAAAGAATTGCATTGGCACTTTGCATGACGGCCTGCTTCTTTGCCCTGACTGCCTGTGCTTCCGCGAGCAAGGAGACGGAGACGCTGGATCCTCAGATGGCGGCTTATATCTCCCAGCTCTCCGAACAGCTGACGATCGGCGTTGCGGCGATTGGGCCGGAGGACGCCGAGACTGCGGCTTACCTGCTTAAGCAGGGTGAGAGCGGCCTGTCTGGCGCTGTCGAGTCCTGGCAGAATACCTACAGCGACACGGGAGCCTTTATCAATGTGATATCCTCGGAGGCAGGCATATCGGAGGAGTATTATACCGGCACCGTCATGGTTCAGTGCGAGAAGCGTCAGGTGGAATTTAAGTTCCTGTTCGTCTCTTCTGACGGGCAGCAGCTCGACAGCATTGATTCCGTCTCGGTGAACCCGGAGTACACGTTTGGCGAGCGGATGGTGAAGGCGGCCATGAATACGGCCATGGGAATCGGCACCGTGTTCTGTGTCCTGATTTTCATCAGCCTGATTATTTACTGCTTCCGCTTTATTAACCCGGCGATGGAGAGC
Organism: Clostridiales bacterium; assembly: GCA_021202655.1. Taxonomy (GTDB): domain Bacteria; phylum Bacillota; class Clostridia; order Lachnospirales; family Lachnospiraceae; genus Brotaphodocola. The sequence goes on along the minus strand of JAJQCO010000014.1, from coordinate 14,585 downwards.
TTAAAGAACGGAAAGAAAGAGGCGGCTTCGACCCCGGCAGCTTCTGCCCCGGCTCCGGCTCCTGTGACCCCGGCTCCGGCAGCTGCGGCGGAGGATGAGGATGAGCTCCGGGCGGTGATCGCGGCGGCGATCGCGGCTTATGAGGCAGACACTCAGGCGGTTCCGGCCTATGTATCTTCGGATCCGCTGATGGTGCGTCCGATCAGTCACGGGCGCAGGACAAAGAAAAGATTTTAACAATTTCAGACAGGAGGATTTCTGATTATGAAGACATATACAATCACAGTCAATGGCAAGGCATATGCCGTAACAGTAGAAGAGGGTGAGGGCGGTTCGGCTCCTGTGGCAGCGGCGGCTCCCGTCGCGGCAGCTCCCGCGCCTGCTCCTGCGGCAGCTCCCGCAGCTCCGGCCGGAGCCGCAGGCTCTGTGACCGTCACCGCTCCGATGCCGGGCAAGATTCTGTCTGTGAAGGCACAGGCCGGACAGGCTGTCAAGAAGGGCGATGTGAACATGGTAATGGAAGCGATGAAGATGGAAAACGACATCGATGCTCCGCAGGACGGAACGATTGCAACCGTGAACGTATCGGTCGGCGACTCCGTAGAGTCCGGAGCCACCCTGGCTACCTTGAACTAATGCCTGTATCGTGAGACGGTGCAGGTTCCTATGGAGGGATTAGAATGGAATATATAGTATCAACACTGGGAAATTTAATTCACCAGACTGCGTTTTTTAACCTGACATACGGAAACTTCATTATGATCCTGGTAGCGTTCGTGTTCCTGTATCTGGCGATCAAGTGGGGGTTTGAGCCGCTTCTGCTCCTCCCGATCGCGTTCGGTATGCTGCTCGTGAATATTTATCCGGATATCATGGCAGAACCGGAAGAGATGTCGAATGGCGTGGGCGGTCTGCTTCACTACTTCTATATCCTGGATGAGTGGAGTATCCTGCCGTCCCTGATCTTCATGGGCGTTGGAGCCATGACAGATTTCGGACCGCTGATTGCGAACCCGATCAGCTTCCTGATGGGCGCGGCGGCGCAGCTGGGTATCTATATGGCGTATTTCCTGGCAATTTTCCTCGGATTCAATGACAAGGCGGCAGCCGCCATCTCCATCATTGGTGGAGCGGACGGCCCGACCTCTATCTTCCTGGCGGGCAAGCTGGGACAGTCCGAGTTTATGGGACCGATCGCGGTGGCGGCATATTCGTACATGTCGCTGGTTCCGATCATTCAGCCGCCGATCATGAAGCTTCTGACTACGAAGGAGGAGCGTGAGATCCGTATGGAGCAGCTCCGTCCGGTGTCAAAGCTGGAGAAGATCCTTTTCCCGATCGTGGTTACGGTTATCGTGTGTCTGATCCTGCCGACCACGGCTCCGCTTGTCGGCATGCTGATGCTGGGCAACCTCTTTAGGGAGTCTGGCGTTGTGAAGCAGCTGACGGAGACCGCGAGCAATGCGCTGATGTACATCGTCGTGATCCTGCTGGGCACGTCTGTCGGTGCAAGCACGAGCGCGGAAGCGTTCCTGAAGGCGACGACCTTAAAGATCGTGTTCCTCGGCCTGGCTGCCTTTGCATTCGGTACGGCCGGAGGCGTTATCCTGGGCAAGATCCTCTGCTACGCGACCGGTCGCAAGATCAATCCGTTAATCGGTTCGGCCGGCGTATCCGCGGTGCCGATGGCGGCCCGTGTCTCCCAGAAGGTTGGCGCGGAGGCTGACCCGACAAACTTCCTGCTGATGCACGCGATGGGAGCAAACGTAGCGGGCGTAATCGGTACAGCCGTTGCGGCAGGTACCTTTATGGCGATATTCGGGGTTTAATTAGACTAATACATGGAGGTAAGATATATTATGGCAGAGATTCAGAAAAAGCCGGTTAAGATCGTGGAAACCGGTCTTCGTGACGCACACCAGTCTCTGATGGCGACCAGAATGACGACCGAGCAGATGCTTCCGATCATCGACACGATGGACAAGGTAGGCTATTATGCGGTTGAGTGCTGGGGCGGTGCGACGTTCGATGCCTGCCTGCGCTTCCTGAAGGAGGATCCGTGGGACAGGCTGAGAAAGCTGAAAGCCGGTTTTAAGAATACCCGGCTGCAGATGCTGTTCCGTGGCCAGAATATCCTTGGCTACAACCATTATGCGGACGACGTGGTAGAATATTTTGTTCAGAAGTCTGTCGCGAATGGAATTGACGTGATTCGTATCTTTGACTGCCTGAACGATCTGCGCAACCTGCAGACCGCAGTCAAGGCAGCCAACAAGGAAAAGGCAGAGGTTCAGATCGCCTTGAGCTATACGCTGGGCGACGCGTATACCCTGGATTACTGGAAGGATATCGCGAAGAGAATTGAGGATATGGGTGCGAACTCCATCTGTATCAAGGATATGGCCGGTCTTCTGGTTCCGTACGCGGCACAGGAGCTGGTGACGGCTCTGAAGGAGTCCACAACTCTTGATATTGACCTGCACACGCATTACACGTCCGGCGTTGCGTCCATGACCTATCTGAAGGCAGTGGAAGCGGGCTGCGACCGTATTGATACCGCGATTTCTCCGCTGGCGCTTGGCACCAGCCAGCCGGCGACGGAGGTCATGGTCGAGACGCTGAAGGGAACTCCGTATGACACAGGCTTAAGCCAGGATATTCTTGCGGATATCGCGGATTACTTCACCCCGATCCGTGAGGAGGCGATCAAGTCCGGCCTTCTGAATACGAAGGTTCTGGGCGTTAACATCAAGACTCTGCGTTATCAGGTTCCGGGCGGCATGCTGTCGAACCTGGTCAGCCAGCTGAAGGAAGCCGGCAGAGAAGACCTGTATCGTGAGGTGCTCGAGGAGATCCCGAGAGTGCGTAAGGATTTCGGCGAGCCGCCGCTTGTCACTCCGTCCTCTCAGATTGTCGGCACGCAGGCCGTGATGAATGTCATCGCGGGCGAGCGCTACAAGCTGGTTCCGAAGGAGTCCAAGAAGATCATGCTTGGCGAATTCGGACAGACGGTAAAGCCGTTTAACCCGGAGGTTCAGAAGAAGATCATCGGCGACGAGACTCCGATCACCTGCCGTCCGGCAGATCTGATCCCGCCGCAGCTTCCGCAGTTCGAGAAGGAATGTGCGCAGTGGAAGCAGCAGGATGAGGATGTCCTCTCCTATGCGCTGTTCCCGAAGGTAGCGGAGGAGTTCTTCAAATATCGTGAGGCACAGCAGACACGCGTGGATTCCACCGTGGCAGATGTGGCTGACAAGGCATATCCCGTATAAGATCTGTGATAAACAGACAGGCGGGCAGTTGCGCCATCCGGCGCGGCTGCCCGCCTGTTTTGCTACTATAGCATACAGTAAATATTCTTACGATTTTCGATAAATCTGTGAAGATTCTTTTGTTGCGGTTGACGATCTTTCTTTTTATCATTATAATAAAATGCGGGTTTTGAAGCCATGCATCCGGAAGCTGGTTTTTTTGACCCTGGCATCATTACAAATCACGAAGCAGTAAAAAATCCCATAGGGAGAAGATATATGAAGAAGCGATTTTGGAGAAGAGGGCTGGCCCTTGCGCTTGGGCTGGTTCTTGGGTTACATACGGCTGCGGTTTCTCTGCATGCGCCGTCGACGGCGTATGCATACACGGCGCGCAGCGCCACGGTGGGGGCGACGACCCTGAATGTGCGGAGCGGAGCGGGAACATCCTATGATTCTGTCGCAAAGCTGGCGAAGGGAACGGCGATTACCGTGGTGGATGAGACAACGGGGACAGACGGAAATATCTGGTATCAGATTCGGTTTACCGGAAGCGGCGGCACACAGACGACGGGATATGTGCTCAGCTCGTATGTGAGTTTTCCCGTTTCCTACAACACGGATTCGAGCTTTGAGGCCCAGCTTTCGGCACAGGGATTTCCGGAATCCTATAAGGACAGTCTGAGGCAGCTGCACGCCCAGTATCCGAACTGGACGTTTACGGCTTACCAGACCGGACTTGACTGGGAGACGGTGATTGAGAATGAGAGTGTTCTTGGCCGGAACCTGGTGAGCAGTGGGAGCATTTCCTCCTTCAAGTCTACGGCGGACGGCGCATACAACTGGGATACGGGAACCTGGGTCGGGTTTGACGGCAGCTCCTGGGTGGCGGCCTCAGAGGACGTCATCCGTTATTACATGGATCCGCGGAATTTCCTGGATTCGATCTATATCTATCAGTTTATGTCCCAGTCCTATGATTCGTCGATCCATACCAGAGAGGGACTGGTTTCCATGCTGTCCGGCACATTTATGGAGGGAAGCGTGACCTCCTCCGGCAGTGCGTCGGTGTCGACGACAACAGATACGGGAAGCACGGATTCTTCCTCCGGCACATCGTCTCCGGTCGTCGGTCCGGGCGTTTCTTCCTCTGCCGGAAGCAGTACCTCTGCTACGCCTTCCGGACAGAGCGCGGTTGTGGTGATGCCGGGAGCTTCCTCTGACGATACTTCCGCGGCGTCGACGGGGACGACAGAGATGCCGGCCGTCAGTATTGAAGGTCCTTCCGCATCCATCAGTCGGCATGAGACGAGCCGGGTTGCGGAGAGCGCCGTGATTACGGCTGGTCAGGGAAGCGGCGGCGTGTCTGCAGTGCCCGGCGGCGTCTCGCAGAGTTTAGATGATTCGGATTCTTCCGGCGCATCTCAGAATGTTACGCTGACGGGAAGCACCTCCTATGCGGATATCATTATGAACGCAGCAGCGAGCAGCGGGGTCAGCCCGTATGTGATCGCGGCCATGATCATCCAGGAACAGGGAAGCGACGGACATGGCAACTCCATTTCCGGGACATATTCCGGTTATTCCGGCTATTACAACTACTTTAATATCGGCGCATATGCTTCCGACGGCATGACGGCGGTAGAGCGGGGGCTGTGGTACGCGTCGCAGTCCGGTTCCTACAATCGTCCCTGGACGTCGCCGGAGGCGTCTATCATCGGCGGCGCCATGTTTTACGGGACGAATTATGTGAGCGCCGGACAGAATACACTGTATCTGAAAAAGTTTAACGTACAGGGTGAGAATATTTACAAGCATCAGTATATGACCTACGTGGAAGCGGCGGCCTCGGAGGGATCCATCTACGGAGAGGGCTTTTCCGACGCGGTGAAGAACACGGCGTTGAATTTCAGCATTCCGGTTTATTCCAATATGCCGGAAACAGCCTGCGCGCTTCCGACGGCGGATGGAAGTCCGAATAACCGGCTGAGCAGTCTGACGGTGGACGGCTTTACTCTGACGCCGACATTTGCAGGCGATACGGAGTCCTACAACCTGATTGTCGATACGTCGGTATCCAGTGTGACGGTTCGCGCTTCGGCGGTTGATTCGGGCGCGGCGGTGAGCGGAGCCGGAGTGATTGCGATTCAGGATGCGACGTCGATCCCGATTACTGTGACGGCAGAGAATGGCAGCCAGAGAACCTACATGATTTATGTGGCTCGTCAGTCGGGCGGATCGACCTACAGCGGCAGTGCGGCGGCATCGTCCGATACCGGATCTTCGGTGAGTACCGAATCCAGTCCGGTTGTCGGTCCGGGAGTGAGTACGACGCCTGCGGCCGATACGACGTCTGCCTCAGAGTCTCCCAGTGTCAGTCTTACGCCGGAGACAGGAGTGTCTCCGGGAAGCGATGCGGACGCCACATCGGGCGGAAGCTCCGTTGTGGTGATCGGACCGGGATGACAGGCAAATATTCTGGCCGTTCCATATAAGAATATCAGGGCTTTACACAGTCGTTTTTGTAACAGAAGGAAGAGGATGGGAGATATGATGAGCAGGAGATTAAGCAGGTTTCTTTTTTCGGCAGTGGCAGCGTTTTTGCTGCTCGCCGTGATTCCGTCTGCGGCTTATGCGGCAGACGCCAAAATTGCATTTTCGGATCCGTCGGCTACCGTCGGAGACGAATTTGGCGTAACCATGAAATTCACGTCCACAAGTGGCGACGTGCTGGGCAATACCAGCGTGTATCTGACCTATGATTCCGATCTGATCGAATTCCTGGCGGATCGTTCTTCTTCGAATGCCAACGGAGGATCGGGCACGATTATTGTGACCAGCGGAATGGAGGGAAAGACCGAGGTCGCAACGCAGCTGTATTTCAACGCAAAAAAGCCGGGAACGGCCAAGATTCAGGTGATCACGGATAATTCAGAGGGGTATGACAGCGACGGTCAGTCCTTAAATATGGTTCAGATCGGTAGCTCGACGATTACGATCCAGGCAAAGGAGGGAGCTTCTTATTCCAGTGACGCGACGCTTTCCTCTCTGCGGATTTCTCCCGGTGTGCTGGATCCGGAATTCAGCTCGGATGTGGATTCCTATACCACATCGGTGAGCCTGGATACGGAGCGGCTGACGGTCAGTGCGGTGACGAGTGACAGCGGAGCTTCCGTATCCGTTGAGGGGGATGAGGGCCTTGCGGAAGGCGAGAATACGGTACTCTGTGTAGTGACTGCCGAGGACGGCACGACTACCATGACCTATACCATCACGGTAAACAAGGTGGAAGGCGGAGCAAGCGCGCCGGAGGGCGGCGAGTCAGAAACCGTCCCGGCAGAGGAGCTTGAGGTTCTTGCAGAGCTTGAGTCCTCCAGAAGTCTGTCAAAGATTGGCGTGACGGCGCTTCCGAGCGGAGTTTCCGCTCCGGCCGGCTTAAAGGAGAGCCAGATTACCATCGGCGATACCAAGGTAACCGGATGGACGCCGGTTGTCGCTGAAGGCAGCACGCCGGAATATGTGGTATTCTATGGTGTGACGGATGACGGCAGCCAGGGCTTCTATCGCTATGATATGACGGACAAGACTCTGCAGAGGTATTTCCAGGATGTCACTTCGCAGACAGAGGGCGATATGGAAGATCAGGATGTTGTGACCCTCTATAATAATCTGCGTGAGGATTATATGCGGATGCGCGTGATCGCCATCGTCGCCGGTGTGATTGCGCTGATCCTGCTGATTGTCCTGCTTGTCGTGAAGGCTTCCTCGTCTGGAAAAGCGGATCGCAGAGAGATCAGGCAGGAGGAGTTTGACGACGCCCCTGCCCGCAAGGTCAGAGCCCGCAGGGAGAGCCAGCAGTCCGCCGAAAGGAAGCTGACGCAGGAAGAGCGCTATATGATGGACGAAGAGCCGGAGCCAGAGGAAGAGCAGGAAATCGACCTCATCCCGGTCTCCCGAAAGACAAAGGAGGATTCCGAACGTCTCAGGGAGGAAGAAAATCTTCTGAAGGAGCAGCTCGCCTCTAATCTTGCCGCCGCCTCGAAGGAAGAGGGACAGGAGGAAGATTTTGAATTCCTTGATCTGGACGACGACGAGTAAACAGATATCCGTCATCGGCAGAATGTGCCAGGGGCATGTTCTATCGGATGTATGAAGACCTGGGACAGCCAGGTGACCGGCTTTTACGTCAGATGCAGGCGTAAAAGGCCAGTCATCTGGCTGTCGGTCTGTATCTGTGTTATCGGTCACACGTCGGTTGGCTGGTGTGTGACCGGTAACGATGGCAGGAAAAAGCCGGTTGACAACATTCGACGCTTCGTGTATGATTGTTACACTGAAAATATAACAAACGGCGGCATCGGATTGTAAACAAAGGATGGGAAACACATGATATGGAAGATTGATTTTGAAAGCGAGGAAGCCATTTATATTCAGCTCCGCAACCAGATCATCATGGGGATCGCGATGGAGATGATCCGTGAGGGAGATTCGCTCCCGTCCGTTCGCCAGCTGGCAGACACCATCGGGATTAATATGCATACGGTAAATAAGGCATATTCCGTCCTGCGTCAGGAGGGCTTTATCCGCCTGGATCGCAGGAAAGGTGCGGTGATTGCCCTGGATATTGATCGGATTACAGAGATACAGAGTCTGAAAAGAGAGCTTTCTGTTTTGCTTGCGCGGAGTATTTGCAAGAATGTAAGCCGTGAAGAGGTACATAATATAGTTGACGAAATCTATAATTCTTATACGGTTCGAGGGTAACCGTCGGAAGGATGACAGATCAGATGGAGGATAAATATGCTGTGTGAGCGTTGTAAGATAAGGGAGGCCAACATCCAGTATACAGAGATTGTAAACGGGGTGAAGACAGAGCATCATTTCTGCGCCCAGTGCGCGAGAGAGCTGGATTTCGGTCCGTATGCGGCGATCTTTGACAGTGATTTTCCGCTGGGCAAGCTCCTGTCCGGCCTGCTCGGCATCGGCGAGTCTCAGGAGGATGATCTGGCCAGTCAGGTGGTATGTCCGACCTGCAAAACCAGCTACGGCGAGTTTGTGAAGAACAGCCGCTTTGGCTGTCCGGATTGCTACGGAGTGTTCGATCTTCTGATTAATGAGAAGATCAAGCAGCTGCAGGGAAACACCTCGCATAAGGGAAAACAGCCAAAGATCCGTAAGCAGGTGGCGGTGAAGGCCGTTCTGCCGGAGGATGGGACAGAGGTGGAACCGACTGTCTCCTGGGATCAGGATGTAAAAGAGCAGATTTGTATTCTGGATGCCCGCTTAAAGGAAGCGTTAAAGTCCGAGCAATATGAGATTGCGGCCAGATGCCGCGATCAGATTCGTGAGCTTAAGGCCAGAGAGAACAACGGTGCAGAGGTGCAGTAGAGGACAGTCTGGCAGGCCAGAGATATCGGAGGTAGGATGGATGGCAATGAAATGGTACGAGAAAGCGGATCCGGAGCGTCCGGAGATCGTCAGCAGTCGCGTGCGTCTGGCGCGCAACTGGGATGAATATGTATTTCCGGGAAAGCTGTCAGACCGGGACAGTGAGGAGATGATCCGCCGCCTGGAATTAGGGCTGAGTCATATCAGTGAGTTTGACGGGAGACAATATGAATGTTTCCGGCTGAAGGAGATTGACGAACTGCAGCGCAAGGCGCTCTGGGAACGCCGGGTGTTCAATTCGACGATCGCGGGAAAGAAGACGCCGACTGGGCTGATTCTTTCCGAAGATGAGGATACGGGAATTCTCTTAAACGGGAGCGACCATATCCGTCTGCAGATGATTTCGACCGGCTTTCATTTGAATGAGCTCTGGAAGCGGATGGATCAGCGGGTTGATTATGTGAATGAACGCTTTTCCTATGCGTTTGATGATAAATACGGGTATCTGACTGCGTTTCCGACAAATGTGGGAACCGGAATGCGGGCGACGGTAGTGCTGCATCTGCCGACGCTTTCCATGGGTAAGAAGTTTAACGGCCTGGTCAATGAGATGAGTCGTTTTGGCGCGACCATCAAGGGAATGTACGGGGAGGGCAATGAAAATTATGGCGCCCTGTATGAGGTGGCGAATCAGCGGACGCTGGGGCTGAGCGAAAAAGAAATCATCGACCTGGTTTCCAAGGTGGCGATCCAGCTGGCCGCTCAGGAGGAGCAGGTCAGAAAGCTGGCGTTAGAGAAGCACCGCCTGGAGCGCGAGGACGAGGCATACAAGTCGTATGGCATCCTGAAATATTCCAGGAAGCTGACGGCGAAGGACGCCATGTCGCTTCTTTCCCAGATCATGCTTGGTATTTCGACCGGCGTGCTGAAGACGGAGAAGCCTTATCAGGTTTATCGGCTGATGCTCGGCGTTCAGTCGGCGAATCTGCAGAAGCGCTCCGACCGGCCGCTCGGCAAGTCCGATCTGGATCGGGCGCGGGCGGATTATCTGCGGTCTGAGCTGCCGGAGCTGGTGTGAGTGCATATGGCCGCAGGAGAGAAGTTTCGTAACGTGAAATTTCCAGGATCGCCGGTGTGCGCAAACAGACAATCAGGAGGATGAAAACGAGATGACAGATCGTTTTACAGAGCAGGCAAGGCAGGCGATTGGCCTTGCCGTCGATGCGGCAGAGCAGCTCGGACACAGCTATGTGGGCACGGAGCATCTGCTCATCGGACTTTTACAGGAGGAAGAGGGCGTCGCTGCCAGGGTACTGGATGCCTGCGGGGTGACGTCGGAGAAGGTATTGCAGCTGGTCAGCCAGCTGATTTCGCCCAATCAGTCGGTGGGCCTGATGGAGCAGAGCGCCTATACGCCCAGCGCGACCAGGGTTCTGGAAAACAGCTATCGGGAGGCGGTTCGCTTCAAGGCGCCCCTGATCGGCACAGAGCATCTGCTGATCGCGCTGATCCGGGAAAGCGACTGTGTGGCGGCTCGGCTACTGAATACGATGGGAATCAGCCTGCAGAAGCTCTATGTGGAACTTCTGGCCGCGATGGGCGAGGATGCGCCGGCGGGCAGAGATGAATTTCAGGGAGGAAGGGGAGCGAAGGGCAAAGCCAATACCCCGACCCTCAACAGTTACAGCCGCGACCTGACGGCGCTTGCCAGAGAAGGAAAGCTTGATCCGGTGATCGGAAGGGAGACGGAGATCCGCAGGGTCATTCAGATCTTAAGCCGCAGGACCAAGAACAATCCATGTCTGATCGGAGAACCAGGCGTTGGCAAGACTGCGGTAGTGGAAGGGCTGGCGCAGATGATCGCATCGGGCGACATCCCGGAGATCATCGCGGATAAGCGCGTCATGACGCTGGATCTGTCCGGCATGGTCGCCGGTTCCAAATACCGGGGAGAATTTGAAGAGCGAATCAAAAAGGTTCTTTCAGAGGTGAGAGAGGACGGAGAGGTTCTGCTTTTTATCGACGAGATTCATACGATTATCGGAGCGGGAGGAGCCGAGGGCGCGATCGACGCCTCGAATATCCTCAAGCCCTCTCTGGCCAGGGGAGAAATCCAGCTGATCGGAGCCACGACCATTGAAGAATACCGAAAATATATTGAAAAGGATGCGGCTCTGGAACGACGCTTTCAGCCGGTGACGGTGGAGGAACCGTCTGAGGAGGAGTCGATCCTCATCCTGCAGGGACTGCGCTCCCGATATGAGGACCACCATCATGTGAGGATCACCGACGATGCGCTGGTGGCAGCCGTCCGTCTGTCCGCGCGGTATATCAACGACCGGTTTCTGCCGGATAAGGCCATTGATCTGATTGACGAGGCTTCCTCCAAGGTGCGCCTGACGACCTATGTGGAGCCGGCTGAGATCCGGGATCTGGAGAAGGAGATTGAGGAGCTGGAGCTTAAGAAGGAGGGCGCGATCAAAGACGAAGCCTACGAGAGGGCCGGAGAGATCAAGAGACAGCAGGAGGAAAAACGCGGGAGCATCGCGAAGGCCCGCGCGCGCTGGGACGAGGAGAGAAAAACCAGACAGCTTGTCGTGGGAGAGGGAGAGATCGCGGACGTGGTCTCCGGCTGGACCAAAATCCCCGTGCGTAAGCTGGAGGAGGAGGAGTCGGAGCGCTTAAGGAAGCTGGAATCCATTCTCCATGAGCGTGTGGTCGGACAGGAGGAGGCCGTATCCGCCGTCTCCCGCGCGATCCGCCGCGGACGGGTGGGCCTGAAGGATCCCAAGCGCCCGATCGGATCGTTCCTGTTTTTGGGGCCGACCGGCGTCGGCAAGACGGAGCTCTGCAAGGCGCTCGCGGAAGCGATGTTCGGCACAGAGAATGCCCTGATTCGTGTGGACATGTCCGAATATATGGAGAAGCACAGCGTCTCAAAGATGATTGGTTCCCCGCCCGGTTATGTGGGATATGAGGAGGGGGGACAGCTCAGTGAGAAGGTGCGGCGCAACCCCTATTCCGTGATCCTCTTTGATGAGATCGAGAAGGCGCATCCGGATGTCTTTAACATCCTGCTGCAGGTGCTGGACGACGGCCATATCACCGATGCGCAGGGCAGGAAGATCAATTTTAAGAATACTATCCTGATTATGACGTCCAATGCGGGCGCTGAAAACATCATCTCTCCGAAGCGTCTGGGCTTTGCGGCCTCGGATGATGCGGCTGAGCGCTATCAGTTTATGAAGACGCGTGTGATGGATGAGGTGAAGCGCATCTTCAAACCGGAATTCCTAAACCGCATTGATGAGACGATCGTCTTCCATCCGCTGTCGATGGAGGACATGAAGCAGATTGTGGATATTATGCTGGGAAGCATCGGCAAGCGAACCGTGCGCCAGATGAACCTGAAGCTTCTGGTAGACGAACCGGCGAAGGCCTTTCTGGTTGAGAAGGGATACGACGAGAAATATGGCGCGAGGCCGCTGCGCCGCACGATTCAGAACCTTCTGGAGGATAAGCTGGCCGAGGCGGTTCTGGATGGAAAGATCCGGACAGGCGATGAGGTGAGGGTGACAAAGAAGGAGGACGGGCTGGAATTTCTGGCCGCCGAACGGATAAACAGCTAGTCAATTTGGCAGCAGAATGGTATAATGACAGGGAACGACGAAAGTTTTTTTCGAGAACCGCCGGGAGGACGCCTGCGTACTTCCGGCGGGTGACGAAGGCCAGGTATCATTCATACCATCAGAATTTACACAGCCGGAAGGCTGTGCGAATCTATGAAAAACACATCAGGGGGCGAATCCCAGGAGGGCAATGACATGCCAGTAATCGATGCATTAATCCGCACGGAGGAAGACGGAACCATCAGTTTTGGAAATTACACGCTGAATACGAAGTCCAAACTGCAGGATTTTGAGCATGCGGGCGATCTGTATAAGATCAAGACATTTTACGAAATCACGAAGCTGGAAAAGAATGGCTCCTTCGTTTACGAGTCGGTGCCGGGGACGGCTGTGACGAATTTTTCCGTATCCGGGGACGGCGTATCCTTCGTTGTCGAGGGATACCGCAGTTCACAGATTACCGTTCAGCTGGAAGAGGATGCGGAGTACGAGGTATTTGTGAACGACGAGTCTGTCGGAAGCATGGGAACGAATATGAGCGGCAAGCTGGCTATCTGCGCGGAGCTGGCGGGCGGCCAGCCGACCGCGATCCGGTTTGTCAGAAGGTAAGGCTACATAGATATGGCAAAGGCGAAAGCGACTGCGTTTTTCTGCAAGGAATGTGGATATGAATCCGCCAAGTGGATGGGCCAGTGTCCTGCGTGCAGGGCCTGGAACACGATGGTAGAGGAGCCGACCGCGAAGCGGGAGACCGCTTCCGGACGGGCTTCCTTGCCCGGCGCCAGGAAGAATCGGAATCCGGTAAAGCTGGATGAGATATCCATTGAAGAACAGGATCGGATCCCAACCGGTTATCAGGAGCTGGACAGAGTACTGGGGAGCGGCATCGTTGCCGGCTCCCTTGTTTTGGTCGGGGGTGATCCGGGCATCGGCAAGTCGACCCTGCTTCTTCAGGTCTGCCGGAACCTGGCCGGCGACGGCCATAAGGTTCTTTATATTTCCGGAGAGGAATCGTTAAAGCAGATCAAGCTGCGGGCAAACCGGATCGGGAGGATATCCGGCGAGCTTTATTTTCTGTCGGAGACCAATCTGGATGATATCGAGGAGGCAATCCGCAGGGTATCTCCGGAGGTCGTCGTCATTGATTCCATCCAGACGATGTATCGCGAGGACGTCTCGTCGGCGCCCGGCAGCGTCAGCCAGGTACGGGAGTCCACCAACGTCCTTCTGCAGATCGCGAAGGGTATGGGGATAACGGTCTTTCTTGTCGGTCATGTGACCAAGGAGGGCGTCGTCGCCGGTCCCCGTGTGCTGGAGCATATGGTGGATACGGTGCTTTATTTTGAGGGAGAGCGGAATGCGTCCTATCGCATCCTGCGCGGCGCAAAGAACCGTTTTGGCTCGACAAATGAGATCGGCGTCTTTGAGATGAGGGAGAGCGGGCTTGTCGAGGTGGAGAATCCGTCCGAGTATCTTCTGAACGGCAGGCCGGAGCAGGCCGCCGGCGCCGTGGTTACCTGTCTGATCGAGGGAACCAGGCCGCTTCTTCTGGAGGTGCAGGCGCTGGTGGCGCAGAGCAATTTCGGACTGCCCAGGCGGACGACTGCCGGTACGGATTATAACCGGGTCAATCTTCTGATGGCAGTCCTGGAGAATCGCTGCCGCTATGAGATGAACCGTTACGACGCCTACGTCAACATCGCGGGCGGGATGCGGATGAACGAGCCGGCTCTGGATCTGGCTATCGTTCTGGCGCTGGTTTCCAGCATGAAGGATAAGGCAGTGGATCCGAAAACCGTCATTTTCGGCGAGGTAGGGCTGTCCGGCGAGGTCCGCGCGGTTTCTCTGGCCGAGCAGCGGGTGAATGAGGCGGTCAAGCTGGGGTTCGAGGCCTGCATTCTCCCAAAGGTGAATCTGGATAAGATGAGAAAGAGGGACGGGATCCGGCTGTACGGCGTAAACCATGTCAGAGAGGCCATCGGCCTGCTGTAGCATTTTTTCCCTTTTCAAAACGTAAGCGATGTGGTATGATATGGGAAGAATTGACAGACCATTTATTTCAGGAGACCTATCGTCTATGGACAGAAAACGTGTTTTTTTGAAACTGAGCGGCGAGGCGCTTGCCGGACCTAAGAAGACGGGATTTGACGAGGATACGGTGAAGGAGGTCGCCCGCCAGGTGAAGATTTCGGCGGACGCCGGGATTGAGATTGGGATTGTGATCGGCGGCGGCAATTTCTGGAGAGGCCGCACGAGCGACGCCATCGAGCGCACGAAGGCGGATCAGATCGGGATGCGGGCCACGGGGATGAAGTGC
>JAJQCO010000110.1 GCA_021202655.1 Clostridiales bacterium | reverse complement strand
AGTCAATAGTTTCCTCTATATTTTTCTTTTCAACTTTGGTATACTGTTTCTGTCATCGTAAATGATGTGGATTGAAATTTTAGATTTGTGTGTTAAGCAGCAGCGGGCGACAAAATCATTTTGTCGCCCCTTCCTCCTACCGTCTGCATTTAGTCAAAAAAGATTCCGATTCCCATTTCTACCTCCAGTTGTAATCCAGTCTGAGAATCATAACTCCTCATATCATTTAATTCATAGACGTTTTTTGTAACTGCCTTTAACAAACCCTGCTCCATCATTTTCTGGAACTGATATTCAGGAAGAGGAACCCCATATTGCTGTAGCTTCCGGTAAGTCGCTCTGTCCGCATATCCTGCTTCTATCCTCCGCAAATATTCTCCAGCTGTTTCATCCGCAGGTATATAGATCGTTCTTGTATCATCTTCAATCATCTTAAACAGGCGCGCAGCCGTAGCAAATGGGAAGAGGTTCTCCTTCTGATCCCATATTTTCACAAGCCCTTTTTCATCCAGATTTTCCTGTCCCAGAAGTTCACGGTAATATTGAAAATAAAAAGCAATTGCATCTAAACTGTTCACTTTTTCATATTTCCTCATCGTTTCCCGCAATGCGCCACGGCTCTGCTCCATGCTGGGATTGCTCTCCTCTTCCAACGAAAAAGAAAACACTTCGCTTAATTCTTTTGGACGTTTTCCTTCGCGATTGCAACGTCCGGCTGCCTGTATCAAGGAATCCAAACCAGCTTCCTCACGATATACCACGGGAAAATCCAGATCTACTCCCGCCTCTATCAGTGATGTCGATATTACTTTGCATGGTCTTCCATCCTTTAGCCTTTGTTTTATCTCTGCAATCTTCTTTTTTCTTTCCGCAGGATAAATCAATGTTGTAAGACAGTACCACCCATCGCCACCTAAACAATGATATAATTCCTGCGCAGTAGCTTTCCTATTTACAATACATAACACCTGATTGTATTCATTCAATTTTGATTCCAACTGCGCCTTAGTCAAAACGCCTAAATTATTAATTGTAACACGTTCAAAAACAGCGTTTTCTTCTTTAGAGCAGTTCCCGCATATCTCCTGTAATTCCAAATCAGACATATATTCTCTAAAATACGATCCCAGCGCCGGTTGAGTCGCTGTACAGAGCACAGCCGTCGCTCCATAATTTTGAACCAATTGTGCAATCGCAGCAATACAGGGTTTCAAATAAGGAACTGGTAATGTCTGTGCCTCATCAAAAATAATTACACTATTGCACAGATTATGAAGTTTTCTGCATTTCGAACTTTTATTTGAGAACAATGACTCAAAAAACTGCACTGCTGTTGTTACGATTACAGGAGCATCCCAATTTTCCGTTGCCAGCACATTTCTTATTTGCCACGGATCGCAATTATTTTCATCCAAATCCAATATCAAACCAGAATGATGCTCTACAACATTACTTCTTCCAAAAACAGAAGAAAAAGTTTCTGCCGTCTGGTCAATAATAGACGTATAGGGTATCACATAAATGATTCTTTTCATGTTATTATGAGCTCCCACATGACGCAATGCAAATCCCATAGACGCTGTTGTTTTTCCACCTCCAGTAGGTACCGTAAGCGTATAAAGGCCTTTGGGAAATAGTTCTCCTTTTTCCATGCATTCCTTAAGAATCTTAGTTCTACATTGATATAATGGTTTTACCGGCTCTGCTGGATTCAACCACGATTCAATATAACCATTAAACTTCCCTATCAATGTTTCAAATGTATCATATCCGCTTCGATTTTCTGCTTTATCCTTATCCATAAATCTTTCCGTATCTAAATAATCCGCATCCACCAGACATGAATAAAGCATTCGCATAAAAAAGGCCGCGCTAAAACCACCATTTCTCACATAATCAGGCAGTTTCATTCTAAAGTTACATTTTAAAATCTCAGACAAATCCTCTTTCCAGTTACTATAATCAGGAATAGCCGATTTCATTCTTCCAAAGTAAGTCCCGTCGCCAGTAAAAGAAGTTATTCTGTTTCCACCGTCCATCAGGCCACTGTGATGTCCCGCAATTACCATACCTTCCAAAGGATTATTGGTTTCTTTTGCTCCTGCTGTAGAATGATCGACTTTTCCATATTTTTCTGGGTTATGTATTCGTTTCTGAAAAGCAGCTGAATATTTTCCAATATCATGCATAAGCCCGCAATGGTATCCCATTTCTCTACAGCCAAATTCAGCAGCAAATTCACCTGTTCTTTTTGCCGTACCTGTTAAATGATCTTTCACAGATTGTTCATTTCCCTCAGAATCAATATGCGCCGCAAATAATTTTGCCTCTGTCATCTTATCTTCCTTCTTTTCCATCGTAGTCTCTCCAACTGATAAGTTTATCATTCTGATTATTTAACCGCACGTTATCAAACCCTCTTTTATATCGTTCCCTGACTCAATGCCTCCTCGAGAAATAATCAATCAGTATCTCTTTAATATGGTTATATCTCCTGGCATAGCTGTTCTCCACCCGGATCAGCTGAAGATGATGCGAACGGCAGATTTTTTCTTTTCTCCGGTCTCTCGCCCTTACTACCGCGTCATCGTAATGCTCTTTTCCGTCCAGTTCAATGGCAAGGATCGGCATCTCGCCGCCCGGTTGTCTCTCATAGACGACAAAATCAAATCTTCCGCTATAAAACAGATCATCATAATCTTCATTTTCACAAAACACATGGGAAATCGCGACCTCTTTCTGTACGGAATACCGGCTCTGCGTCAGCCAGATATTTTCCAGCGCATGATTCAGATTCTGCAAAAATGCCTCCTCCGTCGCCGTACTGAAAGGCTTAACCCCCAGCGCCCTGGAATGAATCTGTTTGGACGTCACCTCAGTCTCGCCGTTTGACTGCACATACTGCGCAAGCTCATACAGGTCGTCATCCCCCTCATTCTCATGCAGCCGCTCCAGATTTTTCCTGCTGGACAGCACAATCAACCGGTCTTTTGCGCGTGATGTCGCTACATTGATCAGCTCTTTATTGTTTTTCAGCCAGTTATAGGTTCCTTCGCTCGTCTCATCCGTAATCGCAGTCGAAAACAAAATGATTTCCTTCTCGTCACCCTGAAAGGCATGCACGGTCCCGCAGGTTACATGATTCACTCCGGCCCGTTTTAATTCCTCCTCAATCAATTTTTTCTGATTAACAAATGGCGTGATCACGCCGATGCTCTTTTCTCTGTGTGCGGCCGCATATGCCGCGATCGCTCTCGCTTCCGCCGGCGCCGTATTCTTAGCCGAAGTCCCCGCATCTTCCATATCCACATAGACAAGCGGCTGCGTCTCCCTGCTATCTGACAAAACATTCAGACGGGAATGATAATACTTTCGGTTATTGAAACGAATGATCTTCGGATTGCATCGATAATGATTATGGAGCAGGATTTCATCGCTGACCGCGTCGCAGGCAAGATAGGTCTTGTAAATGGAATTTTTGCGATAATCATACTCATCCGATATTCCATAGCGCTTTTTCAGCTTTTCATTGTCTGTCTCATCGAGCAGGATAACCGGATTAAGCTGCTGTGGATCTCCAACCAGCATCAGGTTGTTTCCGCGTATAATAGGCGCCAGAGCGACCGCCGTATTGCACTGACTCGCCTCATCCATAATTACCATGTCAAACATCGGTTTCGCCTCACCGAGACGATGCGCGGAAATACAGGTAGTCGCAATAACCGGAAATATTTTCTGCAGCTTTCTGATATTTTCTTTTTTACTGAGATATTGGGAAAATGCCTCCACGCGGGTATTCTCATCCTCCGTCTCCAGAATTCTCAGAAGATCCGCATTTCTCGGATTTCCGATTTTTTGGATATAACCTGCTGAAATAAAATACAGATACTTCTTTAATTCCTCCGTATCATCATCCAAAAGAGAAATCGCCTCTTTTTCTGATACCTCGCCAGATTCCTGAAGTTTCCGGTTGAGCTGCGGTCTTTGCCTTCCTTCCAGATCCGTCTCAAAAGGCATCATCTGCACCGAAGCATGAATATCCTTCTCATATTCCAGCAAACGGTCAATGGTCTCGATCCGTTCTCTCCAGTCAAGCTGTTCCTCGTATTTTCGGAGCAGATTTGACAACCGGCGCGCCCGTTTTTTGCGATCATCCCTGTTGCGGTCGAGTGTCCCCGTAAAAACCTTGATATTTTTCACATTCTCATACATCGTTTCTATCGTACGGAGCGCTTCCTTCACCTTGTCCCGGTTTCCCAATCGCAGAATCGGAAAGGGAATCCTCTTTCCCTGGTACTTCATTCCGGATAGTTTTTCACAGACACCATTGATCGGATGATTATTATAAGAAGTAAACAAAACGGTTCGTTCGTTAAAAAACGCGGTGACAATTGTATGAATAATCGTATTGGTCTTCCCTGTGCCGGGCGGTCCCTGGATATAGGCAACCGGATATTTCATCGCGTTATGAATGGCAAGCAGCTGATCCATATTGATATTCTGATTGATCAGGGCGATCGGATATGCGCCTGTCCGCCGCGGACGTTCCAGCAGGTCTCCGAAAAAAGCACGAATCGGCACGGTCGCCTCACCGGATTGCACCATTTTGATAATCGACTCATACTCCTTGTGCAAATCCAGCGGAATATCCATGCCAAGTCCGATGATGTACGGCATATCATCCACACTGCTCCCCCGCTTCGACATATGTGCCGTAATCCGATCCTTGATTTTTTCCTGATTTTTCTCAAAATTCTGCAGCAGATCATAATCTTCCGCATCCAGAAAGCGCCGGATGCTCTGCACCGTTCCATCCAAAGTAAATTCTGTGCAGACCGTGATCTCCTCTTCCGGTTTCAACGTCCGATTCTTTACATCCAGATTCAATCTTCGATGAGCGAGCACATACAATCCCTTCGGCGTATGAATGCTCAGAACATTCATTGCCAGCTGCCGGATTTTCAGCCCGCCATCCGTTCTCATCTCATTTTTATACTGTGCGCGATATTGAAAATGCCTGACAATGGCCTGAAACTGTTCCGCGTTCAAAGAATAATAATCACCCCGAATGCGTTCCCGATCCAGATAACGAACCAGCTCAAAATTCGAAAGATACGGCGTTGTATCCAGACGGTTACACATTTCCAGATAGTTTAGAATTTTCAGATTTGCAATATTGTCAAAAAGGGACGCATACTTATGCGGATTCTCATAAATATCCTGCACAAGCTTTTGATTGACCGGGCAATAGGAACCTTCAATGATACTCGACGACAAAATAGCGTCCATCCGGATCCTTTCGAGAAATTTGACCGTATATTGGCGCAAATGAAGTCCATCCACCGACAATGTTCGGTTTGAGACATCCAGATCGCGGATACCAATCCAGTAATTTGTAATCTTTTCTTCCTGATTGCAATATTCAATACTCAGCCATTTTCCCTCGTGGATCGCGCGGAAAATATCTCTGGAGATTGCGTTCATGGCACTCCTCATCTTTTAATGTTAACATATCTCTTTTCCATGGAACAGCTTTCGAAACGCATCGTAAAAGGTCAACATCCTACGCTTGTCTTTCGGCCTCATCCTTTAATTCTGTACGATTCATTTCTTTATCAATCAACATCTTCCATAGCTTATCATAGCTTATTGACATTATGATTCTCCTGTTATTTTCTATGTACGGAAGTAGCATCTTTTATCGTTCTTTGACAGTATACCATGTCATCAATAATACATCAAGGGAATCTCACAAAAAGCCAAGATTATTTCGAACATATATTCTTCTCTCTCAAGAAATGACCTTATATATTCAAAAGAAGGGCAGATATCTCGCCCTTCTTCCATTCACTGAAACCCTTCCGACAGCGGAACAACATATTCAAAAAATACTCCAGGAAGCTCAGACGCACTCTGAATATGACACACGCATATCATAGTTCTCTCTTATAATCGCCACTTCTTTTTGCCCGACACTCGCGACAGCTATGCTGCATCACACATAGCGTGACAATACAGTAAAATCCGTCTACTCTGATTCTCCTGCATACTGTCTATGATACATTCCTGCAATTTTTCATTTTTCGCGACAAGCAAATCCTCCATGTGTACATGCAACAATCGGCTCAATGCATACACATGATTCAGTGATGGCAGAATCTGTCCTCTAAACCATCGATAGATAGGCTGCGGGCAGGATAGATGCAGATATTCCTGAACTTCGCGCACCGAATACCCTGCCCTTCGGATCACACTTTGTACGTGACGGCCTGTTTCCTCTAAATCAATATTGGGATATTCCGGATACATCGCACTCACCTCTGCCTGAAATCTTGTTTATTACAGTATAGCTATTCCTTTCAACAAAATCAATCATAATATATGTCTGCAGCACAGCCATGAGGAATACCTCCGGTAACCGACTTGACGCCAAACCTTTACCATGGATTTCGGCCTTCTCGGGCAAGGCTTTACCAGCTTTGGCTCCAAAAGTAGAGCCAGGATGCGTTCACTTTCTTCGTGAACTCTTCCCTCATGCACTCATATCAGCCAGCTTCAAATATCTGTATATCTTTGTCCCATCCATTCTCCCGAAGCATTTCAACGAACCAATATACAAATCCTTTGGTTTCTGACCTGCCTCTGCCAGTTCACAGATTTTCACAAGCTTCTCTTCATATTCTGTGCCGCAAAATATAGTCTCCAGCCTGTGTTTCATACGTTGACGCTCCTGATATCTCACATACTCATTCTCAATACTGACACGTTCAGATTCTTCAACAATCCTCTTCCGTCGAAAGCTGTTTTCATTGGAAGAAACAATTCCTTCCTTCACAGAAGGGCTCCGTAATATCCGAGCTGAAGAAATACTCCGTCCCATCCAATAATCCTTCACTGCTTCGTACCCTTTATCCCTGCTTACGATAATCATCTTTCCGGAAAAGCCGGCTCCAATCAGTTCGCCGACACAGGTAGCGATATAAAAATCCAATGCATTTTTCCCGGTATTCTTTAATTTACACGCGTGAAACTCACAACCAGACTGCCAAATACAATCTTTCTGGAGATATTTTTACTTCTGATTTTTATCCGTTACCATTCATCTTTTTTGCCATGTCCACCAGCATCTCATTTCGTGCAGACTTATCATCAAAAATATGTAAACAACAATCTCTCAGTTTTGTAACATTTGCGGCAGTAACCTCAACATCTGCATTCTCCAATGCTGTTTTAAGATCCTCAACATACCATCTCTCCTCATACCAACAAGGATTCTTATCTATTCGCGCCTTTTCGTCCTCCCAGACTTCCTGAATTTTATCCATCATATTCAAAATATCTGTCGGCAAAACTGCTGCCTCCTGACCATACCATTTCTCTATTTGAATTTGCTGTGCATAAAGCCATTCTTTCTGCCGTTGAAACAAATCCCACTCCATGTTTTCCATCGTTTTTACCAGTTCATTTTTTTCTGATACCCCTGCTTCAATCGTTCCATTTCCAGGTATGATTTCCCGGAAATTCTGATAATGAACGATCGCCAACGCACCTACCGGAAGCACAACCCTTCCCTCTTTCAGTTTCATTTGTACCTCTGCATCACTGTGATTAATCAAATACAAATAGTCTGTATAATTTTCTGTAAAGTCGAATAATCCCTCTTTGTATAACCCTTTGGACTGGATCAGTTCTCTGCCATATATGGATGAATAACCAAAATAACGATTGTCCAGGCGCTTTACATATCTGCCATACGATTGAATATCTCGAAAGCCATGTCCCTGAAAAAAATCAATAATTTCCTCTCCATGGCCACCATCAACCGGATACATGTCCCCATTAAATTCGATCGTCGAATATACCTGTCTTTCTTTTGTCACATAAATAATTTTCCCTCGCGTCATAGGATGGCCCCTTTTCGAATCGTTTTCTTAAATTATATCGAAACGGAGCAAACATTTCATTGGACAAATAATCCAAACAGCTACGGCTATGTAATGATCACAAAGAGGAGTCATACGTTTATGGGATTATTTGTTTTATATTTGTTTAAGTTTTATTTTCCATTATTTGTATGTCCAACTCTACCTCATATAGATGTTCCTGAAACAAAACATGGTTCTTATTGACATTACACCTGATTGCCTCCCGATGTTTTTTGTGCATCATGCCTATCGCCTGTTTTTTCGTAACAGCCATATAAAAACCTTTTCCAAAATCTTTTCTGCTTTTCCTGGCATTCACATCTACCCATGATATTTCAAATACAGTTCCATGATAGAGTATCGTTTTGCTTATGATACATGCTGATCCCCTCTCTTTTGAAATGCTCTGCCAGTGATCTGCAGACTGCGCGAAATCCGCAACTTAAACTGTCCAGAATAATCCTCCAGAGAATCCGATTCCTAAATTTCTATTTCATCTTCGATAGCTGCCTCCAACCATGCCTTTTTTGCATCCATAGCATTAGCCACCGCTGATTCTACAGTCTCGCCACAAGTAAGGCATCCGGGCAGTTCAGGAAAAGAAACAACATACCCGCCCTCATCCTTATCCTCCACGATTTCCATACGATAGGACATCGCCATATATTCATTCAGCATCTTCATCAGTCTTCGCCTCACTCTCAACAATCGGCTTTACCATTTCGATATATCACGGCTCAACCAGGCCAGAGAAAATGTCGTTAAAAAGCACTCTTAACATCACCATAACATCACGAGAGAAATCAAATCTGCCAAAAATGCGGTAAAATCAAGCATTTCAGCGGATTCCCTTTCTATTCAAACTCGTCTTTTGCAATCGTACGGAAGGTTATAAAACGCATTATCAGTGCACATTTTGTCCGAATTATGATGATTTATTCGGGCATTCCAGTTCGTCCGCATAGTTTTTGTAGCCAAAATGTAGCCACTCATTTTTAGTTCATCTCAAATATCGTATCAGGCAGGCCGCCGGTTTTCTGAACTCATTTGGAGTCATCACTGGTGGCTTACATGATTTTAAATCTCATTCTGAATAATTTTCCCATACTTTAATTCATCTTTAAGTATATCAAAAACGTATGCCGAAGATTCAAGATACAATCCAGTTTCAACATCATATAGCTTTTCATATGTTTTTGAAGAATAAAATATGCGCATAGCTTC
>JAJQCO010000059.1 GCA_021202655.1 Clostridiales bacterium | reverse complement strand
ATCATGATTTTTTTACGATAGCCTTTCCTACTAAATTTACAGTGTGATAAAATAGTTCTGAAAATGCCTACCTTTTATTTCCTAAATCATACAATCACAATTCCGTATCTTTTTCCGGATGTTTTTCCAATTCTTTTTCCTTAAAAATCTTAAGATTTCCGCCAAACGTGTTTTTCAGAACACTAGCAAGATTCGCATAATGCGGCGTCGCTCTCAAATCAGGCGCCCCGGCTGATACCACAATTCTCCCGTAAACATGTGGAAATTGTTCCAGAAAATCCTTGAACAGACATAATGATTCTTTTATCTGACATAACGCATGAGAAATATTTTTACCCTTTAATTCGATCAAAATCGCGTAGGGATTATCTCCATCTGTCACATACAGATAATCGCACTTACATGTTCCCTCAGGGACGCTCTTGTCCACCACAATAATACCGCCGTCCATCTTATAGGAAATAATATGGTTGCGCATGGTGTTCTTCAGGGAATATTTCTTTTGCTTCTCGCTACACATTACCTCAGAACGTTTGTCAGATGATGCGACACATCTTGCAGAATTGTTATTGGAACATCTGGCTATGGAATTCCCCGAAAACTGTTGTTGCGCACACTCGCTCAATTTATTGCATATCATTGATTCATCCCCACGTCTAACAGTCTCTCCAGTTCATTGTTGGTAATATTTGACACTTCGTCAATGTAATCTGTGTAGATCATATGGCTTTCTTCATCCATAATTGACTCTATGCGTTTGATCCCCCTGGATATATTTTCCAGCTTATACGCCGCAAAGCCATCATAAAAAAGGCGCATATCCCTGTGGATAACCACGCCGTCGCCGGTTTTCTGACGCCCTTCCACCTTACCCGAATATAACAAAATATTAAACGAGGTAAGGATATACGGACTATGCGTCGTGATGATCGCCTTACTCCCGGTTGTATTTACCATCAGGGCAATCAGATTGACAATATCTTTCTGCGCAACCGGGAACAGATGCGCCTCCGGTTCCTCAATAATAAAAAAGGAATTCTTTTTCTCCAGAATCGTCATAAAACACAGCATTAAGATCCACAGCGCCTCCTGCTGTCCGGAAGAGGCATACATCAGCTTTACCCAATGCCGTTCATCATAATAAATTCGTTCGCCATCGTTTTCACTCATATAGTCCGCTTTCAAAATATTCTGGATCAGACCATATGCCTGTTCAACGGAATGATTATTGATCTGCCCTCGAACCGTTTTGGTATAGTCCCTCACAATGTCCGGTATCCTGCTCCCAAACTTACTTTTTGTGATCCGTATCTGACGAATGAATTCCTGCATGGTGAGATCCATATCCGATATGGGAAAATCCTGCAATTGCTCCGATAGAGTTGCGAGAAGACTTCGTCCGGCCGGAATGTATATGATTTCAGACGAATTCCCAAAAGTCTCGCTCAGCAATTTACTTAACTGCCCTTTCATCGCAACCATCGCCGTAAGCTTATCAATAATAGAATCGAAACTGTTCTGATCCGTTTTGCTGTACATAGCAGCCGCATCGCAAATCAGCACATTGATTTTATCCCTCAGGTCCTTGCTTAATGTAAAACGAACATATCCATCTTTGTTCAGACGAATCGAAATATTCTTATCTCCAAACTGATACACGATACTGAACTTTTGCATATGGATTGTCGTACCGAAGCATCCCATAAATTGCCTGGTTAAATATTTCAAGTAATTAACATAATACTCGTTTCTGTGGTTTTGGGTGAATTGCTCGGCATTCATCAGGAAATCCAGCGTGTAATCCCTTATCTTCTGGCAAAAATATACGATTTTGCAGATGGTGCTCTTGCCAGACGCCTGTGTTCCAATCAGAACCTGTATATTCTTATCCAGATCAACAGACGCTTCGTTAATCGGCCCGAAATTTTTTATATCAATGCGATTCACACTCTACCACCTCACTTTCCATCCCCATTTTCACTTCAATGCCCTCGGTTCTCTCCGGTCATGATACAAAACAGGTTAAAGCTTCGCCATTCCGACGCCCATTCACATCGACCCCGGATCAGCTGCAATCTGTCCGCTGTCCGGCGCAACGCGGCCACGCGACGATTGCGCACAGATCAGCTTCTTGTCTTTCTCAGAGCTTTCTTTCCGTCAGCTCCAGATATTCCTCATACTCGCTCTTGTTATAAATATACTCCCGCGGCTTTCCTTCGATCCCCAGCTCTTTCAGCCATTCTCCGCAGAGCTTTTCCTTCAGTTTGCTCTTTGTCGGCTCTGCCAGGGTTCGATAATTCCAGAGAGAAAAGTGCAGCGCGTAGTTGATATAATCCTGTTCCAGCTCCCAGTAGATATCCTCGTCCACCAGCCGCTTCCGGAGCGCAAGCAGGGCGTCATAGAAGCAGAACCAGGATTTTTCCCTGGTCACAGAAAGCGAATCCGTCGCGCCTCTGCGCTGATGCGCCAGCGTCTGATAGACCACGGCAATCCGCTTCGCCAGAACCAGCGCGCTGAAGACAAAAAGCAGATCGTTCGAGGTGCGCTGTTCCTGAAACCACAGGTCATGTTCGATCACAAAGCTCCTGCGATACAGCTTATCCCACGCCCAGCCGACGAAGGTTTTAAACACATTGTCCGTCAGCTCCCGGTGCTTAAAGGGCATGTACGGCGGGATATCCTTCCGTCGCAGAACCCAGGGATTCTGAACATATTCGTCCTTCTCCATGTGATACTGATCCGACTCAAATACCACAAAATCCGCCGTATAGGCCTCTATGCATTTCACCGCTTCCTCCAGCATATTCGGCTCAAAGAAATCATCCGAATCCAGGAAGGAAAGATACTCTCCCTTCGCCTCGCGGAGGCCGTGATTTCTCGCGGCTCCCGCCCCCGCGTTCTCCTGAGGGATCACGCGAATGCGGGCATCCTTCTTCGCATATTCCTCAAGAATATCGCGTGAGCCATCTGTCGAACCGTCATCCACACAGAGAATCTCCATATCGACAAGCGTCTGCGCGCAGACACTGTCCAGACACTGACGCAGATAGTCCTTTACATTATACACCGGAATGATCACCGATACCTTTGGCTCCATCATTTTTTCCTCCATGACATCGCTTTCATAATCATACATTTCACGGACTGCGGCACATAGGGCAACAGCTTCCGAAATACCTTTACAGAACGAAACATATCATAAAAACTGCCGGAATTTCGAATCAGCGCCTGGATCTTTGTCCATTCTAGTTCGGTGAAGACATCCGGACTCATCTCACCCTTCTGCATTGCCCGGGCATATTCTGCCTGCATCCGCGCCAGATATTCCTTCTTATATTCCTGTCCGATCCGACCCAGTGTAAACCCGTAGACAAAATATTTTTTCCACCAGTACATGTTTTGAAAGCGTTCCCAGCGCTCCCGATCTTCCATCAGGAAATCGCGAATCCAGTCGTATTCGATATTCATACAATAAACCTTCTCGCGGCTTTTCACGGATGAATTCGGATTGTCTCGCCTGTTACAATAGTAAGCGTGATCCACAATCATCGCCCGGCCTGCGAGGACAAAGGTCTGCCAAAAGAAACCGTTATCCTGAAAAGAGGCGCCCGGCGTCTCGTGATGCCGGATGTGATGCTCGTTCAGAAACGCCCGCCGATAAATTCCGGTCCAGGTATTCAGAGTATAGCGGATTCGATCCGGCTCCCGGCCTGGATCAAAAAGCTGACGATAGTTTTTCTTAGTCACGTCGATGCTCACATACTCCCGCTCCTCCTTCCCCTCTGGCGTTCTGGTGAAACGGTAAAAATCGGATTTCACAAAATCCAGGTCATTCTCATGTGCGATCGCATACAGCTCTTCGAACATGTTTTCTTCAACATAATCATCCGGCTCAAGAATACCGACATATTCTCCGGTCGCCCGGTTCAGGCCCTTATTCATACCCTTTCCATAGCCGCCGTTCGGACCTGTGATCACCACAATCCGGTTATCCTTCGCCTCATATTCCCGGATAATATCGAGGGAACCGTCCGTGGAACCGTCATTGACACAGATAATCTCCATATCCTTCAGGGTCTGGTTTACCAGGCTGTCCAACGCCTCGCGCAAATATGCCTGAACATTGTAAATCGGGACAATCACTGATACCTTCGCCATAATCTGCTGCTCTCTTTCCCCTTCTCCGGCTGCATCTGTCCTGCTATTTTCCGGTTATCCTGCGCTTCAATCCGCACGGGATATACATGATAACCCTTCCCACCTTATATGTAGTAGAATTTTTGATCAGGTCGAGTTCCGCCTTTGTTTTCTTTAGCTCTGCCGTCAGCTTCCGCTCACGATCATTATTCGCCACAAATACGGTATAATATTCATCCGGCTTTTCTATAATCATGGTCAGCTTTTTCCACTCCAACGCCGTAAACGGCTCCTGGGAGAATTCCTTCTTCTGCAGAGCGCGCTTATATTCCAGACTCATCCTCTGGATATATTCGTACTTAAACGCCTGACCAATCCGGTCAATCGTAAACAGACCATTCTGAAACTTCTTCCAGTAAAACAAATTCTTAAACCGCTCCCATATCTCCCGGTCTTCCATCAGAATATCGCGGATCCAGTCATATTCGATATTCGCGCAGTACACCTTCTCCTTATTGTTCACCGAAGAGTTTGGATTATCCCGGCGATTCCGGTAATAAGGCTTATCCACGATCATCATCGTCTTCGCGTGGATTGTCGTCTGGAAAAAGAAGCCGTTGTCCTGGAAGGAAGCGCCCGGCGTCTCATGATGCCGGATATGGTATTCCTCAATAAAATCCCGGCGGTAAATCCCGGCCCATGTGTTCATCACGAACTTGATCAGGCTGGGATCCTGATCCGGATGCAACAATTCTCCATACCGGGTCTTCGTCCCGTCTAACGCCACATAGTGCATCTGCATATCGCCGGCTGCATTACGTCCGAAGCGATAGAAATCTGCCTTTACGATATCCAGTTTGTTTTCCGAAGCGATCCGATACAGATCCTCAAACATATTTAACGGCACATAATCATCCGGCTCTACGATCCCGATGTATTCACCGGTCGCCCGATCCAGTCCCTTGTTCATCGCTTTCCCGTAACCGCCGTTCGGACCGGAAATCACCACCACACGGTCATCCTTTGCCGCGTACTCGCGGATGATATCAAGCGAGTGATCCGTCGAGCCGTCGTCCACACAGATGATCTCCATCTCTCTTAAGGTCTGCCTGGTCACACTGTCCAGACACTCGTGCAGATACTGCTCCACATTCATGATCGGCAGGATCACGGATACCTTATTGTTCATTTCTTAACCCCCTTTTTCTGATTCGCCCTTGCAAGCTCCGTATAATGGTCACAGACCTCCTCCGCCGGCCCGATCTCCTGCACCCTGCCATGATCCAGCCATACGGCATGATCGCAAAGTGCCTTTACCTGCTCTACGCTGTGCGAGACGAACAGCAGCGTCGTGCCTCCGCTCAGCATATGCGACATCCGCTCCATACATTTTTGCTGAAACAGAAAATCACCGACTGACAATACCTCATCGCAGATCAGAATATCCGGCGAAACCATCGTCGCCACAGAGAAACCAAGCCTGGCCTTCATACCGGAAGAATAGTTTTTGATCGGCGTATCCAGGAAATCCCACAGCTCCGCGAAATCAACAATCTCGTCAAAGTGTTCCTCCATATATTTTCTGGAATGCCCTAATACCGTACCGTTCAAAAAAATATTTTCCCGCGCCGTCATCTCACCGTCAAACCCGGCGCCCAATTCAATCAACGGCGCGATCTCGCCGCGCACCGTAATGCTGCCCTTATATGGCTTCAGAATCCCGCTGATCGCCTTTAACATCGTGGACTTTCCGCAACCGTTGATACCGATCAGTCCCCATGCCTCCCCCTTCTTCCCCTTAAAGGAAACATCCTGAAGGGCAAAAAAATCTCGGAAGGATAACTGCCGTTTGAGTCTTTTGATGACATATTCCTTCAGATTATCCACTTTTTCACTCGCAAGATGGAAACGTATCGTCACATGATCCACTTCTACCGCATACATATCCTGTCCCATTGTTTTCTCCCGCATCTCTGTCAGATATATAAAATGAATTTGTCCTGTTTTCTCAAAAAAACTCTCAACCCGATCGCAAACATAAGGAAAGCAATCAACCAGCCTCCCCAGAAGATCCTCCATCCCGGAATTCGCCCCAAATAAACCATATCCCGGAATTGAGCAATATAGTAGTACAGTGGGTTAAACAACTTAATTGCTATTTTAACCTTCTCAGGCAGACGCTCGATGGGATAAAAAAGCGGAGTCAGGTACATCCAGGCCGTCGTAACCGCATTATAAATATAGTGTACATCATGGAAAAACACATTGTATGTCGCCAGGAAAAAGCCCAGTCCGCAGCAAAAGATATAAATCTGAATAATCACCAGCGGGAACAACAAAAACGTCCATGTCAACTTCGACCTGGTTGCCAAAATAACAATCAAAAGCGCCCCAAAATTAAACACCAGATCCACCATGGCGCTGGTTACCTTGGCCAATGTAAAAATATATTTGGGCACATAGGTTTTCTTAATCAAGGACGCATTTCCCGTCACAGAATTCATCGCCTGACGCGTCGACGTCGTGGTAAATTCAAACAGCATCCGACCGGTGAACAGATAAACCGGATAATTTTCGATACTGTTATTGAACATTGTCGAAAATACAATCGTCATAATCACCATGATAAACAAAGGATTCAGGATGCTCCAGAAATACCCGAGCACACTCCTTCTGTATTTTAATTTAATGTCCCGGACGACAAGTTCACGCAACAGATCCTTGTACTTCAGAAACAGATTCACACGAATTTTCCATACGTTCATATGATATTTCCTCTTGTCTGATTATTGATATTTGCGCCTTACCATCACATGTACGAGCGGCCAGATGAGATATCCGGTCAGGCGCAGGCTCTTCACCGCAGGATTGATATTCGCACGGTAGACCTCTGGATACCTTGCCTTCAGCTTCTGATCAAAGGAGATCAGACGACGCCTGGCATGCGCTGACGGCGGCAGACTGAGAAGAATCTTGTACCTTCCCGCGACTGCCCGGGCGATGATGCCGGCGATATAGCGTCGCTTCGGCTCCGTGCAGGCAATCTGTCGTCCCAGTCTGCCGTAAAACTGCAGACAAGAGCGAAGTACCGTGCGATAATGCCCCTCATTCCGTCGCATGCGCTCCATCCCGACACTCTGTCCGCTGCTGCCAATCCGGTAGTAGTATACAAATTCCGGTAGAAATTCAATCGTCTCCACATAAGGGATCGGATATATAATATATTCCGTATCCACGTAGAAGCAATGCTCATCAACGGCAACCGCATGCTCACGCAAAATCTCGGTGCGGATCGTCAGGCTGTGCATCTTGACATACAGCCGATCCGCGATATCATCGAAACAGTAGACCTTTCCATACTGAACCCCCTGAAAGGGAATCGGAATCTCTGCCTCCGTTTCAAACATTGACCGCTCTGGCTCTCCCCGGTCGTATGCCCAGAGGAATCCGGAGTAGACGATATCAGCATTCTGATGCTCCAACACCCGCACCAGCCGAAGGAAGCCGTCCCAGTCTACCCAGTCGTCGGAATCAACCACCTTAAAATATGTCCCGCGCGCCTCACGAATTCCCATATTGATTCCAGAACCATGTCCGCCATTCTCCTTCAAAATCACACGGACGCTCTGCGGATAGCGGGCGGCATATTCCCCGGCAATCCGGGCCGTAGAATCGGTCGATCCGTCGTCGATCACCAGGATATCCAGAAGCGGCAGTACCTCTTCGACGCAGAGAGAATCCAGGCAGTCCCGCAGATATTTCTCCGCATTGTATGCCGGTACGGTAACCGTCAATATCTTCTCCATCACTTCTTCTCCGTCTTATCAATCAGCGCCGGAACCTCCCACTCGCCCGCCTCAAATCCGTCGGTCGATTCCTTCATAAACAGAACCTTCGGCGTCATGAAGATCAGTTTGAGATCCAGGAAAAAGGAATAGTTTCGTATGTACGTCAGGTCCAGCTTCAGCTTGTCATAGCTGGTCGTGCAGTATCTGCCGTACACCTGTGCGTATCCGGTCAGCCCGGCCTTTACCTTCAGGCGATACTCAAATTCCGGGATGTTCTTCGTGATGATCTTCGCGAGCTCCGGGCGCTCGGGACGAGGACCGACGAGGCTCATCTCGCCCTTTAATATATTGAGCAGCTGCGGCAGCTCGTCCAACCGGGTCGCGCGCAGGAAGCGTCCCACCGGCAGGATCCGGGGATCCCGCTCGCCCGCCTTCACCGGGCCGGAGAGCTTCTCCGCGTCGACGACCATCGTCCGGAACTTGTAGATATCAAACACCTTTCCGTCCTTCGTCAGGCGCTTCTGCGTATAAAAAACCGGTCCGTGATCGGTCGCCTTGATTAACAGCGCGATCACAAGGAAAAACGGGCTACTTGCCGCCAGCATCAGGACTGAAAAAATGATATCCTCCACGCGCTTGAAAAACGCCTGGTCTAACGGAAGCCCTCCGAGGTTTCGCGACAGATAGAGCGGCGCGTCAAAAATATTTAACTCCACGGAGGTTCGCAGAAGGATATCGCTGATCTTCGGCAGAGTGTAGCTGCGGATATTTTTCGCATAACACAGCTTCATCAGCTGGTTGCGGCACCGCGACGGGAGATCGCCGATGATCACGCCGTCGTAATGCTCCGCCCGCTTTACGATCCGCTCGATTCCTTCGTCAATCGACATCTGGAGCGCGATCTCATACTTGTCCTCGCGCGTGTCGATGCGGTTCAGCAGATGAAACATCGAGTTGCGCCCATATACCAGCACCAGCTTGCGCCGCGGGAACATGGTCGCGTATACCTTTTGAAAAATCAGCGCCCACAAAAGCACCAGCAGGAAATCAACCAGGGTCAGCACGATCAGCGCCGTCGGATTGTGCATCCGCTTGTCAAACAGGACGACCTGCACATAGGAGAACGCGTTCACCCCGATGATCGTGATCATATGAGAATAGACCAGCGTCCAATACTTGTAAATGCCGACCTTCAGTCCGCCATACATCCGGTGAAGCAGCAGGGACAGCATCAGGTACTCTCCCATGATCAGCCAGTTTCCTCTCCTCCAGAAGGACTCCTGCATGTT
>JAJQCO010000203.1 GCA_021202655.1 Clostridiales bacterium | reverse complement strand
TATGAGTTTAGTGTGCGCTTATATCGAAACACTCAGCGAAGGGATACAAAGTATCACTGAGCGCTAGTGTTTGCGATATAATGAGTGCAAGCGAGCCAGGAGGACGCTTGCGTACTCATGGCGAGTGTCGATCGTGAGCTATGCTCAAAGTATCATGAAAACCAGTTTGCGGGCAAAAAAGAAAGGGGGTAAGACATGTTAGACAAGAGTGACATCGATATGTTGACAAATCTGATCACTCCAATTTTCCAACGCTTGGACGGGATTGATCAACGCCTGGACGAAATGGATCGCCGTTTTGATGGGATCGACCAACGTTTGGATGAAATGGATCGCCGTTTTGACGGGATTGATCAACGATTGAATGGAATTGATCAGCGCTTAGATGGAATGGATCAACGTCTCAATGAGATGGAGCAACGACTCGGCATAGTAGAGACAAAGCAAGAGTTGTTTTCACGGAAACTGGATAAGATATCGTTTCAGGTTACCTGCCTGAATTATGATTCCAAAATGCGGTTTCGTGATATGAATGATCAGCTGGAAACGATTACCGCTGTTTTGAGAATCCATCAGATCCTTCCTTCTTAACGGCTTTTGTCTACCAATGAAAAAAATGAATTCCTCAACGGAATTTTAAAATACATAAGAGAAAATTGATGCAGTCATACAAAATGAAAGGGCCTGCCCTGACAAGCTTTTCCATATTATATTGAAGAAAATGTCAGTGGCAGGTCCTTCTGTATGCTTTGGAAAAAGAGAAACGCTCCGGATAACATACATTCCGGAGCGCCCTTCATCCTGGAGACAACGGGATTCGAACCCGCGACCTTTGCGTTGCGAACGCAACGCTCTCCCAACTGAGCTATGTCCCCATAATCGGATAGGTTTCATGAAAAGTGGAGACAACAGGGCTCGAACCTGCGACCCCATGCGTGTGATGCATGTGCTCTCCCAGCTGAGCTATGCCTCCGACAACTATTGTACCACTTGTGGGAAAAATTGCAATAGTTTTTTTAATTTTATTCAAAAAAAATTTGAGCAAAAATTTCGCGAGATTTTGTCGTGAAATTTCTTTCAGAAATCTGGTTTACACAGGAATTGAAATTTGCTATCATGGATTGTGGATACAAAGGAGGATGAGTCATGAAGGGGATTGTCAGTTTTGATATTGATATGACACTTTTGAATCATGCGGACTATAAGGTACCGGACAGTGCCATGCGTGCGCTGGATCTGTTGCGGAGAAATTATTATATTGTGCTTGCGACCGGGCGTGATCTGGATACCAATTACAGCGCCGGATACAGAGAGATGTTTTGCCCGGATGCGATTATCCATCTGAACGGGACAAAGGTGGAGGCAGAGGGAAAAGAACTTTACACGCATTTGATGGCTAAAGAATTGGTGGAGCGGATTCTGAGATTTGCGGAGGGAAAGTCATTTGCAGTAGGTCTGACGGCAGGGGCAGAGGATTTTTTTGTGAATCCGGAATATGTGACGATTCATGATATGCGTCGATGGGGCAGATCGGATCGTAGCTTTCGAGATCCTTGGAAGCTGATGGATATGGATGTCCGGACAATGACATACATTGGCCGGGAAGAAGGAAGACAGCTTGTTGTGGAAGCCTTTCCGGAATTGAAGCTTCCTCCGTTTTCCAGCCGGGAGGGGGCGGATATGATCGAAAATGGTTCCTCAAAGGCGGAAGGCTTGAAGAAGGTGTGTGCATATTTCGGCATGCCAATGGAATGCACGATCGCATTTGGTGACAGTATGAACGATATGGAGATTATCGAGGCAGCCGGGGTCGGAGTGGCTATGGGAAATGCAGATGAGGATTTGAAGAAGGTAGCAAATTATGTCACGACGCCGATTGACAAAGATGGTATCTGGAATGCTTGTGTGAAGCTTGGGTTGATTGTGCCATAGCATGTGGAGAAAAACTGTCAGTGGCGGTTCTGTAGTATGCCATAGTAAACGACTATGCTAAACTCGAGCATCGTCTTACGACTTGCTCTGTACATGGAAGTTGCCAGTCAGGAAACCCGCCACAGGCGGCTTTCTGCTACACCTGGCGAATCAGCGTTCGCCTTTGGTTCCGCTTCTTGGACTTCCATAGTATACGGAAGAAGCTGCCGGTGACAGCTTCTGTAGTAGAAGGAACGTATTTTTGACAGAAACGGGAGGCTTATCGAATGAACCGGATTGTGACCCGGATGAGGAAATTGAGGAGATTGATGGAACTGCGTGGCATCGACGCGATGTTGATTCCTACATCAGATTATCATGAGTCAGAATATGTGAGCGACTATTTTGCCTGTCGGGAATATATGACAGGCTTTACCGGTTCCGCAGGTACGGCGCTGATTATGAAGGAATGGGCAGGACTCTGGACGGACGGGAGATATTTTGTACAGGCGGAGGCGCAGTTGGCGGATACAGGCATAGAGCTTATGAGAATGGGACAGCCGGGAGTACCAAAGCTGGAGGAATATCTGCTGCGTCATCTTCCGGTCGGCGGGACGCTGGCATTTGACGGGCGGGTAGTAAGCGCGGAGGAAGGAGAAAGATTCGAGAAGCTTCTGAAGGATCGTGAGATTACGCTGGCATTTAACGAGCCGTTGGTTGATGAAATCTGGGAGGATCGGCCGGCCTTGCCGGCAGAGCCGATCTGGATCCTGGAAGAAAAATATACAGGGAAATCCGCAGCTTTGAAGATTGCGGATCTTCGTGCCGAAATGGAGCGAGTTCACGCGGATGTCCATGTGCTGACGACACTGGATGATATCGCATGGCTTTTGAATATTCGCGGGAACGATGTGCCATATAATCCGGTGGTTTTGTCCTATCTGGCTGTGACCGGGACAGAGATCTCCCTTTTTTTGAACGAGACAGTTGTCTCGGATGAGGTGAGGGTGTACCTGGATGGGCTCGGTGTGACGGTCTGTCCATATGATGATATATATGAGTATGTCAGACGGCTGCGAGACGTGAAAATTCTTCTGGAGAAGGGGCGGGTAAATGATGCGATCGTCAGGTCGGTCGATGAGTCGAACGATATCATTAACTGTATGAATCCGACTGTGCAGGCCAAGGCAAAGAAAACACAGGTTGAGATCAGAAATATGAAAGCGGCTCATGTCAGGGATGGCGTGGCGATGACAAGGTTTATTTACTGGATGAAGCAGAATGTTGGGAAGATTCCGATGACAGAGTGTCTTGTGGCGGACAGGCTGGATCAGATGAGAAGAGAGTGTGGAGCGCTGCAGCCGAGCTTCGCGACGATTTCCGCTTATGGAGAGAATGCGGCCATGTGTCATTATCATGCGGAACCGGAAAGCTGCAAGAGAATAGAACCGAGAGGGCTTTATCTGGTGGATTCCGGAGGTCAGTATCTGGAAGGAACGACAGACATTACCAGAACGTTTGCCCTTGGCCCGGTGACAGAGGAGGAGAGATTCCATTATACTCTGGTGCTGATTAGCATGCTTCGGCTGGGACAGGTGAGATTTTTGCGCGGCGCCAGTGGATTGACGCTGGATTTTGCGGCGAGAGAACCTCTCTGGAAGTATGGACTGGACTTTAATCATGGAACCGGACATGGGGTCGGCTATCTGTTGAATGTCCATGAGCGTCCGGTCAGAATTTGTTTCCGGACGGGTTCCGGACAACAGGACAATATGTCGTTTGAGCCTGGCATGGTGTGTTCGGACGAACCGGGAATTTATATCGAGGGGAGACACGGAATCCGGACAGAAAATCTTGTTTACTGCCTGGAAGATGGGGAGACAGAATACGGACAGTTTCTGAGGTTTGAGTATCTGACCCTTGTGCCGATTGATCTGGAGCCGCTGGATGTCTCGCTGATGGAGCCGCGGGACATTGTGGCTCTGAATGAATACCATGAGAAGGTTTTTGAGAAAATTGCGCCGCATCTGACAGATGAGGAGGCAGAGTGGCTGTATCAGGTGACAAGGCCGGTTGACGAGAAGTCTGGATCTGTGGTTGGACAGGGATGATCCGCAGAACCGCTCAGGCCATTTTCTTAAGAGCAGAACTGCGACTGTTTATGTGTGGCGGTCACCGCAAGGGATTGGTTTGGCAAACAGCCTGGGTTATGCTTCCCAGGGGAAATCTATGATTATGTATATGTGGCGGTCGTCCCAGGAAGTTGGTTTGGAATAGCCTCGATTACGCTTCCCAGGGCAGATCTACGACTGTGTATGAGTGACGGACAGCCGGAAGGAATCGGTTCAGAAGATCATCGGTCCGGATTTTTAGGCTGGATGTGTTGACACACGGATGACAGCCGATGAATTCATGATGATCGATCACATCCCGGTCAATCAGCAGACGGACGCGACCTTCGGTGTCGTTCATCAGCCCGAGGACGCTGACAGACCCGGGGGTGATATCGAGAAATTGTTCCATGTATTCCGCTCCGGCAAAGGACAGGCGGGAGCTGCCGATCTGTTTGGAGAGGCGAGCCGTCCGAAATTTCTTGTGACCGGGCATCATAAGCAGATAGAAGGCGTTTTTTTGCGCGTTGCAGAGAAACAGATTCTTGCAGATGTCGATGCCGAGGCGGGTATCCACATCATGGCAGGCGTCGATGGTGAAGGTTTCGTCATGGTCGAGCCGCCAGTAGACGATGCCAAGATGATCAAGCAGGTCGTAGGTGCGACGCTCCTTTGGGAGCCGGTCTGTCTCATCAGTCGGTCGACCGGTATAGAGAGTCGGATCCAGATGGAAATTGTCAGGATATATTTCTGGTTGGTTCATGAGAGTGCCTCCGGAATGATTTTTCCTGTCGTTAAGGATTGCTGTGAGCATTTTTTTATAGGAAACCAACTTGCGCCGCTGATGCGGCGCACCACCACGCATGAAAGTCGATTGCTTCGCGCTTACGTGCAGCTTCGCATAAGTTCGACTACGGAAATCACAGATTTCCTGTCTCACTTATCCCGCAATCGCCGTGAGTATTCGCAATCCGCACTATCGTGCTACTTGCTCATACTCCCTAGCCCGTCCGATGTCGGTATGTCCTCGCGTGCAAGCACGCAGTCCATACCGCCGCCGTCCGGGACTTTCATAGTATCATCTGGGATTATGACATAAATCCGGAGAAAGCGCAAGTAATTTTGCAGAAAGGCAAAGGGATTTTGATTGAATGCGTTGAAACATGACAGAAGAGAGCAGAGTGGGAAGAGGGAGCCATCGATGAAAAACCGGGAACGGACAGAGAAGAAGGCCGTATCAGCCGGGAAAACGGATCTGTATTTCTGCCCGGTTGCCAGACAGTGCGGCGGATGTCAGTATCTGAATATCCCCTATCCGGAACAGCTTGAGAAAAAACAGGCCAAAATGCAGAGGCTTCTGGGCAGATATGGAAAGGTCTGGCCGATCCATGGCATGGAGAACCCGTTCCATTATCGCAATAAGGTGCATGCCGTATTTGGGTTCCGGAAGGGAGAAGTGATTTCCGGCGCCTATGAGGAGGGAACGCACCGGATTGTCCCGGTGGAACAATGTCTGATTGAGGATGAAAAGTCCAGTGAAATCATCGGAACGATTCGGCGTATGTTGAAATCGTTTAAGATTCGTGTTTATGATGAAGATACGGGGTATGGCCTGCTGCGTCACGTCCTGATTCGTCGTGGATTTGCGACCGGAGAGATTCTGGTCGTTCTCGTGACGGCATCTCCGGTTTTTCCATCTAAAAATAATTTTGTGAAGGCGCTTCGGAGCCAGCATCCGGAGATCACAACCATTGTCCAGAATATCAATGGACGCGGCACCAGTATGGTGCTGGGCGACAGAGAGCATGTACTTTACGGAAAGGGATATATTGAGGATATCCTTTGTGGATACAGATTTCGCATCTCTCCGGGCTCGTTTTATCAGGTCAACCCGGTGCAGACGGAATATCTGTACGGAAAGGCGATTGAGCTGGTCGGTCTGACCGGCAGGGAGACGGTACTTGACGCTTATTGTGGGATCGGCACGATTGGGATCCTTGCCGCTTCCCGCGCGAAACAGGTGATTGGCGTGGAACGGAATGCACAGGCGATTCACGACGCCATACAGAACGCGAAAGCAAACGGGATCCGAAATATTTCTTTCTATTGTAAGGATGCTACCGAATTTATGACGGAGATGGCGCGGGACGGCCAGGCAGTCGATGTGGTACTGATGGATCCGCCGCGCGGAGGGAGTACCGAGGTCTTTATCAGGGCGGTCGCCGCGGTCAGGGCAAAACGGGTAGTGTACATTTCCTGCGGCCCTGAAACACTCGCCAGAGATCTGGAGCTTTTTCGGAGGATTGGATATCGGGTACGGGGCGCCTGGCCGGTGGACATGTTCCCGTTTACGGCAGCGCATGTTGAGACTGTCGTATCCCTGAACCGGGAAAAGGGCGGTTGACGGCTATTCTCAGCCGTTTACTATATACAAAAAATACTGTTAGCTGGTTCGCAGGAATGATCAGAAGGAGGTTATCATGGAGAACAGAACATTTGACGTAACTGCATTGGGAGAATTGCTGATTGATTTTACGGAGAACGGACTCAGCGGGCAGGGGAATCCGCTTCTGGAGGCGAATCCGGGAGGCGCTCCCTGCAACGTGCTGGCCATGCTGCAGCGTCTGGGCAGGCATACTGCTTTTATCGGCAAGGTTGGCAGGGATATGTTTGGCGCGCAGCTGCGGGAGGCGGTCGCTTCTGCGGGAATTGACCTGAGCAATCTCGTGGAGGATGAGGAGATACACACGACCCTGGCCTTTGTACACACAAAAAGCGATGGGGATCGTGATTTCTCATTTTACCGGAATCCGGGCGCGGATATGATGCTGAAGAAGGAGGATATTCAACCGGAGATCATCCGTGATTCCAGGATTTTCCATTTTGGAACGCTTTCTTCCACACACGAGGGGGTTCGCGAGGCGACAAGATATGCAGTGCAGGTGGCGAAGGAAGCGGGATGTATTGTCAGCTTCGATCCGAATCTTCGTCCGCCTCTGTGGAAGTCTCTGGATGATGCAAAGGCGGAGATCGAATATGGCCTCGCTCAGACGGATATCCTTAAGATATCAGATAATGAGGTGGAATTCCTCTTTGGCACAGACGATTATGATGCCGGCGCGCAGATGCTGATCGAGAAGTATCAGATTCCGTTGATCTGCATCACGCTGGGCAGGGATGGAAGCCGTGCCTATTATAAGGGAATGCGGGTGAGTGTGCCGGGATTTGTTCAGAAGAATACCATTGAGACGACGGGAGCGGGCGATACGTTCTGTGGATGCATGCTGAACTATGTTCTGGAGCATGGGCTGGACAATCTGACGGAGGAAAATCTGAAAGAGCTTCTTCTCTTTGCCAATGCGGCGGCTTCTGTGATTACGACAAGAAAAGGCGCGCTCCGCGTGATGCCGACCAGAGAAGAGATCCATGCATGTCTGAACAGGGAATGAATGGATGAGTGAATCGGTCATCTGTCATTACACGGAGGATTTTTTGAAAGCAAGTGAAAAAAGAGACAGATAAAAAAGAAATATTTGAATCCCTGCCGGTGCCGGATGCAGTCCGTATCATGGCCGTGCCGATGATCATCAGCCAGCTGATTGTGCTGATTTATAATATGGCGGATACGTTTTACGTGGGCAGGACAAACGATCCTTATATGGTGGCCGGTATTTCGATGATTTTGCCGGTGTTTAATATTACGATTTCCCTCGCCGGCATTTCCGGTGTCGGCGGGGGGACATTGATTTCAAGGCTTTTGGGGCGCTCGGAGGAGAAGGAAGCAAAGCGGGTCAGCGTATTCAGCATCGGCCTGTCGATCGCGCTGACGGCATGCTTCTCCGTCGCCATGGCGTTTTTTATGGATCCGCTTTTGCAGGCGATGGGAGCCGGGGAGAATACGATCGCTTATGCGAGACAATATACGTTTTGCGTCCTTGTTATCGGAGGAATCCCGACGGTTCTTTCCAACGTCCTTTCCAATCTGATCCGCTGTGTGGGCTATTCCCAGAAAGCGAGCTTTGGCATTGCTCTGGGAGGAATGTTAAATATCCTGCTTGATCCGCTGCTCATGTTTGTCATCCTGCCGCATGGCATGGAGGTGCTGGGTGTGGGGATTGCGACGTGTATTTCCAATTGTGTGGCATGCCTTTATTTTCTTGTCACGGTCTATCGGACCAGAGAAAACCATGTCATTTCCATGGATCCAAGAGAGGGAATGCCGTCGAGGGAAAGCGTCTGGTCCGTGCTCCAGGTGGGGATTCCGTCTTCCATTACTACCCTGCTGTTTGATCTGGATTATGTGGTGTTGGACAGGCTGATGGTTACATATGGAGATATTCCGCTGGCCGCCATTGGCATTGTGCTGAAGTCAGAGCGATTCCCGCTCAACGTGGGAATCGGAATCTGCCAGGGCATGGTGCCGCTCGTCGCCTATAATTTTGCCTCCCATCATTACGAGCGCATGAAGGATGTCATCCGCTATGCGCGCCGGACAGGGCTTTTCATCGGGATGGCGAGTATCCTTGTCTATGAAGTGTTCGCCGTGTTCCTGATGCGTTTCTTTATCGCGAATGCAGACACGGTCGCTCTGGGCACGAATTTTATCCGTATCCGTATTCTCGCGACACCGATGATGTTTCTCTGCTTTTCCATGGTTCACGTCTTTAACGCCTTTGGAGAAGGTGGACGTGCGCTGTTTCTTGGCGTGACAAGATGGGCGGTGATTAATATTCCGATGCTGTTCATCCTGAACGCGTTATTTGGAATTTACGGACTTGTCTGGTCACAGCTTGTTTCGGACAGCGTCATGGCGGCGATTTCCTTCTTTGTCTATCGCAGGTATACGAGAAAAGCGTTTGAGCCGGCCGGATGACGGGGCGGAGCGTTATTCCATCGCTTCTCTGGCGACGGAGAGCATGAGCTTGATGCGGTTTTCCTGGTTTACCTTCGTGGCGCCGGGATCATAGTCAATCGGCACAATATTGGCAAGGGGATAGAGCGCCTTAATTTTGTGAATCATGCCCTTGCCGCATACGTGAGTGGGCAGGCAGCCAAAGGGCTGGGCGCAGACAATGTTGGAATAGCCGTGCTGGATGAGTTCGATCATCTCGCCCGGGAGGAACCATCCCTCGCCCATGCGGTTGCCGATGCCTATGAGTCCGTCTACCAGCGGCTTTGTGTTTTCATAGCTGGAGAGCTGAGTGAAGCTTTTGGATTTGTCAATGCAGTCCATGAAG
>JAJQCO010000111.1:7352-31292 GCA_021202655.1 Clostridiales bacterium | reverse complement strand
ATCCGGGACAGCGTTTCAATCTTCGGATTTCGGGTCGCGTTTTATGGGATCATCATCGGATGCGGGATGCTGGCCGGGATCTGGCTGGCGGCGTCGGACGCGAGACGCCGGGGACAGGATCCGGAGCTGTATCTGGATTTTGCGCTGTATGCGATCATTTGCTCCGTGATTGGCGCGAGAATTTATTATGTGATTTTTGAGTGGGACAGCTATAAAAACGATCTGATTCAGATTTTTAATCTGCGGGCCGGCGGCCTGGCGATTTATGGAGGTGTGATTGCGGGAATTCTGACGCTGGTGGTTTACAGCCGCGCAAAGAAGATTCCCTTCTTCTCCATGGCGGACAGCGCGGTCCTTGGCCTGATCACCGGACAGATCATCGGCCGCTGGGGAAATTTTTTCAACCGCGAGGCGTTTGGCGGATATACGGACAGCCTCTTTGCCATGCGGCTCCGGCTCGCCATCGTAAACCCAAACATGCTGAATGCGGATGTGCTGTCTCATAAGATCGTGGAGAACGGCGTGGAATATATTCAGGTTCACCCGACATTTCTGTATGAATCCGTCTGGAATCTGTGCCTGCTGTGCTTTATGCTGTGGTATCGGAAACGCAAGAAATTTGACGGGGAGATGCTGTTTATTTACTTGTTTGGGTATGGCCTTGGCCGCCTGTGGATCGAGGGCCTTCGCACCGATTCTCTTCTCATTCCGGGCACGGCGATCGCCGTTTCCCAGGCGCTCTCTCTTTGCCTGGTCGTGATTGCCGGCGTCGTCCTTGCCCGCAGGCATTTTGGGCGGAGACAGAACGTCTGATCGGCCATATTTTGTGCCCGAAAATCTGTTCTACACTTCATCTGGTAAGAGCCGAAAATAAGCATTTTCGGCTCTCTTTTTTTGCAAATTTATCCTTGCTATTTTCCCATTCCTGTAATAAAATAGGTGTACAAGTGGTGGAAAGTGGTGTAAAGTGGTAGGAAAGGGCATTTGAGTGGTGCGTTAGGGTAACGGGTGGTTTCTATGTTTATGGGCGAATATAACCATACGGTTGACGCGAAGGGACGATTGATCGTCCCTTCAAAATTCCGAGAGCAGCTGGGGGACGAGTTTGTGGTGACAAAAGGACTCGACGGCTGCCTGTTTGTGTATGAGAATTCGGAATGGAAAGCCTTGGAAGAGAAACTTCATACCTTACCGCTCACCAATGCCAATGCCCGCAAATTTTCCCGTTTTTTCCTGGCCGGAGCCACGACCTGCGAGGTGGACCGGCAGGGTCGGATCCTGTTGCCCGCGGTGCTGCGTGAGTTTGCGAAGATTGACAAGGAAGCCGTTTTAGTGGGAGTGGGAAGCCGGATTGAAATCTGGAGCCGGGATCTCTGGAATGAGTCCAATACATATGACGACATGGAAGAGATCGCGGAGAATATGGAGGGTCTTGGAATTTAGTATGGCATTTGAGCACAGGCCCGTGTTGCTGGATGAGACGATTGACAGTCTGAATATCCGTTCGAACGGCATTTATGTGGACGGGACGCTTGGCGGAGGCGGACATGCATCGGAGGTGTGCAGACGGCTGGGAGAGGGCGGACGCCTGATCGGGATTGACCAGGATGCAGACGCCATCCGGGCGGCATCCGAGCGGCTGCGAAGGTATGGGGAACAGGTTACCGTCGTCCGGGATAATTATGAGAACATCGAGACGATTCTGGCAGATCTGCACGTGGACAGAGTGGATGGCATCTATCTGGATCTGGGAGTTTCCTCCTATCAGCTGGATACGGCGGAGCGGGGCTTTACCTACCGCGAGGAGGACGCGCCTCTCGATATGCGGATGGATCAGCGCAGCACGAGGACAGCCGCGGATATCGTCAACACCTGTACGGAGCAGGAGCTGTACCGGATCATCCGGGATTACGGGGAAGACCGCTTTGCAAAAAACATTGCGAAGCATATCGTGAAGCGGAGACAGGAGAAGCCGTTTGAGACGGCCGGGGAGTTAAACGAGGCGATCCGGGCGGCGATTCCGGCAAAGGTGCGGGCGACGGGCGGACATCCGTCCAAGCGAACCTATCAGGCGATCCGGATTGAATTAAATCGGGA
This sequence comes from Clostridiales bacterium, assembly GCA_021202655.1. Taxonomy (GTDB): domain Bacteria; phylum Bacillota; class Clostridia; order Lachnospirales; family Lachnospiraceae; genus Brotaphodocola. The sequence goes on along the minus strand of JAJQCO010000111.1, from coordinate 29,195 downwards.
GCTGGAGGTGTTAAACCGGTCGATTGACACGATGATCGGACATCTTGCTTTAGGCGGCCGCCTGAGTATCATTACCTTTCACTCGCTGGAGGACCGGATTGTGAAGACAAGATTCCGGCTGAATGAACATCCATGCACCTGTCCTCCGGAATTTCCGGTCTGCATGTGCGGGAAGAAAAGTATGGGGAGGGTCGTCACGAGGAAGCCGATTTTGCCGTCGGATGAGGAGGCAGAGACGAATCCCCGTGCGAAGAGCGCGAAGCTGCGTGTCTTCGAGCGCGGATAGAAGAGAACCGGACGACGCATATGGGGGCGTCGGCATCCGGAAGACGAAAATGGTATACGAATGACGAATCAGAAAAAGAAGGGGAGGAACCGGTATGGCTGCAGGACAGAGAACACCAATACAGAGCGAGTATGTATATGGGAATACGGTCAGAAAGAAAGCGCCGTCTGTGCAGACGCAGAGGGAAGAGCGTCGTGAGTATCAGAGACAGCAGAGAATCAGCCGTACAGTGCGCAGAAATCAGGAGAGGGCGCTGCACATGGATCTGCCCTACGTCCTTTTGCTGACCGCGGCGGCGCTCTGCGCCCTGTTTATCTGCGTCAGCTATCTTCATGTGCAGTCCACGATCACGGCGCGCATCAGCCATATCGAGCAGCTGGAGCAGCAGCTGGAGCAGCTGAGAGAGGAGAATGACACGCTGCAGACGCGGATCAATACGGACATTGATCTGGACCACATCTATCAGGTGGCGACGGAAGAACTGGGGATGGTCTATGCGAACAAGGACCAGGTGATTTTATATGACAAGACAGAAAGCGAGTATGTGAGGCAATATGAAGACATCCCGCGAAACTAGTTCCGGATACCCGGAGCAATCGGGCCGGGATCCAAAGAAAAGACGGGTGTTCCGAACTTATATGCAGGAAAAGCTGGCTATCACAGTCATTGTGATTACGCTGGCTTTGTTTGCATTGGTTTATGTGCTCTATCATATCATTAACACAAAGCAGGACAGCTATAACCAGATCGTCCTCTCGCAGCAGGAATATGACAGCAGGGTGATTGCCTATCGGCGCGGGGACATTGTGGACCGCAACGGGACGTACCTGGCGACGACAGAAAAGGTGTACAACCTGATCATTGATCCCCGCCAGATCATGTCTGACGAGGAGGATTATCTGAATGCCTCGGTCACGGCGCTTGTGACGGTATTCGGTTATGACGAGGCAGAGATGCGGACGTTGATTACGGAAAATTCGACCCGTTCGTATGTCCGCTATAAAAGACAGCTGTCCCATGATCTCAAGGAGGCCTTTGAGACCTATCAGACGGAAACCAACCGCGCGTTTTCCGCGGCGGATTCCCATGAGCGGGTCAAGGGCGTCTGGTTTGAGGATGAGTACCGGCGGGTGTATCCCTATGATTCTCTGGCCTGCTTTGTGATCGGGTTTTCCGGCAGCGACAGCGGCATGGGAACCGGCGGGATCGAGCAGTCCTACAACGATTATTTGAGCGGTACGAATGGCCGGGAATATGGTTATCTGAACGATGATTCCAATCTGGAGCGCGTGATCAAGCCGGCGGTCAACGGAAGCACGGTCGTCTCGACGATTGATCTGAATATTCAGAATGCGGTGGAGAACCGGATCACGCAGTGGGTCAATGAGACGAATTCCAAGCAGATCGGCGTGGTTGTAATGGATCCGGATAACGGCGAGGTGCTGGCGATGGCGAGCAAGGATCCCTACGATCTGAATAATCCGAGGGATCTGCAGGACCGCTATACGGATGAGGAAATCCGGCAGCTGGGTCTTAAGGAAGCGGTGGACGATTACCGGAGAAAGAACCGCGAGCAGGGGCTTACGATCACGGAGGATCAGGTGACAGAGTATTATACCGACACGGAAATCCGCTCCCTGGGAGAGCAGGTGGCCTGGAACCAGATCTGGCGAAATTATTGTGTCAGCGACACCTATGAGCCGGGATCTCCCGCAAAGATTTTTACGGTATCGGCCGCTCTGGAGGAGGGAATTATCACCCCGGAGGATACCTTTTACTGCGACGGATATCAGCAGGTGGGCGACTATATGATCAAGTGTACCGCCTATTCCAAGGGCGGACATGGCATGCTGACGCTGGAGGAATCCCTGATGCAGTCCTGCAACGACGCCATGATGCAGATCGCGGCGAGGATCGGCACACAGAAATTTTCCCGCTACCAGCATATGTTCGGATTCGGTTCCAAAACCGGCATCGACCTGCCTGGCGAGGCGGATACCTCTTCTCTGGTCTACACGGCGGAGAATATGCAGGCGGCGGATCTGGCGACGAGCTCCTTTGGCCAGACCTTTAACTGCACGATGATTCAGATGGCGGCGGCTTACTGTTCGGTGATCAATGGCGGATCTTATTATGAGCCGCATGTGGTCAGACAGATCTTAAATGAGCAGGGCTCCGTGACAAAGAAAATTGAGCCGCGCCTCGTGCGCGAGACCGTGTCTGAGTCTACCGCTTCCTTTATCAGAGAGGCGCTCTTCCAGACGGTGGAAAAGGGAACCGGTAAGGCGGCCGGCGTAGAGGGATATCGGATTGCCGGCAAGACCGGAACGGCAGAGAAGATCCCACGCGGCAACCGGAAATATGTGGTATCCTTCTGCGGCTTTGCCCCGGCGGATGATCCGGAGGTCCTGGTTTACGTGGTGATCGATGAACCGGCGGTGGACGACCAGGCACACAGCACCTTTGCCAGCGGCGTGTTTTCAGAAATCATGTCGGATATTCTTCCGTACCTGAACGTATTTCCGGAGACGGAGACGGAAGAGGGGACAGAGGTTGTTTCTGGAAAGCTTCCGGAATCGGAGGGTCTTACGGATAACAGTATGACAGAGGAAGAGGAGGAAACCGTCGAGGAGACGAAGGTGTACGAGACGGAGGAATATGTGGATGAAGGCGCGGCAGATTCCGGCGTGCCCGGCGAGCTGCCCGACGGCTCTGAGGTGACGATAGAGAGCTCTCTGCCGGAGGAGACGGAAGAGGATGTGCAGGAAACGTCTGCGGAAAGCGCGGAGAATTAGAAAGGCCGGAGACGCGGCGTGATTTTGGAATGTCCTGAGTCATACGGAAGGTCGCAGATCAGGCAACGTCCCGGAAGATCCGGAGTCATAAAGCAGAATCCTTCACATAATCTGTAGTAAGGAACTGCCCGGGGGCAGTGCAATGAGAACGAGCCATCGGGCGAAGACAGCCGTCCTGTGCCTCCTGCTGTGTTTGTGCATGGCGGGACTCATGGGGCGGCTTGCGTATCTGATGATCTGGCGTGCGGAGGAATACAGCGAGAAGGCGGAGGATCTGCATCAGCGGGAGCGCACGATCAAGGCGGCCCGCGGGCGGATCCTGGATGCAAATGGCGTTGTCCTTGCGGCAAACCGCACGGTGTGTACGGTTTCCGTGATCTACAGTCAGGTGACAGACCGGGAGCATGTGATCCGCGTGCTGGCGGAGGAGCTTGAGATGGAGGAGGAGACGGTTCGCCGCCGGGTGGAGAAGCGAAGCTCGCGGGAAATTGTCCGCACCAATGTGGACAAGGCGGTCGGCGACCGGATCCGCGAATATCATCTGGACGGCGTCAAGGTTGACGAGGATTACCGGCGGGATTATCCTTACGGAGAGCTTGCCTCGAAGGTGCTGGGCTTTACCGGCGGCGACAATCAGGGGATCATCGGCCTGGAGGTGCAGTACGATTCTGTCCTGAAGGGGACAAACGGCACGATTCTCACGATGGCGGACGCCGCCGGAGTGGAGATTGAGAATGCCTTCGAGGATCGGATTGAGCCGGTGGCCGGGAACGATCTGCGGGTCAGTCTGGACGTCAATATCCAGAAATATGCTCAGCAGGCGGCAGAGGAAACGATGGAGAGGAAGGGGGCAAAGAAGGTCTCCGTGATCATCATGAATCTGAAGGACGGGGCGATCCTGGCGATGGCAAACGTCCCGGAATTTGATCTGAACGATCCCTTTACCCTGAACCTGGAGAACGCGGGCGCGCTGTCGGCGTCGGAGAAGCAGGATCAGCTCAATCAGATGTGGAGAAACCCGGCGATCAACGACACCTATGAGCCGGGCTCGACGGCCAAGATCATCACGGCAGCCGCCGCCCTGGAGGCCGGTGTGGTGAGCCTTGAGGACACCTTTTCCTGTCCCGGCTTCCGGATTGTCGAGGATCGGAAGATCCGCTGTCATAAGGTCGGCGGACACGGGACGGAGACCTTCCTCGAGGGCGTTATGAATTCCTGCAATCCGGTGTTTATCGATGTGGGGCAGCGGCTCGGCATTGACCGTTACTGTCAGTATTTTGAACAGTTTGGACTGAAGAAAAAGACTGGAATTGACTTGCCCGGAGAGGCGGGTACGATTATGCACCGCAAGGAAAATATGGGGCTGGTGGAGTTAGCGACCGTCTCGTTTGGGCAGTCCTTTCAGATCACGCCGATCCAGCTGATTGCGACGGCTGCCTCCATTGTCAACGGGGGAAGGCGCGTCACGCCGCATTTCGGCGTGGAGGTCATAAGCGCGGACGGGGCGAATGTGCGCAGGCTGAGCTACCCGGCGGGAGAGCGGATCATCTCGGAGGAGACGAGCGCCGCCATGCGTCAGGTACTGGAGAGCGTTGTGTCCGAGGGCGGAGGCAAGAAGGCCGCCATAGAAGGATACCGGATCGGCGGCAAGACCGCTACATCGGAGAAGCTGCCGCGAAGTCTGAAAAAATACATCTCCTCGTTTATCGGTTTTGTGCCGGCAGACGACCCGCAGGTCATCGCCCTGATTACCATCGACGAACCCCAGGGCGTGTATTACGGCGGCACGATCGCGGCCCCGGTTATTGCGGATATTTTCAGGAATATTCTGCCATATCTGGGGATGGAACAAAGCGAATTAAGTGTTGATTAATAACGGAAAAAGACGTATACTAAGGAATGTGCCGGTTACAAGTACATAGCAGATGGGAGCCTTCGTATGATTAATGAAACTATTCTGGCAGTCATTATCGCGTTTGCAATCAGCGCGCTTCTCTGCCCGATCGTGATTCCGTTCCTGCACAGGCTGAAATTCGGGCAGCAGGTCCGGGAGGATGGCCCGCAGGCGCATTTAAAGAAGCAGGGGACGCCGACGATGGGCGGACTCGTGATCCTGACCAGTATCGTCATTACATCACTTTTTTATATAAGAGAATATCCGAAGATCATTCCGATCCTGTTTGTGACGGTCGGCTTCGGAATCATCGGTTTTCTGGATGATTATATCAAGATTGTCATGAAACGCTCGGAGGGGTTAAACCCGAAGCAGAAGCTGGCCGGTCAGTTTGTGATTACCGGTATTTTCGTCTATTATCTGTACCGTTCCGGCGTCGGCACGGCGGTTCTGGTTCCCTTTAGCGGCGGGCCGGACGGCGGGTATTTTCTGGAGCTTGGAATTCTGTTTGTCCCGTTTGTATTTTTCGTTGTGCTTGGCACGGACAACGGCGTGAATTTTACGGACGGCCTGGACGGACTCTGTACCAGCGTGACGATCCTGGTCGCCACCTTCTTAACGATTGTGGCGCTCGGGGAGGGCAGCGGGATCAGCCCGATCACCGGCGCGGTGGCAGGGAGCCTGCTTGGGTTTCTGCTGTTTAATGTCTATCCGGCGCGGGTATTCATGGGCGATACCGGTTCCCTTGCGCTGGGCGGTTTTGTGGCGTCAAGCGCCTTTATGATGCGGATGCCTCTGTTCATCCCGATCATCGGGCTGATCTACCTGGTGGAGGTTTTGTCCGTGATCATGCAGGTATCGTATTTCAAGGCAACTCATGGAAAGCGAATCTTTAAGATGTCTCCGATCCATCATCATTTTTAGATGAGCGGATGGTCGGAAACCAGGGTGGTCGCCGTGTTTTCCATTGCGACGGCCATTCTGTGCCTGGTGGCATATCTGGGACTTTGAATGATTACAGAGGAGGAGAATGATGAGCAGTCAGAAGGTATTGGTAGCCGGTTCCGGAAGGAGCGGCATCGCGGCCGCGAAGCTGCTGCTTGAGATGGGCGGCGAGGTTATTCTCTACGACGGCAATGAGAATCTGGATCCCGAGAAGCTGAAGGAGAAGTTTGACGAGGACGCGAAGCTGACGGTTGTGCTCGGGGAGCTGGCGCGGACCGACCTTGTCGGGGTAGAGATGTGCGTGATCAGTCCCGGCATTCCGCTGGACGCGCCGTTTGTGTCGGTGCTGGATGAGGCGAAGATCCCGATCTGGGGAGAGATTCAGCTGGCGTACCAGGTGACGAAGGGGAAGCTTGTCGCGATCACGGGAACGAACGGGAAGACGACGACGACCGCCCTCACCGGCGAGATCATGAAGACTCATTTTGAAGAGGTCTTTGTGGTGGGCAACATCGGGACGCCTTACACGGAAAAGGCGCTCGAGACGACGGATCAGTCCGTGACCGTGGCGGAGGTGTCGAGCTTCCAGCTGGAGACGATCATGAATTTCCGCCCGAATGTGAGCGCGATTTTAAACATTACGCCCGACCATTTAAACCGTCATGGAACGATGGAGAATTACATCGAGATCAAGGAGCGGATCGCGGTCAATCAGACGGAGGAGGACTGCATCGTCCTGAATTATGAGGATCCGGTTCTGCGCGAATTCGGGCAGGGGGAGGAGCTCAAGCCGAAGGTCATTTTCTTCAGCAGCAGGCAGCCGCTTAAGGAAGGACTGTATCTGGACGGCGATCTTATCGTCTATGCCCACGACGGCGCAAAGGAGACGGTGGTTGACGTTCATGATCTGCAGATTCTTGGTCGCCACAATTATGAGAATGTGATGGCCGCGGTGGCGATTGCCGTCCGCATGGGCGTGCCGATGGACTGTATCCGCAGGGCGGTGAAGGGATTTCAGGCTGTGGAGCATCGGATTGAGTTTGTGCTGGAGCGCTCTGGCGTGAAATATTATAACGATTCCAAGGGGACCAATCCGGACGCGGCGATTCAGGCGATCCGCGCGATGCCCGGGCCGACGATTCTGATCGCGGGCGGGTATGACAAGAACAGTGAATACGATGAGTGGATCGAAGCGTTTGACGGCAAGGTGAAGCATATGGTGCTGATCGGGCAGACCCGCGACAAGATCGCGGAATGCGCGAAGCGGCATGGATTTAAGGAGATCATGTACGCGGAGGACATGTCGGAGGCGGTGCGCGTCTGCGCGGCCTACGCCGATATGGGGGACAATGTCCTGCTGTCTCCGGCCTGCGCGAGCTGGGGCATGTTTGAAAACTATGAGCAGCGGGGCGAGATTTTTAAGGAGTGCGTGAGAAACCTGTAGAGTAGTAGGAGGTTTGGATGGCAAAGAACAAACCCAGGCGGTTTTACGATTACAGTCTGCTTTTTTCGGTGATTTTTCTGACGGCGTTCGGGCTGGTGATGATTTACAGCGAGAGCTCTTATTCGGCGCAGATCAAATATGGAGACGCCTCTTATTTTATGATGCGCCAGCTTAAGATCGCGGCGGTCGGCCTGGTTCTGGCCGTGGTGATTTCAAAGCTGGATTATCACTGGTACGCCAGGTTTGCCATGCTGGCCTATCTGCTCTCCTATGTCCTGATGATCGCGGTTTCCCTCATCGGGCGTGAGGTGAACGGAAAGAAGCGCTGGCTGGGCGTCGGCGGCGCGAGCTTTCAGCCGACGGAGTTTGTCAAGATCGCGCTGATTGTGATGATTGCCGTGATGATTACCAGTATGGGAAGCAGGATCAGCACCTGGAAGGGAATCATAAGGGTGTTTGTGTTCACGCTCCCGATCGCCGGCATCGTGGCGGCGAACAACCTAAGCTCCGGCATCATCATCTGCGGCATGGCGTTTGTCATGGTCTTTGTAGCCAGCAAAAAGAGTCTTCCGTTTTATGCGTGCGGGGCGGCCGGCCTGGCGGCGATCTTTCTGGCGGAGCCGGTGGCGGCGGTCATTGACAACCTGCACCTGCTGAAGGACTATCAGATGGCGCGCATCCATGTGTGGCTGGATCCGGAGGCCTATGCCCTGGACGGCGGCTACCAGGTGCTGCAGGGGCTTTACGCGATCGGATCGGGCGGGCTCTTTGGCAAGGGACTTGGCGAGAGCATCCAGAAGATGGGATTTGTCCCGGAGGCGCAGAATGATATGATCTTTTCTATTATCTGCGAGGAGCTGGGGCTGTTCGGGGCTGTGTCTGTGATCCTGATTTTTCTCTTCATGATCTATCGGTTTATGCTGATCGCGGGCAATGCGCCGGATCTGTTCGGAGCGATGATCGTGGTGGGTGTGATGGCGCACATTGCCATCCAGGTTATTTTGAATATCGCCGTGGTGACGAATACCATTCCCAACACCGGCATCACGCTGCCCTTCATCAGCTATGGAGGCACCTCGGTCTTGTTCCTGATGGTGGAGATCGGGATGGTCTTAAGCGTTTCCAACCAGATCCGGCTGGAGAAACAGGGATAGTCACATTTGGCCGCGCGGATTCATAGGATAGAGATATAGTACCAATGGCGATTGGGAGGACAGGGCATGTCCGTGATCTGTATCCGGGGACCGCGCAGACTGGATGGAACGATTCCGATTCAGGGATCCAAGAATGCGGTGCTGCCAGTGATGGCAGCATCTTTGCTTCACAGAGGAAGCGTCACGCTTTTTCATGTCCCGGATATACGGGATGTCCGCGACATGATAGAGATACTGGACTATCTGGGGTGCGTGTGCCGCCTGGACGGCCACACGCTGACGATTGACGCGCGGGCGGCCTGCGGAGAGCAGATTCCGGAGGAGATGGCGCGGCGGATGCGTTCCTCTGTGATGCTGCTTGGCCCGATGCTTGGCCGCTTTGGCCGGGCCCGGACGGTGAGCCCGGGCGGCTGCTCGATTGGCCTGCGTCCGATCGACCTGCATGTGAAAAGCCTGCAGAGCCTGGGAGCCGTGGTACGGGTGGAGGGAGAGCAGATTCACGCGGAGGCGGTGGCGCTTGCCGGAACGGTGATTCGTCTTCCCTATCCGAGCGTTGGCGCGACGGAAAATGCGCTGATGGCGGCGGTGGCCGCGCACGGCGACACGGTGATTGAGGGCGCGGCGAGGGAGCCGGAGATCGGGACGCTCTGTCATTTCCTTGGAAAAATGGGCGCGGGGATCGGCGGGATCGGCACGTCGCGGCTGACCGTGAGGGGCGATACGGTATTTCACGACGCTTCCTTTGCGATTCCCGGCGACCGGATCGTCGCCGGAACCTACCTGGGCGCGGTGATTGCCGGCGGCGGTGAGCTTTTTCTTGCCGACGCCCCGGTCGGACAGCTGGCGTCCCCTCTGGCGCTTGCCCGGGCCGCGGGCGCTTCCTGCCGCGTCCTACCGGGCGGACTTGCGGTCCGGATGGGGAGGAGACCGTCGGCCCTGCGCTTTGCCACCGGCCCTTATCCGCAGTTTCCCACCGATTTACAGTCGGTGATGATGGCGGCGCTCTCAATCGCGGACGGGACGTCAAATATCCGGGAAACGGTATTTGAGGATCGATTTTCCACGGCGAAGGAATTGCAGAAAATGGACGCCCATATTATAATAGAAGGGAACACGGCGTCTGTCGAGGGCGTGAGCCGACTGAAGGGCACGTCTGTCCGGGCGAGGGATCTGCGCGGCGGCGCGGCTCTGGCAGTCGCGGGACTGGCCGCGGAGGGCGAGACGGAAATTCGCGGTTGCGAGTACATTGAGAGAGGATATGAGGATATCTGCCGGGATCTTGGCCAGGTCGGCGCAGACATGAGATGGAAGGACTGAGGATCGTACCATATGGCAATATTTCAGGAAACGAATGAGGAGCCCCCGAAGCGGAGAACAGGGCTTCTCGTGGCTGTCATCGTTCTGCTGCTTCTTCTGATTTTGTTTTTGTCTCTGCAGATCACAGAGATTGAGGTGACGGGCAATCAGAAATACACCGACGAGCAGATTGAGGAAATGCTGTTCCCGGATAAGGTGAGCCGGAATACGGCAATCTGTTATCTTCTGGATCACATTCAGGAACACGAGCAGATCCCGTTTGTGGAGGACTACAAGCTGGTCTTCCAGGGACTTGGGAAGGTGGAGGTCATTGTCTATGAAAAGAGTGTAGTGGGATATGTATCCTATATGAGCAGCTATATGTATTTTGACAAGGACGGGATCATTGTGGAAAGCTCCGGTCAGGCGCTTTCCGGGATTCCCCGGATCACAGGGCTTAAGTTTGGCCATATTGTTCTCTATCAGGCGTTGCCGGTGGAGAGCCAGGAGATTTTTTCCGAGATTCTGAATCTGACGCAGGTTCTCTCAATTTACGGAATTGAGGTCGACCGGATCCAGTTCAACGAATACGGAGAGGCGAATCTCTATATGGGCGATATTGAAGTGGTTCTGGGCGGCAATGAAAGCCTGAACGGGAAAATCGCGGAGCTTGGCGACATGCTTCCCATGCTGGAGGGGCGAAGCGGCACGCTGTATCTTGACGATTATGACGAGACCAGCGCCAACGCCATGTATGCGTTTAAGCCCAGGTGAATGATTTCGACGCCGCATGTATCCGTGCGAAGCGGATAACTGAAAAAATGTTACGCATTTTTTTAAAGTTAGTGGTTGATATTTTCCTGAAAATCACATATAGTATGATACAAGGGATAAAGAATCGCGGAGAATTCCGCCGAATGAAGGGGTCTGCCGGATGAGATGTGGGAACGGGCTGGCCAAAAATGTTACAGAAGTATTACAAAAGCGATGTGAAAAGGTTAAGGAGGAAAGGATCTTGTTAGAGATTAAGATAAATGAAGCGGAAAACTCCGCGCGGATTATCGTAGTGGGAGTGGGCGGAGCAGGCAACAACGCGGTGAACCGCATGATCGATGAGAACATTGCGGGCGTAGAATTCATCGGGATCAATACGGACAAGCAGGCGCTGCAGTTCTGCAAGGCGCCGACGGCCATGCAGATCGGAGAGAAGCTGACGAAGGGTCTGGGAGCCGGCGCAAGGCCGGAAATCGGTCAGAAGGCGGCGGAGGAGAGCTCCGAGGAGCTGGCTCAGGCCATGAAGGGCGCGGATATGGTGTTTGTGACCTGCGGTATGGGCGGCGGCACCGGTACGGGCGCCGCGCCGGTGATTGCGAAGCTGGCGAAGGATATGGGGATCCTGACGGTCGGCGTCGTGACGAAGCCGTTCCGTTTCGAGGCGAAGGCCCGCATGAACAATGCGCTTGTCGGGATTGAGAACCTGCGGGAAAGCGTCGATACGCTGATCGTGATCCCGAACGATAAGCTCCTGGAGATTGTGGATCGCCGCACGACTATGCCGGACGCCTTAAAGAAGGCGGACGAGGTTCTTCAGCAGGCGGTACAGGGGATCACCGATCTGATCAACGTGCCCGGCCTGATCAATCTGGACTTTGCGGATGTGCAGACGGTCATGATTGACAAGGGCATCGCGCATATTGGCATCGGACATGCCAAGGGCGACGATAAGGCGTTAGAGGCAGTGAAGCAGGCGGTGTCCAGCCCGCTGCTTGAGACGACCATCGAGGGCGCGACTCATGTGATCATCAATATTTCCGGTGACATCAGCCTGATCGAGGCGAATGACGCGGCAAGCTATGTGCAGGAGCTGGCCGGCGACGAGGCGAATATCATCTTCGGCGCGATGTACGATGAAAATGCACAGGATGAGGCCTCGATTACCGTGATCGCGACCGGCCTTGACGCGCACGGCGCTAATACCCCGGTGAAGAACGCGATGGCAGGCTTTAGCTCCTCCTTTAAGCCGAAGACCGGCGGTTTAAATCTGGGCGCTTCCGGGCTGAACCATGCGGCGGCGGAGGCGAGTGCGACGACAGCGGGACAGACGACGCCTGCTCAGTCAGGAACAGCAGCGGCGGCATCGAAGACGCAGACGACGCCGCGCCAGAATACGGCGGCTCCGAATCCGGCTCCGGCGTACCGTCCGATGAACCGGGAGGCGCAGATCAATATTCCGACCTTTTTACAGAACAGAAACAACAACCGATAATTTCATTCAGACGAGATTGTGACGGGCGCGGCCGATATGGCCGCGCCTTTTTTCGCTGTCGCATACGGAAGGAGCTGCCGGTGGCAGGTCCTTCCGTTCGTTCGCTTTTCGGGAGCGTTCGTTGTCCCTGGTATCGTTTAACTTCAGAAAATTTCTCAGTGATTCCCAGATTCGACAGTATGTGATTTTCCAAAAGAATATAATGAAACCGTGTAGGCGGAGGACTGGATGCATGAAGGCTACGGTGTATCTGGATGTGTTTTTTCTGGTCAATTTTGCCATGGACGCGGTGCTTTTGCAGCTGACCGGCAGGGTCATGGCGATGCCCGCCGCGGGGCGGCTGCGTTTTTTTTCCGGCGCGGCGGTCGGCGCGGTCTGGGCCTGCCTGAATCTGCTTCTTGCGGTCGGCGCCGGGTATCCTGCCTGGCTGGAATGGGTGTTAACCTGTCCGGCGGTGGGAAGCCTGATGATACTTGTGACCTTTGGCAGAAAACCGGCGCCTGAGTTTATCCGCTGTGTATTGACGCTGTGGCTTATCGGCGCGGTTGCAGGCGGGCTGTGCGGCGAGGCAGAGAGATGGCTTGCGCGTCCTTTTTCGCTTGCGGGAGCCCGCATGTGGCGGCAGTGGACGCTTGCCCAGATCGGATGTATGGCTGTCGCGGTTTTCTTCCTTGGAAGCGGGTGTGTACATGGTTTCCGGAGCTTCTTTGCCGTCCGCAGCACGGTCTGTCGGGTTCGCCTGCATGACCGGGGAAGGGTGAAGGAGGCAGTCGCGCTGTTAGACACAGGGAATCGCCTGACAGAGCCCTACGGCGGACAGCCGGTTCATGTGATTACGGCGGCTGCCCTTCGCGGACTGGGCGAGACTGTTCCGGGAATGATTTATATCCCCTTCTGTTCCGTCGGAAAGGAGAGGGGATTGCTTCCGGCGATCCGCATCGAGCGGATCGAGGTCATCCGGGAGGGAAGGACGGTTCATACGCTGAGGCGGCCCTGGCTTGCCATCGTGAAGGAACCGCTTTCCCCGGAGCATCAATATGACATGCTGCTGAATGTAAGAGCGGCCGGTGACGTACAAAAGATGGAAAATAAAAACCTGGAGGACTGAGGTGTCATGATAGTAAAGGTTTCCATGCCGAACCGGTTTCAGTTTAAGGCAGCGCCGTCGTTTGCGGCGATGCTGTGGCAGAGAAAGGGGGAGGTGCATTACATAGGCGGGGCGGATATTCTGCCGGCTCCGTTAGACGCGAAGAAGGAGGCGGAGGTGATTGCGATGCTGTCCTCCGAGCAGGAGGGAGAGGCCAGATCCATGCTGATCGAGCATAACCTGCGCCTGGTGGTTTATATCGCGAAAAAATTTGACAACACCTGCGTCGGGGTAGAGGATCTGATTTCCATCGGGACGATCGGCCTGATCAAGGCGATCAACACATTCAATCCGGAAAAGAATATCAAGCTCGCCACATACGCGTCCCGGTGTATCGAGAATGAAATTCTGATGTATCTGCGCCGCAACAACAAGACGCGCCTGGAGGTCTCGATCGACGAGCCGCTGAATGTCGACTGGGACGGCAATGAGCTGCTGCTCTCGGATATTCTGGGGACGGATGAGGATATCATTTCCCGCGATCTGGAGCATGAGTCAGAATGCGACGTCCTGCGCGAGGCGATTCGCAGTCTGACGCCCCGGGAACAGAAAATCGTGCGGCTGCGGTATGGCCTCGAGGACGAGGAAGCGGAGGAGATGACGCAGAAGGAGGTGGCCGACATTCTTGGCATTTCCCAGTCCTACATTTCCAGACTGGAAAAGAAGATTATGAAACGGCTGAAAAGGGAAATCGTGCGGTTTGAGTAGATGGGCGGTATGGCTGGCGATCCTGCTCTTACAGGTGCGGTATCCGGATGTGGTATCTGCGGGCAGCCGGATCGCTTCGAGTGGAAAAGAAGTGGGAATATTTGTCCGCCAATCCGAAAAGACGAACAGGTATGTGGAGATTACCGATGAAAAAATGGAAATTTCTGACATGATTGTGGGAATGATGAGAAAATGGGCGGGGCAGGAGCCCCCGGCGGGAAACGGAAGGACCTGTCACTGGCAGCTCCTTCCGTATGCTATGGCAAACGACAGACGAACCGGATACGATCCGTCCTGGCGTCTTTATGAGGGATACAGGTATGCGTATGAAACATACGGATACCTGTTTTCTGATGGACAAAACGGGGAAGAGGACGGCGCTGCCGCCCGTTTGGTCTCCGGCGGATCATCCGCGGGCAATGCTTCTGCGTTGACGGCGTCCGGGGGACTGCCTCTGGAATCTGAGCAGGCGTCCGGTAGCGTGAGTCCGGGCGAGGCGGCCCGCCTGACGCCCGACGGCCTTCCGACTATGGCGCAGCTGATGGATTACGATTATCTGATGAAGCGGTATTACAGCGTTCACACATCCACGACTGCCGGGAGGGATCTGATGAAAGCGGAAAAGCTTTTGGGAACCGATCTGTCCCTGGATCAGGATCCGTCCGTCCCGCAGATTCTGATTTACCATACGCATTCTCAGGAAACCTACGCGGATTATGGACCCGGGATGAGGCAGGCGACCGTCGTGCGGGTCGGAGAATACCTGGCGCAGCTTCTGCGGGCAAAGGGCTGGAATGTCATCCACGATACGACCGCCTATGATATCGCAGGGGGCGGGCTGGACCGCAGCAAGGCCTATACCTATGCGTTAGATGGCGTGACGAAGATTCTGGAGGAGAATCCGCAGATTGAAGTCGTGCTGGATATTCATCGGGACGGCGTGGCAGAGACAACCCGCCTGGTCAGCGAGATAAACGGAAAATCCACGGCGAAAATCATGTTTTTTCAGGGAATGAGCCGGACGCCGGACGGGCCGATTGAATCGCTTGCGAATCCTTATCTGGAAGAGAATCTGGCCTTCGGCTTTCAGATGCAGCTCGCCGCGGAGGCAGATTTCCCGGGTCTGACCAGGAAAATCTATCTGAAGGGACTCCGCTATAACATGCACGTAAGGCCACGCTGCGCCCTGATTGAGGTCGGCGCTCAGACGAATACGCTGGAGGAAGCCATGAACGCCATGGAGCCGTTGTCCGGGCTGCTGGACGGCGTGCTGCGAAGGCCGTGAGGGAATGTGCCGCGTACCTGCCTCATCTGATTGCGATCCGGTTATAATTTCCTTGCATCGGGCGCAAAAAAATGGTAACCTATCTTTATATGCCGGGAGAAGGACGATAAGAGAGGAACGAGGACAATATGGCAACAGATCAGAGCAGAATCCGGAATTTTTGTATTATAGCGCATATCGACCACGGGAAGTCGACGCTGGCGGACCGGATTATTGAGATGACGGGACTCCTGACCAGCAGAGAGATGCAGGAGCAGGTGCTTGACAATATGGATTTGGAGCGCGAGCGCGGCATTACGATCAAATCACAGGCAGTCCGCACGGTATACCGGGCGAAGGATGGGGAGGAATATATTTTCAACTTGATCGATACGCCGGGCCATGTGGACTTCAATTATGAGGTGTCGCGCAGCCTGGCGGCGTGCGACGGAGCGATTCTGGTCGTAGACGCGTCTCAGGGCGTCGAGGCGCAGACGCTGGCGAACGTCTATCTGGCGCTCGACCATGACCTGGACGTGTTCCCGGTGATTAATAAGATTGACCTGGACAGCGCCCGCCCGGACTGGGTGGCGAACGAGATTGAGGATGTGATCGGCATCGAGGCGCAGGACGCCCCGAGGATCTCCGCAAAGACAGGGCTCAATTGTGAGGATGTGCTGGAGGCGATCGTTCACAGGATTCCCGCGCCGACGGGAGACCCCGAGGCTCCGCTCAAGGCGCTGATCTTCGATTCCCTGTATGATTCCTACAAGGGCGTTATTGTATTCTGCCGGATCCGGGAGGGCACGGTGAGGAAGGGCACGAAGATCCGGATGATGGCGACGGGAGCGCAGGAGGAGGTTGTGGAGGTCGGTTATTTCGGCGCGGGCCAGTTTATTCCCTGCGAGGAGCTTTCCGCCGGGATGGTCGGCTATCTCACGGCCAGCATTAAGAACGTGAAGGATACCCGGGTCGGCGATACGGTTACGGACGCAGAGCATCCGTGTGCGGAGCCGCTGCCCGGCTACAAGAAGGTGACCTCCATGGTTTACTGCGGCCTGTATCCGGCGGACGGCGCGAAGTACAACGACCTGCGTGACGCGCTGGAGAAGCTGCAGCTCAATGACGCGTCTCTTTTTTATGAGCCGGAGACCTCGGTTGCGCTGGGGTTCGGATTCCGCTGCGGTTTCCTGGGGCTTCTGCATCTGGAGATCATCGAGGAGCGGCTGGAGCGGGAATATGCGCTGGATCTGGTGACGACGGCTCCGAGCGTTGTCTACCGGGTTCATAAGAAAAACGGCGAGACGATTGAGCTGACGAACCCGACGAACTTGCCGGATCCGTCTGAGATCGAATATATGGAGGAGCCGGTTGTGAGCGCCGAGATTATGGTCACGACGGAATTTGTCGGCGCGATCATGAAGCTCTGCCAGGAGCGACGCGGCGTCTACAACGGGATGGAATATATCGAGGAGACGAGAGCGCTTTTAAAATACGATCTGCCGCTCAACGAGATTATTTATGATTTCTTCGACGCGCTGAAATCCCGCTCGCGCGGCTATGCGTCCTTCGATTACGATCTGAAGGGCTATGAGCGCTCAGAGCTGGTCAAGCTGGATATCCTGATCAACAAGGAAGAGGTGGACGCCCTTTCCTTCATTGTCCACGCGGACTCCGCCTATGAGCGCGGCCGGAAGATGTGTGAGAAGCTGAAGGATGAGATTCCGCGGCATCTGTTTGAGATTCCGATCCAGGCCGCCATCGGAGGCCGGATCATTGCCCGCGAGACCGTCAAGGCGATGCGATGTCCTGGCAAAATGCTACGGCGGCGATATCACGCGCAAGAAGAAGCTGCTGGAAAAGCAGAAGGAGGGAAAGAAACGGATGCGCCAGGTGGGCAACGTCGAGATCCCACAGAAGGCCTTCATGAGTGTGTTGAAGCTGGATAACGAATAGAGGAAATGCTTCCGGACGGTTTTGCCAGGAGGGCGGCGTCCGGGAGAGATAGGTGTGGACGGGAGAGTCATGAGGAAACGAGAGCTGGAGCTGTATATTCATATTCCGTTCTGTATCCGCAAATGCGCGTATTGTGATTTCCTGTCCTTTGCCGCGCCGGAGCGGGCATGGCGAGGGTACATGGAACAGCTTGTGGATGAGATTTTGGGACAGAGTGAGAATTTTGCGGGATACCGGGTATCCACGATTTTTGTGGGAGGAGGCACGCCGTCCATTCTGCCCTCGTTTCTGATCGAGAATCTGTTTGCGGCCATCCGGGTGGCCTTCGATGTGGCTGAGGACGCGGAGATTACGATGGAGGCGAATCCCGGGACGCTGACCGTGGAGAAGCTCAGGGTTTACCGCAGATGCGGCGTCAACCGCCTGAGTATCGGTCTGCAGTCCGCAGATGACGGGGAGCTTGGGCGCCTTGGGCGGATTCACACGTATGATGATTTCCTGAAGAGCTACCAGAGGGCGAGACAGGAGGGATTTCAGAATATTAATGTGGATCTGATGTCCGCTCTGCCCGGACAGGATCTGCATTCCTGGCGGACGACCCTGCGCAAGGTCATGATGCTGAAGCCGGAGCATATCTCGGCGTACAGCCTGATCATTGAGGAGGGGACGCCGTTTTATGAAAAATACGGAAAG
The DNA here is from genome assembly GCA_021202655.1 of Clostridiales bacterium. GTDB lineage: Bacteria > Bacillota > Clostridia > Lachnospirales > Lachnospiraceae > Brotaphodocola. The sequence goes on along the minus strand of JAJQCO010000111.1, from coordinate 11,347 downwards.
CCGTCGGCAGAGCCGCCCGACGTTCCGCTTCCGGATGAGGAAACAGACCGCGCCATGTATCATCTGATGAAGGAGATGACGGCGGCGCAGGGCTTTCGGCGCTATGAGATTTCCAATTATGCCAGGCCCGGCTTTGAGTGCCGCCACAACGTGGGCTACTGGACGGGGGTGGAATATCTGGGGCTGGGGCTGGGCGCTTCCTCCTGCACATTTGGCTTCCGCTATCGCAACACGGAGGATATGGAGGAATATCTCTCTTTGAATCTGCGGCAGGGAGGCGCTGCCGCCCGCGAGATCACGGAGCTCTCACAGAAGGACCGGATGGAGGAATTCATGTTTCTGGGCCTGCGCATGACGGACGGCGTTACCGGGAGCGAGTTTCTGGAACGCTTCGGGCAGAATATGTGGAATGTGTACGGCCCGGTGATCCGGCGTCTGGAGGAGCAGGGGCTGCTTACCGTCGACGGGAACCGGGTGCGTCTGACGGAGCTTGGCCTTGATGTGAGCAATACGGTATTCTGCGAATTTCTTCTGGATGAGTGAAAGAAATTGTTTCGTTTTTTTTCACATTTAGGAAATTGATTTATCAGGGGAATTCCATTATAATGAATGCGATATCGTTTGGCTGACAGAATATGATACTCGGGATGACAGGAGGATATTCGGAATATGAAGAGAGACAGGAGATGGCACGGGAGCTGGAGAATGGTCGCTCTGGCTTTGATGATGGCAGTGTGTACATGCTTCCCGGCGTTTGCCGGACAGTGGGAGGAGCTGGAGGACGGTTCCTGGAAATATGAGGAGGACGGTTCTTATCTGACCGCCGGGAGCCGTGGGGTCGAAAACTGGTATGATATGGACCCGGAAACCGGCGTGTGGGACGCGACCCCGGCGATCAACCGCGACAACGTCTGCTTTCTGGTAGAGAACGCGGTGACGAAGGCCGGATGGTACGCGACGGAGACGAGCGATATGGTGTACAATGTCGAGAGCTCCTCTTCGAGCAAGATCACGGTGTCGATTATGCTGCAGACGCAGCCGTTTCTGACGACCAGCACGCTGGCGCGGTTTGATGTGAGTCTGCGGGATAAGACGGCGAAGGAGCTGTCGACGAAGCTGGTTTTGAATCTGTATGACTGACGATGCGAAATATGGGGACGGGAGAGGCCGCCGGAGAGATCCGGCGGTTTTTTCCGTCCTTTTCGCGTCATTGCTTCGCGCGGGAGAAGTGGAAGGCGAGCAGCAGGCCGCCGTAGACGGTGCAGACGATCCCGATCTGAAGCATGGTTTGAAAAAACAGAGGGATCCAGCCGGGGAGCGGGAGGACGCCGATGAGAAAGAAATGGACGCCGATGGCCGTCGCGAGGAACAGGGCGGGCAGGACGATCATCTCCCATGCGTTCCAGGAGAAGGGGACGAACGCCCGCAGACAGAGCAGGCAGGCCAATGCGAGGATGAGCTCGCTTGCCAGCATGCCGCACAGACAGGCCGTGATTCCGTATCGGGGCACACCGATGAGAATGAATCCAATGCGCACAAGCATGGATCCAGTGTTGAGCGCAAAGGTCGTGCGGGTATATCCAAGACCGTTTAGGACACTTCCAAGAGTGGCGGCGAGGTAGAGAAAGGGGCAGAGCCACGCCAGGATCTGAATGAACTGTCCGGCGCTCTCGCTGTGAAATACGCTCTGTCCCAGGGGAGCGCCGAAGAGGACGAAGATTCCAATGCAGAGGATTCCCATATACATGCTGTAGCGCAGAGACAGCGTGATGCTTGCACGGATGCTGCCCTGCCTGCCCTCCGCCTGTGCCTGCGCGACGCCGGGGAGCAGAAGGACTGCCATGGAATTGGCGATGGCGGAGGGAAAGAATACAAACGGAAGCGCCATTCCGGTCAGCACGCCGTAGACGGCGAACGCCTCAGAGGAGGAAAGCCCGGACTGCTGCAAGCTGTTTGGGATCCAGACGGCCTCTGCGCCGGCCAGAATATTGAGGATGAGACGGCTGCCCATCAGAGGAAGGGCAAGCGTCATCAGAGAAGCGGCATCGGAGGCAACATGCCGTCGGGCAGCAGATGGAGAAGCTTCTGGCTGCGTGCGGTCTGCCGGCTGCCGCTTCTGTCGTCGGTCGTCGCGGCCGGAAGAAGCTGCCGACGACTGCTTTCGGAGCAACGGCGGACGGAGAAGCAGACACAGGACGGTGAATGCGGCGGCAGCCGCTTCTCCGATGACATGACCGATGACGGCAAGCAGGACCGTGATCTGTCGTCCCTCCCGTATCCAGAGCGAGGCGAGCAGGAAGACAAGCGCCATGCGGACGGTTTGTTCGACGATCTGTGACCAGGCCGGAATGTTTGCCCGGCGCACCCCGTAGTACCAGCCGTTTATGCAGGAATGAACCGCGGCGAAGGGGATCGAGATTCCCATAAACGGCAGATAGGGGGTGCAGCGGGGCTCGAGCAGAATGGTCTCAGCCAGGAAGGCGGCGTTCTGGCAGATCAGCCAGGCAAGCAGGACAGAGAGGGAAAGCGAGATCAGAAGACCGGTCCGGAAGCTTTTTTTCGCGCGATCCAGATGCGACGCGATGTGCTGGGAAAGGGCGGTCTGGATCGAACCGGCGCACAGGGCAAAGCAGATTCCGTAGACCGGGTGGATCATGTGGTAGAGGCCAAGCCCCTCCGCGCCGATCGTCCTCGAGAGAAAAATGCGGTAAAAAAAGCCCAGTACCCGGCATGCGAATCCGCTTCCGGTGAGCAGGAGGGTTCCGCCGAGGAAGGCCCGCCTGTTTGCAGATAAATGAAACCGTCCTGTCATATCCGCTCCGATTCACGCACTTACATATAATCTATTCGTCACATGTCGCATCCATGCCACGCACCGCGCCGCGTGGCATGGGGCAGATATGCGGCGAGGTCGAACGCCATTCCTGCAGGAAAAGGGATATTCATCCATAAAGTCTTGTAGTTTTTCGGCTCTTTTGGTATACTTGACATGTTTGGAAGATTTTGGAGGTGGGGAACGAATGACGAAGGTCTGGCGGAGGTTTGCGCCGTTCCTGGCGGTCTGCCTGATATTGTGGAGCGCGGCGCCGATGTCGTCTTATGCGCAGCCATCGTCCGATTCGGAAGAGACGGAGGAGCTGCGCGGAGTGTGGATCTCCTATCTGGACTGGGAGAATCTTCCGTCCGATGAGGCTGAATTTCACGAGGCGGTAAACGCGCTTCTGGATCGCTGTGTGGAGCTTAAGATGAACGCGGTCTTTGTCCATGTGCGGGCGGATGCGGACGCCATGTATCCCTCGGAGCTTTTCCCGTGGTCACGTTTCATTACGGGAACGCAGGGCGTGGATCCGGGATATGATCCGCTGGAATATTTTATTGACGCGGCGCATAAGCGGGATCTGGCGTTTCATGCCTGGATCAATCCGTTTCGTGTGACCGGCTATCACAATACCTGGGACAAGGTTTCGGACGCCAGCCGGGTGAAGCAGTGGCTCACGGACAGCAGCACGCACAATGACCGTTGGGTTTTAAAGCAGAACGGCGCGTATTATCTGAATCCCTCGATTCCGGAGGTGCGTCAGCTGATCATTGACGGCGTGGAGGAGGTCGTTCGCAATTATGATGTGGATGGGATCCACTTTGACGATTATTTTTATCCGGAGGTAAACGACGAGGATCCGACCCGCTGGTTCGACAAGCCGGAGTACGACCAATCGCGCTCGACGCTGGGGATTGAGGACTGGCGGCGGGAGAATGTCAATATGCTGATCCGGGGATGCTATGAGATCATCAAGCAGATAAATGAGGATGCGCTGTTCGGAATCAGCCCGGAGGGCTATGTGGAGCATCTGCGGAGCGATACGCGCCTCTTTACGGATATTGACAGATGGATGTCAGAGGACGGCTATATTGATTATATTATGCCGCAGATCTACTGGGGCTTTGAACAGAAGCTGCCGGACGGACAGGCGGCGCCGTATGCCATTTCGGAGAAT
>JAJQCO010000111.1:0-7342 GCA_021202655.1 Clostridiales bacterium | reverse complement strand
CCGTATCCGATTATCGGAATTACGTGATTGAGTTAAAACGTACAGGGAATGTCAGGCTCTATCTGGGTCTTGCCATGTATAAGACGGGGAGCCGCTCCCTGGATAACAATGAGACGTCGGAATGGCTTCGCTACGACGATATCATCAGCCGGCAGGTGCAGGAAGGCCGGAAAAGCGGCGAGGTATCCGGCTATTGCTTCTATTCGTACAGCTCCTTCCAGGCGGAGACGAGCCAGAAAGAGGTAGCGAATCTGATGAAGCTGTTTGAACCGTAAGCGGACGGCGGATTTGGGACGTCCTGTCCGACGGATATCGGTAAGGAAAGGCGAATGCCAGGGTGTCTGCCCTGCGATCGCCGGTAAGAAAAAGCAGGCAGGCCGCGCGGCCATGAAAGCGCGGCAGAAAGGCGGGGAGTTTGCAATGAAGAGGTTAGAAGATTATGTGGTGAGTATTCCGGATTTTCCGGAGCCGGGAGTCATGTTCCGGGATGTGACGTCGATTCTGCAGGACGCGGAGGGGCTTCACATGGCGATTGACCAGCTGCTTTTGATGCTGGACGGCGTGGACTTTGACGTGGTGGTCGGACCGGAGTCACGGGGCTTTATTTTCGGGATGCCGGTGGCTTACGCGAAGAACCGTGCGTTTGTCCCGATTCGCAAGAAGGGCAAGCTGCCCAGGGAGACGGTCAGCGCGACCTATGACCTGGAATATGGCACGGCGACCATTGAGATGCATAAGGACGCCATCCGGCCCGGACAGAAGGTGGCCATCGTGGATGACCTGATCGCGACCGGCGGCACCACCGAGGCGATTATTAAGATGATCGAGGAGCTGGGCGGCGAGGTCGTAAAGATCTGCTTCGTCATGGAACTGGCCGGATTAAAAGGAAGAGAGAAGCTGGCCGGATACGACGTAGATTCCGCAATTATTTACGAGGGAAAATAAAAAGAAATTTGAAGAAGAGATAGTCCCCAGGAAGATTATCTCTTTTCCCTTTTATGAAGGTGGAATACCGGAACACGGAAGCGGGAAGGATGGAAGCGCAGGAAGATGACGGAAGAGAAAAAGGCAGTTCTTACGGTGAGCTTTGGCACCGGCTGCCGGGAGGCAGGAGAGCGAACGATCGGAGCGGTTGAGCGGGAGATCCGTGAGCAGTTTGCGGGCTGTGAATTTTGCCGGGCATGGACCAGCCGGACGATAGGGCGGATGTTAAAGGAGCGGGACGGGACGGATGTGGAGCAGGTGGATGAGGCGCTGGAGCGGCTGCTCGCAGACGGATATCGCTCTGTGACGGTTCCGGTGACCTTCGTGATCCGCGGTCGGGAATATGACCGGCTGATGCAGACCGTGCGAAGCTATCAGGGACGTTTTGACCGGCTGGTCTGCGGGGAACCTCTGCTGACGGACGGAAGGGATTTCCGGGAGGTCGTGGCGGTCATGGAAAAGGAGCTTGCCCCGTACCGGCGCGAAGATACCGTAATCGTTCTGATGGGGCATGGCACGGAGCACGTCGCGAATTTTTCCTATGAGAGGCTGCAGCAGGCGTTTCATGACTGCTCCCTGACCGATTTTGTGGTCGGTACCGTTGAGGAGTCGCCGACAAAACAGAATATGCTTCGCCTTGTGGAGGAGAAAAAGCCGTGGCGAGTGGTTTTGGCGCCGTTTCTGCTCACGGCGGGGGAGCATGTCAGACATGACATCGCCGGAGCGCAGCCGGATTCCTGGAAATCCCGCTTCCTGGCAGCCGGATATCAGGTGGAATGTGTGACGAAAGGACTGGGGGAGTACGCCGGGATCCGCGAAATCTACGCGCGGCACGCGCGGGAGGCAGAGGAAAGAAACATGGCGGAAGCCGGAGTGCAGTCCGCGGACGGGGCTTTGCCGTATGGCGTCCTCTGCGGGATCGGCGTGGGACCGGGCGATCCTGAGCTTCTGACGCAGAAGGCGATCCGGCGAATGAGGGAATGTGACGTCCTGATGGTTCCGACGGAGGACTACCGCAGCAGCATTGCCTGGCAGATCGCGGTGCGGGCGGTGCCGGAGTTGGAAAAGAAGCCGTGCGTGGGTGTGGCGATCCCCATGGTCAGGGATGCACAGGAGCGTCATGCGGCGCATGGCGCGGCGGCGCTCCGTGTGATGGAGCTTCTGGAACAGGGGATGGACGTCGGCTTCCTGAACCTGGGCGATGTGACGCTCTATGCTTCTTATCTCTATATCCATCGGCTGGTGTCAGCCGGCGGATACCGGACGGAGCTGGTGAACGGCGTTCCTTCTTTTTGCGCGGCGGCGGCCGCGCTGGGTGTGTCTCTGGCGGAGGATGCGGAGGAGCTGCATATCCTGTCGCAGCCGGAGCAGATCCGGGAGGGGCTTGGGCTTCCCGGCACAAAGGTCGTGATGAAATCCGGAAAGCATTTTCAGCGGGTGAAGGACGCGATTCTGAAGGAGGGCAGGGATGCGATGCTGGTGGAGAACTGCGGGCTGCCGGGAGAGAAACTTTGCCGGAGTTTAAAGGATCTGGAGGGTGAGCCGGGATATTATTCTCTGCTGATTATAAAGGACAGGTGAAGCGATGAAAGAGAGGACGGTCTGGGTTGTCGGCATGGGGCCGGGCGGCGGGCTGCAGATGACCGCAGAGGCAGCGCGTGTCCTGAAGCAGTGTGACGTCATTGTGGGATATACGGTTTATGTGTCTCTTTTGCGGGAGCTGTTTCCGGAAAAGGAGTACCGGACGACGCCGATGTGCAGAGAGATGGAGCGCTGCCGGATGGCTTTTGAGGAAGCGCGCGGGGGAAAGACCGTAGCGATGGTGTCCGGCGGAGACGCGGGCGTGTATGGGATGTCCGGCCTGATGCTTGAGCTTTCCGCGGAATATCCGGACTGCACGGTCCGTGTCGTGCCCGGCGTGACGGCGGCCTTGGCCGGCGCAGCCGTGCTCGGTGCACCTCTGATGCATGACTTTGCGGTGATCAGCTTGAGCGACCGGATGACGCCCTGGGAGAAGATCGAGCGGCGGCTGCAGCTGGCAGCGGCAGCGGATTTTGTGATCTGCATTTATAATCCGGCAAGCCGGACGCGCGCGGATTATCTGCGGTGGGCATGCGACGTCATTCTTAAGGAGGCGGAGCCGGAGCGGATCTGTGGACTTGTCCGGCAGATCGGAAGAGACGGAGAGACGGCAAGGGTTCTGACTCTTATGGAGCTTCGCGAGGAGCCGGTTGATATGTTTACCACTGTTTTTATCGGTAATTCCACAACGAGAGTGATTGACGGACGGATGGTCACGCCCAGGGGTTATCGGATCAGGTGAGGAGGAAGAGATGGAAGCTTATTTTCGCAGACAGATCGACTGCCTGTGCAGGAATGTCCGCCCGGTCGATTCTGTGATATATGAGGAGGCCATGCGGCGCTGGGATGGAATTGCCAAGCCGATCGAGGGACTGGGGCAGTTTGAAAAGATGATCGCGAGGATTGCGGCGATTCAGGGAACGGCGGATGTGGATGTTTCCCGCCGGGCGGTTGTGATCTTCTGCGCGGATCATGGCGTGACGGCGGAGGGCGTGACTCAGACAGACAGCAGCGTGACGGCGGTGGTGCCGGAGAATTTTGCCAGGGGAATCGCGAGTGTCAACCGGATGGCGAGGCTTGCGGAGGCGGAGGTGATTCCGGTTGACGTCGGCGTGGCGGGGGAGCTTCACGAGCCGGGCGTGCGCGATATGAAGATCGCGCGGGGGCCGGCGAATCTGCGCCGGGAACCGGCCATGACGCTGGAGCAGGCGTTCACGGCGGTTCATGACGGAATCGCACTGGCGGGGGAGTTGAAGGACGCGGGTTACGGACTTCTGGCTGTCGGCGAGATGGGGATCGGCAATACGACAGCTTCGAGTGCGATCGCAAGCGTGCTTCTGGATTTGCCGCCGGAGGCCGTGACCGGGCGCGGCGCGGGTCTTTCCGGAGAGGGACTGCGGCATAAGGTCGAGGTGATCCGGGAGGCGATCGCCCTGCATCATCCGGATCGGACGCAGCCGTTTGAGGTATTATCCTGCCTCGGCGGATTTGACATCGCGGCGATGACCGGGCTGATGCTCGGCGGGGCGATTTACCGGATTCCGGTTGTCCTGGATGGGATGATCTCCGGCGTGGCGGCGCTGCTGGCACAGGCGATTTGTCCGCTTGTGACGGACTATCTGCTTCCCTCTCATCTGGGGAAGGAGCCCTCCTGCGCGCTGGTGATGGAGCGGCTGAACCTCCGCCCCGTGATCCATGCGGATATGGCGCTCGGAGAGGGGACGGGAGCGGTGATGCTGTTTCCTCTGTTAGATATGGCATATGAGGTATATCGGGAAAACTGCACGTTCACGGATATTCACATTGATGCGTATGAGAGGCTGAATTAGGTATGGAAAAGGTGTATTTTATCGGGGCGGGACCGGGCGATCCGGAGCTGATCACCGTGAAGGGACGGCGTCTGATCGAGGAGGCGGATGTGATTATCTATGCCGGTTCGCTGGTGAATCCGCTGGTGTTTGCCGGGGCGAAGCCGGAGGCGCAGATCTATGACAGCTCATCCATGACGCTGCCGGAGGTGATCCGGGTGATCGCAGACGGCGCGGCGGCGGGGAAACGCGTGGTGCGCCTGCACACGGGCGATCCGTCCGTATATGGCGCACATCGGGAACAGATGGACTGGCTTGAGCGGCTGGGCATCCCTTATGAGGTGGCGCCTGGCGTCAGCTCCTTCGTGGCGGCGGCCGCGGCGCTGCGACGGGAATATACGCTTCCCGGCGTCAGCCAGACGGTGATTCTGACCCGCATGGAGGGGCGGACGGCAGTCCCGGAGCGTGAGCAGATTGAGTCGCTGGCCGCTCATCAGGCGACGATGGTGATTTTCTTAAGCGTCGGCGCGATCGAAACGCTCTCGCGGCGTCTGGCGGAGGGCGGTTACCCGGAGGATACGCCGGTTGCCGTGGTGTACCGGGCGTCGTGGCCGGATCAGAAAATCATACGCGGCGACCTTTCTGATATTGCCCGGAAGGTGCGTGAGGCCGGAATCACAAAAACCGCGCTGGTGACGGTGGGGCGCTTCCTCGGGAATGATTTTGAGCTCTCGAAGCTTTATGACGAACAGTTTGGTCACGGCTATCGCCCGGCGAGGGCGAAGCGGGAAGAAGGGCGGCAGTCGGATGGCATATAAAATCATGATTCAGGGGACGATGTCCAATGCCGGGAAAAGCTTTCTGGCGGCGGCTCTCTGTCGTATTTTTGCCCAGGACGGTTACCGCACGGCTCCGTTTAAGTCACAGAACATGGCGTTAAATTCTTACGTCACGCAGGAGGGCCTTGAGATCGGACGCGCCCAGGCGATGCAGGCGGAGGCGGCGGGAATTGCCCCGACGGTGGACATGAACCCGATTCTCTTAAAGCCGACAAGCCAGATGGGCAGTCAGGTCATTGTGAACGGGGAAGTGTTCGCAAATCTGCACGCGATGGATTATTACCGGAGGAAGCCGGAGTTTATCCCGGCGATCCGGGAGGCATTCGCCCGGCTGGAAGCGACCTGCGATGTGATTGTCCTGGAGGGGGCCGGGAGCCCGGCGGAGATTAATCTGCAGGAAAATGACATTGTGAATATGGGAATGGCGCGGATGGCGGACGCGCCGGTGCTTCTGGTCGGAGACATTGACCGGGGCGGTGTGTTTGCTTCTCTTTACGGGACGGTGATGCTGCTTTCGCCCGAGGAGCGGGCGCGGATCGGCGGTCTGGTGATCAATAAATTTCGCGGAGACCGGGCGATCCTGGAGCCGGGGCTTCGTATGATTGAGGAGCTTTTGCATATCCCGGTGGCGGGGGTAATCCCGATGGAGGAGATCGATCTGGATGACGAGGATAGTCTGGCGGCCCGGCTTTCATCGGAGGGCAGAGGCGACCGGGAGCATGGCCTGGATATCGCGGTGATCCGTCTGCCCCATATTTCCAATTTCACGGATTTCAACGTGCTGGAGCGCCATCCGGGCGTTTCTCTGCGCTATGTGAGGCATGTGGGACAGCTCGCAAAGCCGGATCTTCTGATTCTGCCCGGGACGAAGAATACCATGGCAGATCTTGCGTGGCTCAAGGAGAGCGGGATGGCGTCCGCTGTCTGTCGTCTGTCGGAGAGGGAGGCCGTTCCGGTCATCGGGATCTGCGGCGGCTATCAGATGCTTGGCAATACGCTGGCAGATCCGGAGGGCGTGGAAGGAGAAGCGGGCAGCAGCATGCAAGGATTGGGGCTTCTGAATGCGGACACGGTCTTTTCCGGGCAGAAGACGCGGACACAGATTCAGGGAGAGCTCTCGACGGCAGGCCGGATGTTTTCACAAAAGAGCCGGGAGCCGGGCGCTGGGGCGACGCCAGGTACACTGCCGGTATCCGGCTATGAGATTCATATGGGCCGCACAGAGCCTGCGTCTGCGGACAGGGAAGCAGTCTCCATGAGGATCCGTCTGGCAGATGGCCGCGCGGATGGCATGGAGCGAGCGGACGGCCTGGTCTTCGGCGCCTATCTGCACGGTTTTTTTGACAACAGCCAGGTGACGGAGACGCTTCTTTTCCGGCTGGCAGAAAAGAAGGGAATCCGGCTCGGACAGGCGGCGGAAGGTCAGGCGGAGTACAGAGAGCGGCAGTATGACAGACTGGCGGAGCTGGTGAGACAAAATCTGGACATGGGGCTGGTGCGACGCCTGATGGGGATGGAATGACTCAGGACTTTTTATGACGGGAAAGGGAGAAAGATGCTGGAACAGATCACATGGGTAAGGCCGGAGGAGATCGAGGCGCGGAGCATGGAGATCATCGCTCAGGAGATGCCGGAGGGAAACTGGACGCCGGGCGAGCTGCAGGTGGTGAAACGCTGCATTCATACCTCGGCGGACTTTGATTACGCGCGGAATCTGTACTTTTCCTCGAGAGCGGTGGAGCAGGCGCTGGGGATTTTAAGACAGCGCGCCGTGATTGTGACAGATACCAATATGGCAAAGGCCGGAATCAATCAGACCGCGCTTGCAAAGATCGGTGTCACGGTGCGCTGCTTTATGGCGGATCCGGATGTGGCCGCGGAGGCGAAGGAGCGGAAGGTAACCCGCGCGGCGGTCAGCATGGAACGCGCCGCCGCCCTTCCAGGTCCCCTGATTCTGGCGGTCGGCAATGCCCCGACCGCTCTCGTGCGCATCTGCGAGCTGGTGAGAGAGGGGCGCATGTCCCCCTCCTTTCTGATCGCCGCCCCGGTCGGCTTTGTCAACGTCACAGAGGCGAAGGAGATGGTCCTCGCCCTCGGGGTCCCCTGTATCGTGGCCAGAGGACGCAAGGG
>JAJQCO010000179.1 GCA_021202655.1 Clostridiales bacterium | reverse complement strand
GTATACAGCTACATCATGTGTGCCATCTGCCCGGTGGATCTGTCCCGACCGGGCTTAAGCTATCACGAGCTTGAAAATACCTTCTCAAACCGTGTGCGCGACTGGGTGGTGGCGATGCCGGAGCTCGGCTTTCTCTTCCCGGCCTTTAACGACCGCTCCACCGACATCCACGCGGCTCTGTATTATTCCAAGGACAGCAATGACCTGCATGACACTTTCCTCGAACAGATTCTGGGATGTGCGGTTCCGCTTCCGGCCGGAATCCAGAAGGAATCCTTCCAGACCATCATCGAGGAAACCCTGGGCGACGCCTGCAGCTACGAGACAATCCGCACCATCCACGAAAATCTGAATGAAATGCTCGAGGAAGCAAAGGATGCGCCGGAGCCGCTCGTACTCGACAAATATCAGGTAAAATCTCTGCTCTCCCAGAGCGGCGTCGAGGATGAACGCCTGGAAACCTTCGATCAAAACTTCGACGAAACCGCCGGAGAGCGGACGTCCCTCTACGCCGCAAACATCGTCAATGCCCGCGCCTTTGAAGTCAGCACGCCAGACGTCGTCATACGTGTCAGGCCAGACCGCACCGACTTAATCGAGACCCGCGAGATCGACGGCCGCCGTTACCTCGTCATCGCCATCGACGGCGGCGTTACCGTAAACGGGATTCCGGTAGACCAGCGCGCGGATGCGGAATAAGATACCGCATCCCGTTTCTTCCGTATGCTTTGACAAATTTAAAAATCCCCGGAGCTTTCGCCCCGGGGAAATCCCTGCTGTCCTATCCAAACCTTCATACCCATAACCCCAAATAATTCTTAGACTCTCTCCCTCAGCTTCTCCAAAATCGCCATAACATCCGGCTGCGTCGGGGTAAATTTCACACCACGCTTCAACATACCCATAATCTTTTTTGCTTTCTGTTCAATCTCTCTTACAGCATGTTTACTTGTCAACAACAGATGATTCCCGGCAATGGTATATTCTCGTTCTATGTACTTCTCCGTAATTGGAAACATATCTTGTATCAAAAATACGCTTTCCCGCTTATTATCCAATCTGATAATATGAAGAATATCACAAGGTTTCCCAGCGTTTTCCTTTTTTTCCTTAATCTTACGGTATTTATCAACACGACTCGATAATGGTATCATCCAATATATTCCAGTATTTGTATCTTCAAAGCAATAATAATGTGGTCTGTTTTCGTCCTTATTTCTTTTGAGATACGGATCTGACATATCTTCAAAAAATTTATCCTTGATAACATAAAAGCCTGTTTTCTTCATTTTCCTGTCCTCATTACGGAAAAGTCCTCCGCCATACAGCGAAGGACTATACTTTCAACCCAACCACTTATATACCGCATATCGGTCAGCGGTAAACTTTCAACCCAACCACTTATATACCGCATATCGGTCAGCGGTAAACTTCCCTTTTGTTTAGCCACATTTTAGCAGTTTCCGAAAAGAAAGTCAACAAAACTTTTTATTAAACTTTTATGCAAGCATCCGCCAACATTATCCATTTCGCAGCAAAATCTTTCTAACAAAAACAAACACACAAAATAACACTGACTATCCCTGCTCGTCTGCCAACGCCTCGAATATTAATTTCCCAACTACTTCAGAGATTTCGCCATCCCGATAAACGCAAACGAAAGTATCGTTCCCAGACTGGAAGGAGCACTTTCATTCAGTACGCCTCCGGCCTGCATCATCAGCTTCCCGAGATCCGTTTCCTCAGTTTTGTTGAAAAAATTCTCCACTGTCGTAAACCCTTCGCTCATGGAAATTCCAAGGTCTCCGTCCCCATTCTGCTGATCTAACTTAATCAGATACTCTCTATTCTCTGTTATCACACGGCTGATGCTCTTCACACCTGCTTTTACTGTTTCTGCATTCATGCCGCAAGCCCTCTCAAGGTTAACTGTTTCTGGAATCATCGAAAATTTTTTAATACGGAAGAATATGGATCAATTTATCTTTCTCTGAATGACACGCAGGCACAAAAAAATACGAGCCTCTGATCGACCTGTCGCAAGCTTCTCCCAAATAACTGCAAAAGCTACGCAACTCTTTCCGTATGCTTTGACGAATTTAAAAATCCCCGGAGCTTTCGCTCCGGGGAAATCTTATCTTACTCCATCGTGTAAGGCATAAGAGCGATGTGGCGCGCTCTCTTGATCGCAACCGTCAAAGCTCTCTGATGCTTTGCACAGTTGCCGGTGATTCTTCTCGGAAGAATCTTGCCTCTCTCGGACACGTATCTCTTCAGCTTGTTGACGTCCTTGTAGTCAATCTCGCCGTTCTTATCGCCACAGAAAACACAGACTTTCTTTCTTCTGCGGATGCCGCCTCTCCTTACCTTGGCGCCATCGGGCTTCTCTGTCTTATTGAATGCCATTGGTATTGCCTCCTTCTGCTAAAAATCCGCCACCCTACGCGGATGCACCGTCGCGAAACCAAGTCGGTATGAACTCAGTTAAACGGCAATCCTTCATCTTCCACGCCATCCGGAATATTCATGAAGCCATCGCCGATCGCGCTGGAGGGAGCCGGTCTGGATGTCTGCTGATAATTGTTATAATTGTTATTATAACTGCTACCCGCAGCGCCGCCTTCGCTATTCTTACTGTCGCAGAACTCCACTTCGTCCACGATCACATCTGTCGTATAAACTCTCTGGCCCTCCCGGTTGGTATAGCTTCCGGTCTGGATCCGACCCTGCAGCAGGATCCTGCGCCCCTGTGTAAAATACTTCTGAATAAACTCTGCGGTTCTGCCAAAAGCCGTGCAGCCGATGAAATCCGCCGTCTGCTGCTGGTCTCCGCCATCCTGGTTCCTACGGCCTCTGCGGTCTACCGCGACCGTAAACCTGGCGATCGCCATGGAATTATCTCCCTGTGAATACCGGAGCTCCGGATCCCTGGTCAATCTTCCCATAAGGATTACTCTATTCATACCATCACTCTTTCTTATCTGTCACTTCTCATCTTTCACGCAAAGATACCGGATCACAGGCTCCATGATGCGAATGTGGGATTCCACTTCGTTCGGGCAGTCTGTGTTCTCAGACTCGAACTGGATGAAATAATAAAAGCCGTCCTTCATATGCTGGATCTCATACGCAAGTCTCTTCTTGCCCCAGTCATCGACGTTTGTCACAGTGCCACCGTAGCGGGCGATATAGCCCTGTACCTTCTCCAGTGCCGCTGCTCTCTCTTCATCCTCGAGTTTTGCGCTCAGAACAACTGCTAACTCATACTTGTTCATCTGCTTTACCTCCTTGTGGTCTCTGGCCCTTAAGTTCCCCTCAAGAGCAAGGATTGTTTGTGTCACGAAACATTATTTTAACAGGAAATCCCGGGAATTGCAAGTGATTTCCCAAAAAGAAATTCATAATTTGTAAATTTTTTCATACATCAGCCGATTTCGCTGCCCTGCTTCTTCGTCAATCCCCGGGTACTCTTTTCAACAAGTCTGCGCCCCATCATCACCTGGCGGTCGCATCCTGTGCATCGGAGCCGAAAATCCGCGCCGACGCGCAGAATCTCCCACTCCCGGCTGCCACAGGGATGCGGCTTTTTTAATTTCACCACATCGCCAACCTCATAATCCCATTTCTGTTCCATCATCCCTCCGCGCCATTCTCCATTTCCATACCGGATAATCCGGGACTATCATACCCTTTTATTATACTGGAAGCGTTCCTGACCTACAACAAAAAAATAATATCCAACGCAGTTTTTGTTTCGAATTCCCTGGTTGATAACCAGACGGCTTTATGGTAAGGTATTAGTAAGACAGGCAAAGCAGGATATCCTCACTAACTACAGAACCTGCCAATAGCAGCTTTTTTGTATGCTATCGCAAATAAAAAGGATGTGATCAAAACGAACACCAAACAACAGAATCGCCTGGAAGCCATACGACAAGGCGCTGAAAAAATACGCAGTCTTAATCTGCTGAGCGACACATTTATTTCTGTCGTATTGGAAGATATTGATGCATGCCAATATGTTATCCGTAAGATTCTGGGCACAGATGACATAAGAATTATCAGTGTAAAAGGGCAATACCGTCTGTTAAATCTAACCGCAAAGGATGCCATTCTGGACGCTTTCGCGCAGGACAGCACCGGACGCCAGATAAACATTGAAATTGAACGCAGGAATACCGTAGATCATGCAAGGCGTACCCGATATTACGGCTCCATGATAGACAAAAGTGTTCTGGATAAAGGCGCAGAACACGAGGATCTTCCCGACGTATATATCATATACATCAGTGAAACCGATTTATGGCACGCCGGAGAAACCGTTTATACGGCAAACAAATCTCTTGGCAAATCAGCGATTCCATATAATGATGGAAATCATGTTATTTTTGTCAATGCAGCAGTAGATGACGGAAGTGAAGTTGCAAAAATGATGCAGTACTTCAAAAAGGCAGACCCTGACGACATGAGCCAGGGAGATTTATCCAAACGCGTACGCTATTTGAAAACCGAGAAAGGAGGCTACGAAAAAATGTGCGAGGTAGCAGAACGAATTTACGAACAGGGCATCGAACAGGGCATCGAGCAAGGCGAGATGACAAAAGCAAAAGAAATGGCTCTTAATATGTACAGCAATGGCATAGATGACGAAATAATTGCAAGATGCGCAAATGTCAGCCCCGATCTGGTAAAGGAATGGATTAACATGCAATGATACGACCACGGAAGGAGCTGCTAAAGGCAGCTTCTTCCGTATGCTAAAGCAGCCCTAACTTGCGCCCGTCAGGCGCACCCAAAAAGAGGATGTCTCCCAGGCCATGATATCGCCCGGGAGACATCCTCTCAAAACATTATGATTCCATCCTGAACGGAGGATTATTTCTCATAGCTCGGATACACGAAATCGCTGTCTTTCTTTCCAAATACCGGGAGCTGATTATTATGAGAACTCTCATAATCCTCAACCGCCTTCTGAAGGTTGCCATCATGTGCCAGCAGAAGATGCTTATGCGGATCCACACCAGCTTCCTTGCAGCGACGAAGAATGTCACGAATGCTGTTCCAGGAAGCCACAATATCTACATAACGTCCGGGCGGGCAGATATCATAATGAAGAGCTTCCTCCATACCATCCGGAACATCGATATTGCCCATAACGAACACTGCGTCTCCGACACAGTAGAACGGGCCTTCCTCTGTCTCAACGGCTACAGTCATGGAACCTGGGCTATGCCCGAAGGACTCAAATACGCTGATTCCCGGAAGGATTTCAGCCTCGCCATTTACCATTTCAAAGCGCTCCTTCACTCCTGGGATATCGTACGGCGCAATGAATTCTCCATTATAAGTGGTATCGCCATCTTTTGCGATAATCGGCCGACAATAGCTCTTGTAATGCAGCGGAACCGGATTGTGCGCATAATTCCACTCGGTCTCATTTACGATAAAACGAGCCTTGGTGAATTTCTCAATATAAAATACATGATCCCAGTGAAGATGCGTAAACAGAACGATATCCACATCCTCCGGCTTGTATCCAACCTGAGCCAGGCGGGATTCGATGTCATCAATCCCCGGTCTCTGATAAGACGGACCGTGATGATACTTATCCGCATGCTCATTCCAGGACATACCCGTATCGACCAGAACCAGCTGATCTCCGCCCTCAATCAGGAACGTAAAATCCGGAAGCTGACCGAGTTCGTTGGTGACTCCCTGCGCCTCCACATATTTCTTGCAGGAAAAATGATACCAATATTCAAGTGGTTTGGTCGGAATGGTTCCGGAACATAATGGTCTGATTACATAACTCATAGTTTTATACCTTGCCTTTCTTTTCTTTATTTTTTCTTTTCTGCCCCTCTGTATGGAAAAACAGGAAAGAATTATTTCTTATAGCCCCACAGCTTCAACGCTGTCTGCAACTCCTCAAAATCTTTCGCGGCTGATTCAAAATCCTGTCCGGTCATGACAATGTCCACTGCCTGTCTCAGCGCACGGACACCGGCGGCAGCTCCGCCCGGATGCCCCTGTACCGCTCCTCCTGCAGCCAGTACAATGTCTCGTCCAACTTCCTTTATATATTTTTCAACCATACCCGGATGGACGCCTCCGCCGATCGACGGCATTGATGGCTTTAATCTGTGAAATGGAAGGGTCAGCTGCGCTACTGTCTGCATATATTTCTGATGCAATAACGGATATCCTCCATATGGCGTGTTAATCATCACAATATCTGCCCCCGCAATGCGGGCCAGCTTGCCAACCGCCAGCGGAGATGCCATACCGCTCAACATCCCCTCGTAAACCATTCCAGATCCCGCCGAATGACCAAGGATCGGAAGATTTGTATTCTGCGCAACCATCTTCAGCGCACTGTATCCCACCGTCGCATAATTCAACATGATTCCGTCTGCTCCGGCTTCCTCCACAAGTTTCACATTTTCGAGCAGGTTTTCGATGCCGCACGTAACATTTACAAAGTATCTGGTTTGGATACCAGTCTCTTCGTAAGCCGTCTTTGCCGCTTTTTTAAACTCTCTGACCCGATCCTCTGGCCTGCTGTAAACCGGATTGCCAAGCAGCTCATCATCCTTGATAAAATCAACGCCGCCCAGCGCGGTCTGGTAAAAAATCCTGGCCGCCTCTGCCGGTTTCAGGCCGGTACAGGGTTTAATCATATTGAGAAGCAGTGGTCTGTCCTTCACACCGGTAAGCTCCTGAATACCGCTGATTCCATATCTCGGTCCGGCAAACTGATGAATGTACTCCTCCGGGAACTCGATATCCAGCAACTTCACCTGAGCCGATGTGGAGGCATCGTTTCCCAGCAGAGAGGTGATCAAAAGCGGCAGATCATCTCCAAAGTTCAATGCCGGGTACGCGATCTGTATCAGATAACTCCTGTCCTCCTCCCCAAGCTGTGTGGACAGCTCCATCGACGGAATATCAAATACATTGACCACCTTTCCCATGTTTTTTTCGCGTATCTCGTCCGTAATACCGGGAATCGGAATCCATGTCCCGATTGTCTGACCGATCGCCAGAGTAGACGCTTTCTTCATGATATCGACTTCTTTTGGTAAAACAATATGATAAGTCGCTATCACATAATTTTCTTTATGAATTGTCTCCGAAAGCGTATATAGTACAGAATCCATATAATCTGTCAGCCTTTCTTTCCATCACTCAAAATACGCATCTGTTTTATAAGGGATGTCTTCAATTCGCTTCGCAAGATTCTGTCTCATAAGCCATTCAAACATCGCGCCGTCTCCGTGTGACAGTGCCGTCAGATAACTCTCGTGCTCACCGATCATCCGAAGACGCGCCTCTTGGCTGTCAAGAAGCTTCTGTCCGTATATTAATTTAAAAAACGAAAGCGTGTCCCACAGGGATTCTATAATGTCGCAAATCCGGTACTGGCTGCTGATTCGGTAAATCGAAAAGTGATATAATCGGTTCTGCTGATATATTTCTATCGCGTCAGAATCCGGCTTCATGAGAAGCTCCGCATACTGCCTGTGAATCTCCTCAATGTTCTGGAGCTCTGACCTGTTGATTTTCTTGCAGGCTTCCCTGCCCACAATCGGCTCCAGCGCCTGCCGCATAATATAAATCTGCTTCACATCATCCTTTGTCAGCTTGACCAGCCTGGCTCCGGCATAGGGAACATAGCGCACAAGCCCCTTCCTCTCCAGACTTTTCAACGCCTCACGAATCGGCATGCGACTGACGCCCAGAAGGGAAGCCAACTCCTCTGTGTTGAGCTTATCGCCCATTTTCAGCTTTCCAATCATAATCCACTCAAGCAACGTATCCAGAACGGAATTGGACATCTGCCCATTCAGATCTTCCTTCCCGTTTTCTTCTATCCTGATACGGACACACGAATTCATAAGACCTACCCTCTTCCAGTTATAATCCCAATTTCCCCACCGCTGCCTTCAGGATCGCGACCTGAGCAGTTTCTTCCATCAGTTCCGCCGTATGCTCGGCGTTGATGGCGTCCTTTCCCACGGCCACCAGACCATGGTCAACAAGGAGAAATCCTGGCAAATCTGGCGTTTCTCTGTAGATCTCCTCTACCAGATGGAAGTATTCCGGCTTTACCATCGCTGCCGGTACATCCAGTGTTGGCATATCCGCGCATATTTTCAGCTGCGAATGCCACGTAGTCCTTGGAAGCGCCTTCCGCGTGGAAGCCCATGCAATACAATATGGAGAATGCGTATGTACAACCGCATTTACATCCGGACAAATCCTGTAGAGAAGGCCGTGCAACAGCGCTTCTCTGGTCGGCTTTCCGGTTCCCTCCACCAAATTGCCGTCAAAATCGGTAATTACAAATTTCTCAGGCGCACAATCGGCAAAGGAGCCTCCGCTCGCCTTTACTATCATGAGATCCTTCCCAGGAACGCGCGCGCTTACGTTTCCGCCGCTTCCGGTCTGAATTCCTCTTGTATAGGCCCTCTGTGCAGCTATCACCAGTTCTTCCGAAATCTTCCTAATTTCATCTGTCATAACCCTAATACCTCGTTTCTTCGTCAATGATATGGAATTGCTTTAATTCATCAAGCATATGGTGTGCGGCCTGGATACCCCATTCTTTTGTATCCAGATTGCCCTCCACCGTAATCATCTCAACATGTTCATTCCTAATCAATTTTAAAGTCTCGATAATGGCATTGTCAACCTCTTTATAGTAAAGTTCCTCGCCTTCTCTGGTATTGTGTCGCATGCCGTCGGTAGGAAGAAGAAGCTTGATCGGATACGTGGCTTTCTCCAGCTTATCCGCCAGCTTTTTCGCCACCTCCACAGCCTCGTCCGGAAGAATTTTAATATGAGCCATCTCCGCATTGTGCATGAGATATTTGCGCTCATCCATTCTCGGTGGAAATTCATTCACAGCAAAATCCACAAAATCCAATCCGCCCGGACAGACAACCAGTGGGATCTTCCGACTAATACTCTTCACAAGGCGATTTTTTGCATTTTCACCCCAGGAAAAGCCGCCGCCGAAATAATCCGATGTGATCTCATGTACGGTCATATCAAGAATTCCGTCAATCAAACCATCCTCTGCCATCTGCTCCATGATCGAGCCTCCGACACCCGTCGAATGAAAACCAATCACCTCCACTCCCAGCCGTTCCAGCTCATCTACTGCGGCGCAGCACCCCGTGTTTGTGACTCCCATCAGCGTCAATCCCACCACCGGTTTGCTGCCCTTTTTCAACACCTGTCCGGCTTCCTTCACCATCCCGGCGCAACAGGCCGCCGCGTTTTTCAATATCTGTTCTGTCAACACG
>JAJQCO010000052.1 GCA_021202655.1 Clostridiales bacterium | reverse complement strand
TTCATTTACTTGTCCAGCACCGTCGCTGCCATTGCGCCGTTCTCCGTCATCGCACCCTTATCATCTTTGTTCCCGATCTGGAAAACGATCTAATAAAATAACTTCTCCTGTTTCCCGGAACGAATCTCTTCATAAGATGTGTTCCGAACACCTCATTACAATAGCGGTTTCCAATTTCTTCGTTAAACTCTGAGATTCTCTTTTTGTTTAACCATTCCCGTAAGCAATCCCATTGCCTGATGATCCTCACATAATAGCAGGATTCGTATTCTCTGTGTCGTAATTCTTCATCACATAATAAAACGAGTTCTTCAAAATCTGTTACCATACATATCTACCTCCTTCTGATGGTTTCGATATACATGGTGTCATAGTCATAACTTTATGTAAAGAAATATAAGCCCGGTTCGTTGGAAGCATTGGGCTGGGCACACATTTCTTTACATAACCTTGCTGGCGCCATCACGGACACGGGTATGAAGGAGTACGGTGCCGATGGAACCGCAGATCAGGGAGAGCTGTTCATTGGAATAGCTGCAGCCATTGTCGACATAAAGCTTCACCGGGATCCCGTGGGCGGCAACTGCCTGCTTGAGGACTTTCTGAAAGTTATAAGCATTGTCGTTATAAAAAAGCCCGCCGCCAACAAGGAACTGCGAATGGTCGTCAATGATCATGATGCAGTATACACGGTGACGTTGTCCGTTTTCCGTTATATAAGCAGGTGATGGGCAAGGCTCTGGAAGGAGCCGAAAAATGATGAGACGAAGCAGGAGCTCATCAGCCATAAGGCCAGAAGAAAGGAATGTCAGGGATGCGTCCACCGGGAAAAACCGGCCCTGTCAGTCCTGGTATGGCCAGTAATAATCAAAAACAGGAGCTGTAGCTGGCAGGAGTTTTTTCCGTAGGGCATGACCCTGTATGTAAGCTTAGTCGGCACTCGGTGTATGAACAGGTGGGACGAAGGAAGTTGGGACACGATCCCTGTAGACACGGAAGGTTCACCATCATAGCGAAACAGAGATAATATAGCCCTTAAAAAGCAGAACAATGGGATGCTTTATTAGGCTTACTCTGAATCAGCTATTCAGTACAAGATACGATGACTGTTCATCACCATCAGCCCTGTTTTATAGAGGTATATATCAGCAAAAAAGTCTTAAAAATCAGTGATTTAGGGCTTGACAGAATAGGAAGGGAGATAGACCGTATCTGCCTGCCACATTTTCCCCGGCTCGTCTTCCTCAAACGCTTTCCTGTCACGCATGGTGGGATTCCGGGCGGATTTCAGGTCATGTTTCTTTACGAAGCGCTGAACCGCGCACACATTGACCGTTGCCGGGATGAAAGATTCCTTGACCAGATGGTGGTAGATCTGGGTAGCGTTGAGCTTGGGGAACGCCTCCTTCAGCCGGTAGATCTCTTCGATGGCAGTATCCGGGAGTACGCGGGTAGAGCCTTTGTCAGACCATTCCTGTGGCATCAGCGCTTCAATACCGCCGTTTTGATAAAAGGAAACCCATTAGTTGATTGTCTTCGGGTTGTACTGGAATACGGAACCGTCCGGCAGGGTCAGGGGCTTCTCTGTAATACGCCGGTAATACGCATTTCTGGATACATCAGGGTAAAGGTCGTGGATGACCGGGGCGATGATTGCCAGGCGGAACTGCGCGATAACAGCCGCGTCCGACAGTTTTGTCGTGGAATCCATGGTATCAAATCCTCCTGTTTGTGTGATAAACACAGGATACCGAAAAAATCCGGCAGATACGATACCATTGTCGTGTGGTCATGAAAAAACTGCTTATGGACAGAAGGCCGGTTGGTGGTAATCCGCCGGATTTCGGTGTGACTGGAAGAAAGAATGAGCGGTAAAGCGTAGAAAGGCAGAGGTGAAATCGGAAAACGGATCGATGCCTGTGAGGGTTTTCAGGAAAGTGCTGTCCACGGTCTCTGCCGATGCAAGAAGACCCAGCCATTCTTTCTTATGGATGCGCCACAGCCGGAGCCATTTGTAGAACTGTCCGCGTGTGATGGAGAAGCGGTCACAAAGCTGTTCGATTGTTCGGTTGAGAAGGAACCGCTCTGCCAGTACACGAAGGATAAAGAAGAAGCCATACTGATCATATGGGATAAGGATATCGGGAAGGATTGCATGGGTATGTCCGCAGTTGCTGCAGATCAGTCGCATGACACAAACATTACCATAGCCCCTCCTGCCATGGATGCAATCAATGCTCCTCCTGCCATAGTAGGCATGGATATGGCGGTTGCCTTTCGAGCCGCAGCAAGGGCAGGCCGCTGATTCAGGACGGAAACGAGCCATAAAAGAGTCAAACAGGTTTTGATGAATTTTTTATACGAATGATCTTGCAAAACAGTGATTTTTCCCTTATCATAGTAGTGTCTTTTGTACAGATGCCTTTCCGAGTGGGACGTCGATCCCGTATTGTGGCACGTACAGAGCTGAGAGAAAGATCAACTTGTCTAGGGTTGGGGTCTTTCTCTCTTTTTTGTGCCAGAAATACTATAACCGGATCAAGAGAAACTGGCAACCAAAAAATGCCGTATTTCGCGGCATGGTAAAGGAGGCATCACTCATGGATGGAGATTTTAATTCGCAGTTGTACTGCGGGAGATGGGAAATCTAATTTGCTGGCTAACACACAGCCAGCTCAATCATAAATTTTTGAAGCAAAATCTTGTTGAAGGGGTAGTCTGCGCTTTTTTTACTCTTAAGCAAGTTTCTGTTTCATAGTAAAAATCACGAAATTTGCAGTGCAGAATTTTCAATCTTGTTGTATAATAGAACGCAGGTAAGCATATATTGTGCGAATAGTTTCTGTTTATTTACTATGAAAGTGTTGCCAAGCGGCTGTACGGACTGCGTGCTTGCATGCAAGGACGTACAGACATTTGGCAACCAAGCCGGTATGAGCAAGTAGGGCGATAGCCCGGATTGCGAATACTGGCGGCAGCTGCGGGAGCGCGTAAGCGCGGAGCAGCTGACTTTCATGCGTGGTGGTGCTCCGCATCAGCGGCGCATGTCGGTTCACGATAAAAATAGCGGCACAAAGGAGGGAATCCCCATATGGCAGCATCCAACTCCAATACCAACTGGGAGAAAATACAGCAGGGCGTCAAGGAAGTCGAGAAGCTGATCGGGCAGAAGGATTATAACGGCGCCATGGTTAAGGCGCGCCAGACCCTGGAATTCATGGTAAAGCTCCAGGCAGCGCGCGCCGGTATCGCTGAGACCAGCGAGCTGAAAAATCTGATCGATACCCTGTATCAGAACCACTGGATCAGCAAGGCCACCTGCGAACATTACCACAAGATCCGCATCATCGGCAATAAGGCCGTCCATGAGGGCGATACAAACGCCTACAACGCGAACCAGTCCTATCACGCGCTTTCCCAGGAGGTCTATACCTTTGCCAACGACTATAAGAACGCCCGGCGCGGCACGCGCCAGTCTTCTGCCAGACGCCAGTCCTCCGCCAAAAGCTCTTCGAAGGGAGCCGCGACCACGCGAAGCCGCAAACGCCGTCAGGCAAAGGGGCTTTCCTTTACGGTTTATGACCTTCTGAAGCTTTTGATTCCCATTCTCTGCATCATCCTGCTTTTTGTCGTCGTAAAGCTGGTGAAGCCTGATTCCGACAGCAAGGAAACCACCGCAAATGTCGCCGCAGAGACGCAGGTTGAGAAGGAGACGGTTCCGGAGGAGACCGCTCCTCAGGAGACCGAGGAAGCCGCTCCCTCTGTCGTCTACCGGACGACGGCGGTCTTAAATGTGCGGTCCGAACCAAGCACAGACGGCTCGCGCGTCGGCCAGCTCGAAGCCGGAGCCACCGTCGATTACGTCGAAGCCTACGACGACGACTGGGCGGTCATCCAATACAACGGCTCGGAAGCCTATGTAGCCAGCAGTTATCTGACCACCGAATAGGACATTCAGCTTCGGGACACGTGTACGTCGATCTGCTGGAAGGGGATCTCGATCCCGGCGCGGTCATATTCTTCCTTGACCTGCTCCGTAATCGCCCACTTCACCGTCCAGTAATCCGCAGTCTTCGTCCAGCCGCGGCCTCCGATCGTAACGGCGCTGTCGCCGAGCTCGCTGACATAAACTATAATTCCCTCTTCCTGCATCACCAGTGGATTTGATTCATACAGGTGATGCAGGATTGCTTTTGCCTTTCGGATATCTGAGGTGTATCCGATACCCACCTGAATATCCACCCGCCGCTTTTCCTGCGCGGTCACCGTCGTCACCGTCGCATTGGAAATGCTGCCGTTCGGAACCGTGATCCGCTGGTTGTCCGCCGTCATAATCGTCGTATAGATCAGCCCGATATTCTGTACCGTCCCCTCGATCCCATCATAAATAATATAATCATTGACGCAAAACGGACGCATCGTCATAATCAGAATGCCTCCGGCCACATTGGTCAGGCTCCCCTGCAGAGAAAGGCCGATTGCCAGGCCGGCAGAGCCGAGCAGGGCAATAATGGACGCCGAAGGAATCCCGATCTTGTCAGCCGCGATAAAAATGGCAATCGCATAGACCGCCGCCTCCGCCACATTCATCAGAAACCTGCTGACACTGAGATCCATCTCCACCCGTTCAAACGTGCGCTTCAGAAGCTTCTTAACCAGCTTTGCAAGCCGGTTGCCGATGATGAGAATCACAACCGCCATCAAAAGGCGATATCCGAAGGAGAGCAAGCCGGGCAGCCAGCTCTCCAGTGTCGCCAGATCAGTCACACTCGTTATCGAATCTAATATCATACCGCTCATTCTACCTTTCTGCTGCTCACTTCAACAGCTCGCCGATCGCCCGCTCCTCCTCCGAGAAGAGCAGATTTCGATTATACTCATAATATCGCTCGCATTCATATTCCTGCAAAAACCGCACGCTGTAGAATCCTGTGTTCAGCTCCGTGACAAACAGAACCATCTCCTGTCCGGCGCCAAACGCTGCTTCCATGAAATCAAACACATGCTCCAGCCTCTCTCCCGTCTCATCGATCAGCGCCTCATATTGCTCGCTGTCCGCCATAAAACGTCCGCGCAGGAATTCCCAGACCGCAGCTGCGCCAGAGAAATCCTGTTTTTTCACTTCCCCAAGATCCTCCTCCAGCTTCGCCGACACCGCGCGGTTCCTGCGAAGCGCCGTGCGCGAGAGCAATCCGGCCTCCCGCTTCTTTTCCCATTCCGCGCGATATCCGATTTCCATCTCCTCAAACGCCGAAAGCACCTGCGCCACATCCCCGGCAAACGCGCCGTTTTCCTTTAACTTCGAAAGACAGGCCTGCCGGTCCGTCAACCGCTCGCACAGGTGACAGACCTGCCGGAAGCCTTCGTTTAAGCCGGACAGAAGCAACCCCACCACACTGATCCGCTCGTCAAACGCAGCCTTCTCCAGCTTGTCCACCATGGCCTCTGAAAAATGCCCCTCCAGGATTTCCTTTACCTGATAATCGTTCTGATATTTATCATAAAGCTCCAGATAATTCGCGAAATCCTTGGCAATCTTCGGGAACTGGATATATTCCGCCACCACGTCCCGGTCGACCCTTTTCCCCAGCTTTTCATAGATTCGGATAAGCTCCGACAGATCCTCCCAGCCTCGCGGCGTCGCAAACAGCCGCCCATCCACCGTCGTCTCGATCCGGCAGAAATGCTGCCTGCGAATATCGAGGTACGAGCGGATCGCCGGATGGATGTCAACCTGGACCGCGTATTCCTTCCACACCTCATAATCCGGCTCCACATCAATCCGTCGAATGCGATCCAGCGTCACAATGTCAAATTCGCGCACAGATTTGTTGTACTCCGGAGGATTGCCCGCCGCCACGATGATCCAGCCCTCCGGGATCCGGTGATTGCCAAAGGTCTTTCCCTGCAAAAACTGCAGCATCGTCGGCGCCAGCGTTTCCGAAACACAGTTGATTTCGTCGATAAACAAAATCCCCTCCCGGAGTCCCGTCTGCTCGATTTTATGGTAGACCGACGCCACAATCTCACTCATGGTATATTCTGTCACCGCGTATTCGCGGCCTCCGTATACCCGATGCTCGATAAATGGCAGACCAATGGCGCTCTGTCTCGTGTGATGCGTGATCGTATACGCCACCAGCCCGATCTGACACTCCTGGGAAATCTGCTCCATAATCTGTGTCTTTCCCACTCCGGGCGGCCCGATCAGCAGGATCGGACGCTGACGGATCGCCGGAATCGCATACGCCCCGAATTCGTCCTTCTCAAGATACGCCGCAATGGCGTCCTTCACTTCCTGTTTCGCCTTTTTAATATTCATGGCGGCTAAAACTTCCTTTCTCTCATACGGCATGCTCTTCCATGATCTGATCCGGCTCCAGAATCAGCTTGATCGCCCAGGCCGGAACGGAAATATCCGTGTACTGATCCTTCACAAACACAAACGCCGTGTCGTAGGGCGGACGCTTTACCGGATAAATTCCTTCGCCGTCCGTAAAATACAACAATCCCTTCAGTCGATGAAGCTCTCCCCGTCCGATCAGTTCGCGCACATGCTCAAATGCCGGGCGAAAATCTGTCCCACCGTTGCCGATCACGGTAAAATCCGCCATGTAGCGCTCCATCTCCTCCCGGTTCGTGATCATGCGATCCTCTCGTACCTGTTCGTCACACTGGATGATATGAATATTCCTCTTTTTGAAATAGCAGTCGGATTCACACAGCACATCATATGTCTCCTCCAGAAATCTTCTCACCAGATCGCCCGAACAGGACATTGAGGTGTCAATCACAATCACAAAATCCTCAATCCGACTGACTTCCTTTGACTCTAACGGCTCGATTAACGGCATATTCCCATAGAGAGAAAGACCATAGGTATAGAATCCATAATCAAAGGTGTCCACATCAACCTGCATTTCCTCACGAAGCACGGAGAACTTTCTCAGAAAACGCCGATAATCATACCGTTCCCGGTTCTCCACCTGCACCTGCTCCAACAGACTCTTCGCTTCCTCATCCTGCTGGTTTCCCATGGTTTCCATCTCTGTCTGCATCTTCTCACGTCTGTCGTCCCACTGATTCTGGCGCACCATGCTGTTCTTTGGCGCATCATCCGGCAGTTTCCAGTATGAATGGTTGTCCACCGAAAACTCCTCCGACAGACGAAGGTACTGCTTTTCCGTCAGATTCATCCCCTGAAGCGCCCGGTACACGCCCTCTGCATTCAGCACCTCCAGCTTTTTCTTCAGACGCCCGTACCAGTCCAGCCGATACAGGTTCTTCGGCACATGAACACATTTCATGTACAGTCCGTCAATCACAGACTCCACCGCAATATCGCAGGCCAGATTCCAGAAATCCTCCGACCTGGATCCGCGCGTATCCATATGGCAGAACAGACAGTGCAGAACCATGTGCAGGTAGGCCCGGTTTACTGTCGCACGCCCGCGCCGGTACAGGGCGCCAAGCAGATCCGGCTGATAATAAATCACAAAGCCATCCGTCCCCAGACTGCCCTCATAATCTGCCTCAAAACCGAAACTGCTTAAGGCGACATCCAGAAAACGCATATTCAGATAGAGCTCGTTCCTTGCATTTTGCAGAATCCGCACGCAAAGCTCGACCGCCGTATATTCCTCCAGCTGTCGATGCCTGGTCGGATCAATTAGAGGAGCTGTCTCCGGCTGTTCCTTCTGTATATTATGGCGAATCATACTCTCTGCTCCTTACAACTCAAACCGACGCTTCCGCAAAGGCCGTCGGGAGCTTTCCCCTTCCTCATCCGTTCCGGCAAATCTCCGGTGACGAAAATCCATCAGCCAGCTCACCATCTCCGTATCGCCGGCCTTCTGTGCCGCCTCAATGAATGCCGCCACCTGTTCTCCGGCGATTCCATTCGCGCCGGACGCTTCCGACCGTTTACCGGCCTCTGTGTTCTTCGTCCCTTTGTCCATCTCCGCCTGACCCGTCAGCAGCTCCACCAGCCACGGCAGTCCGCCCGCTTCCAGGTTCGTCGCCTCCTCATGATCCCGCACATCTGCCAGGATGAGCAGTTGACCGGCCGTCTCCCAGTGTTCCCGCACATACGCGCGGTATCGTCCGGCATCCTCCTCTTTCAGCCCATAGGGACTGAGAAGACGACCGAGAGCAAGCTCCGTCACCAGCTCCTCCGGCTCCTGCACCTTCACATGGGGAAAAAGCGCATCATACCCTGCATACTGAAATTCCCGGTTTACAAAACAGTAGCGATATCGGTGACCACACCCGTGCGTCTCCGCAAATGTGATCCGCGCCGGCGTATTCTCCACCCATTCCTCGTAATACTCCGGGAAAATCAGCCGCGCCTCCTTCACCTGCCCATCCGCACCGACACGGTGAATTCTCACCCGCAGAGTCTGACGCAATTCCGAAAGCAGATCCTTAAAGCAGGACTTCTCACCTTCATATTCCGTGATGTCCAAAAACTCAATTTGCCGCGCGTCCGCAAACAATCCCGTCCCCAGATCCAATATCCGGCTATGGCAGTAAATCCGCGCAAGCTTCCTGCAGCCATAAAAACCGTATGCGCCGATCCGCACAAGATGAGACGGCAGCCGCAGCTCCTCCACATCTGTCCCGGAAAGCACATATGCCCCCAGCTCCGTCACCGGATGGCCTTCCACCTCCTCCGGCACGATCACCAGCGCATCCGGATCCACAATCCGGTCGATCCTGGCCTCCTGACCAGTCAAAGTATACTGTATCTCCATATTTTGACTCCCTCAAACAGATTGCAAAAATCATAGTATACGACTATGCTAAGCTCGGACTGCAGCCCATAAAAATCATAGTATCACAAATACAATACATGGGCAATACTAAAAATTCCGCAGATTCCGCAAGCGATTCAACAAAAGAAGCTGTCACCGGCAGCTTCTTTTGTATGCTATGGCAAAAAAACTTCTGGCTGTGAAGCGAACTCCACAGCCAGATTTTTATGACCAAAGAATGAGAAGGCGTTTCCTGCAGCAGGTTCTGTCATTCCCCTGCCAGCAAGCCGGCCGCCCGAAGATTCGCAAGCAGCGCGTTAAACTGTGTCAGCACATCATCCGCAGTTGCCGCGTCGCCAACTGCCGCAGCCGCATTCACCGTTGCGGTCGCACCGGTCGCTCCTGTAGGACCGGTCGGACCTGTAGGACCCGTGGGGCCGGTGGGACCCGTGGGACCCGTTGCTCCGGTCACTCCGGTTGGGCCGGTCGGACCCGTTGGACCCGTTGGACCCGTTGGACCGGTCGGACCCGTTGGACCCGTTGGACCGGTCGGACCCGAGGGGCCGGGCTCTTATTAAGATGTGACGGTGCAGG
>JAJQCO010000079.1:6812-9458 GCA_021202655.1 Clostridiales bacterium | reverse complement strand
ATCATTGTCTGGGATGAGGACACGCCACCGGAGGAAGTGAAGAAACTGATGTGGGACAACTGTGAGCCGGAGTACCGGGAGACGGCAATTCGGATTTATGAGCAGGATCAGAGACAGAAGCAGCCGATTGAGGTTGTCGAGGGAGAAGTGATCCAGGAGTTGCCGGAACCGTCGATCGTTGAAAGTCCAGGCGGGATGAGTTGCCTGAGTCCGTATTTGGGATATTTACCAGTTTCCGGAATTTCAGGTTTTCCACCGGTGACACAGCAGTCTACTTATCCGCAGCCCTTCGGATTTTGCGACAATCGGATCCAGCTGGCATTCATGAACCCGGATATCCGTGTGGACAGCAAGTCGTCGGATGCGGTGCCAGAGACGGTGGCCGATGACGGGCCGGATTGCAATTATACGCTCACACCAGTTGTCAGGCGAGTCTTTATTGATCGAGGTGGGAACGAGAAACACGAACTGGAGGAGATTGTGACGGAGATCACTATCGCTGGGAATGCTCCCACTGAATTTGTAATCCGGACAACTCAGATTCGTCAGCTTACGACATTTATTGCCAACCGCTATGCCAGTGCGACGATCAATTGTGATGTTAAAAAGGTCGAGAAGAGGATCGAAAATCGGTTCCGGAACAAAATCCGGGCGGCTCGGGTGGAACGTATTTATGTCGATGCGGGCTGGCAGATGATTGATGGCGTGCGAGATTACGTGCATGATGGCAAGAATCCCTCACCGATTGGTACCTTTAAGACCGGGAAGGATCTGCCTTCTTATAACATGAGTCGTGAGAATGTTGGTCAGATTTTCGTTTCAGCTTGCGGCCTTTATCGGAACCTGGCAACCATTGGCACCATGCTGATGTTCTCGTTGCTTGGGATCCTCTATCAGGTCTTCGATACTGCAGGTTTCCCACCGAGATTCTTGCGTTTGCTCAACGGAAAGACCTGGAGCATGAAGAGGACGCTTGCACTGATTCTCTTTGTCCCACTGGAAGATGACGAGCACAGAGATAAACTGCGCCGGATTGATACGGACACACCGATTTCGATGGAAAGAGGCGTCGCGGTAAGCGGCCGAGATACGGTAACCGTTTTCGACGATTATTCTCCTGCGAAATCTCCATCTGACAAGTTTACTAAGGAGAAGAATCTCGAATTGTTGATTCGAATGGCGGGTGACGGCAGCACGAAGAGCCGGTCAAGTATCCGCTTGGCTGACCGAAGAGGAGAAGGTGTTCAGGGGGTTATTGCTGTGACGGGTGAGATCATAGGGCATGGTCTGAGCTCGATGCTTCGCTGCTTTTTCTGTATGATCAGTCGAGATGATGTCAGCGAGGAGACAGTCAGCTATTTCCAAGAGTACCCGTACCTTTTTACCACATTCATCAGGAATTTCGCAGACTATGTTGGTCCGAACTGGGATCGATTTGTGGATTATATTAAGAAGAATTTTCCGAAGGAACGCGAGCTTGCAAAGAATTCGCTTCGGGAAAGACGCCTTATCGATGCGGTATGTGTGCTGAGATTGACGGCGGATCTTACGAGAGATTTTCTGGTCAATTATTGTCGAGTAGAGCAAAACAAAGTCAATGCGTTGATCTGTGAGATAAAAAATGGGATTGCTGTCACAGCTATATCTAGCGAGGCGTTATGCGAGGAGGAATCCCCTGCAGATCAGATTGCTCGGGTGATCGGACAGCTGCTTTTTGGTGGCGAATTAGTGCTGATTCAGAAGCGTCCCACTAAAGAGAATTTCTCCGAGATTGACGGCTTTGAAGAAGGTAATTATTACTTTTTCAGAGCGGAAAATTTGTATATAAAAATCCGCGATTTTTTAAATTCCAGCGGCCAGAAAATGATGCTGGATGTGAATGAATTGGCTAAGCTTCTGGTTGATGAGGGGATTGCAAAATCGAGTCCAAACGGGAAAAATAAACGGACAAATTTCGCCCGGATTCCTGTTGGAGAGGAAAAACATGTGCCGTTCCTGAAAATTTTCAAAAATAGGATCGATGAGGCCATGGGAAAGGGGGAACAATGATGGATACTCAGGTATATTTTGCTTCGGATGTTCAGAGGATGCTGGGTTTAGGTCGAACCAAGACGTACGAATTTTTGAATTCTGTCTACGAGGAAAGGGATCCACCCTTCCGGGTTATCAAGGTTGGATCTGCTGTCAGAGTACCGAAAAAATCATTTGATGCATGGCTGAATGCCGCTACCAATTGATTTTATCATTGAACAGAGAGGAGGTGAGCACGATGGCATTTAAGAGTATCGCGTTCTACGATCGTGGGAGTTGGTATCATAGATATAAGGTTTTACAGGGTGACGGGACTACAAAGTATGCCAGAAAGGGTGGATTTGCGACTGAGGAAGATGCAGAACGCAGCTACTATGAGTGCGATCAGATTTACCGCAAGGCCTGCCGTGCTCATAACGCCTCCCGGTCATCAAATTTCAGTCTCGAAGACTATTTGATATACTGGCTGGATGAGGTTTACAGTGCGCGAGCCGAAAGCACGTCAAAAGCGCTTGCGACATAAAGAATATATGAACAGCGTGGGGCGCAATAGGAGGGGCGGGGGAGACGGCATAGGGCGGGGGGGGGCGGGGGGAGCGAGTGGGGGGAAGGGGG
>JAJQCO010000079.1:4539-6802 GCA_021202655.1 Clostridiales bacterium | reverse complement strand
AGGTTTACAGTGCGCGAGCCGAAAGCACGTCAAAAGCGCTTGCGACATACGTAATCTATGACCTGCTTCTGCCGAATATGGAGCAGAGGATCAGACTGCGCTATGTTAATGCACAATACCTGGATGAGCTGATCGCCGCTGCCGCGAAAGCCAGTGAGTCTGCTGGAAACAAGAGTCGGGAGCTTCTGAATATCGCCCTGAAAGATGCTGTTGCTCAGGGTTATATTCAGAGAAATCCCGTGCCGGATACGAAACCGTATCGACGTAAGAAGCCTAAAATTATCGTCCTGGACAAACAGAAAATGAGACTTTTTCTGTCGAAAGCGTCCGATAATAACTGGTTCCTGGAAATCCTGCTGGGACTTTTTCTGGGACTTCGTAAAGGGGAGATCAGCGGGTTGAAATTCGGTGATTTCAATATAGAAAATCGGACGGTTAAGATAGAGCGACAGGTCACAGCGAACCCGATTATTTTAAAAGGACAGGAGAAAATTTCCAGTTATGAAGTGATCGAAAAGGATCCGAAGACAGTAAATAGTAGACGACTTTTGAAGGTGCCGCGGGTTATTCTTGATGAACTGGAAAAGAGGAAAATGGTCATCGAAATGCAGAAGGAACTGATGGGCGATGCATACATAGATAAAGGCTATGTTTCCTGTGCGAAGAATGGTTTGCCTCATTCGCCGTCATCATTTAATACAGCGTTGACGAAACTGTGCAGCAGAAACAGACTGCCTCATCTGACAGTTCACAGCTTGCGACATATGTATGCGACGATCCTGACAGAGCAGGGTGTGCCTCTTGTAAAGGTCAGTGCGCTGCTGGGACACAGTTCCATTCATACGACGTTTGAATATTACTGCGAGATTATGGATGAGCAGGAGCATATTCTGAATTTTATGAACGATTCTTTTATACCGGAGGTGGAAGAGAATGTGTGATTTTGTATTAAAAGATTATGTGGACTGGGATGTAAAGCCGGTATTTAAAAAGGCTGACAGAGGGAAGTATGTCTATCGGATTTCTCTTGTGTTTTCGGATGGTTCAAAGCATATTCGCCAGTCCGGTTACTTTGAAACCAAAAAAGAAGCAGAGGCGGACCGGAAGATAAAAATGGGGATGCTGGCAAATGGGACTTATATCGTCAACGATAAGGTGAAACTAGCGGAATTTCTCAATTATTGGCTGGAATATGATATCCGTAAAAGGGTGGGGAGCAGCAATACTTATGAGTCCTATGCCAACATTGCCAGGAGACATATCATTCCGATCATGGGAGGAAAGCGACTGCTGGATATCCACAAGGGCGATATCCAGCGGTTGTATCAGGATAGGGCCGAGTTCTCCAAATATATTGCACGTCAGACTAAGGTTGTCATGAATGTTTCGATGCGCTACGCTGTTAAAAATAAGCTGCTGGCTGTCAATCCTGCAGAGGGGATAAGCCTTCCTAAGACCGTGGAATCAAAGCCCTATCACACGAGGAATATTGACACGACCAAGACGTTGAATTTTGAGCAGATTTTGACATTACTTGAAGCGAGCAGGAATACGCCGATTCATATGCAGGTGTTATTCAATGTACTGATGGGGCTTCGCAGACAGGAGATCAATGCGGTTAAATATTCGGACGTGGATTACATCAGCCGTACCCTGTCGGTAGAACGTCAGCTTGGCAGACAGCTTGATCGTGAACCCAATGCGGA
The DNA here is from genome assembly GCA_021202655.1 of Clostridiales bacterium. Lineage (GTDB taxonomy): Bacteria > Bacillota > Clostridia > Lachnospirales > Lachnospiraceae > Brotaphodocola. The sequence goes on along the minus strand of JAJQCO010000079.1, from coordinate 5,096 downwards.
AAAGAAGAAGTCAACGACTAAGAGTGAGCTGCCGTTAAAGACTGATTCGAGCAAGAGAATACTGCCGATACCGGATTATGTATTCGAGGCAATCCTGCAGGAACGTGAAAAGTATGAGAAAAACAGGAGCAGGCGAAGTACAAGATTTGTCGATTCAGATTATATTTGCTGTTCGACGCTTGGAAAGCCGAGAAGCAAGGATTTTCATTGGCCGCATTATAAGAAGCTGTTGAAAGATGCAGGACTGCCTGATATACGATGGCATGACTTGAGGAGTTCGTACTGTACTCTTCTTCTGAAAAGTGACTTTAATCCGAAAGCAGTATCGAGACTGATGGGACATGCGAAGGAACTTATCACTATGGATGTGTATGGGGACAACGCCAATATTATTCCAGACGACATACCAGAACTGGATGCTTACATAGAAGATGTGATGCCAAAGAACGTATCAGAGACAGAAGTTGGAGATACGATTTCAGGGATTGAGATTGACGTAGATGAGTATTTGTGTGAGTAAATGATCTTTTTAAATATCATAAAGTCGTTGATAGGAG
>JAJQCO010000079.1:0-4529 GCA_021202655.1 Clostridiales bacterium | reverse complement strand
GTTATATTGATGCTGTGGTAAGATATAAAGTAAGAATAGCAAGGATTCTCTGATAAAATGCTATTTCTGAAACGCATCAATGGTTTATAGATGCGATGGAGCAGACTTTGAAGGGAGTGGATTATATGTGTCAGATAGCAGTGAGTATACCGGATGAGGTTCTTTATGATACAAAGATGAATATAGAAGATGCCAATCGTTTTGTGAAAAAGGCAGTTGCTCTTGGATATTATACACAGAGCGGCGTATCGATTGGATATTGTGCTCAGATAGCAGGAATGTCAGAAGAGGAATTTATTCGCTATCTTGGGCAAAACCATATATCGATTTTTCAATTTGATAATAGAGAAGAATTTATGGAGGAAATGAACAATGCGTAGGGTAATTGTGAATTCAACACCATTGATTGTTCTTTGCGGAATTGGACAATTGGAACTTCTGCGGAAGTTATATGGTGAAATTCACATTCCTCTGGCTGTATATAAGGAGGTAACGGCTAAAACGGATTCCGCTTGTATTCAGATAAAAAAATCCAGAAATTGGGTTCATGTAGATACAATTAAGGATTTAAGCGAGAAGAAAATGTACCGGGCAAAGTTACATGACGGAGAGGTTGAAGTGATGATTCTTGCTCAGGAGCAAAAGGCAGACTTGCTGATTATTGATGATAATGCAGCTAAGAAAACAGCAAAGTATTTAGGCTTGACAGTCACGGGAACACTCGGAGTTTTATTGAAAGCAAGGAAAGAGGGCTTTATTCAGGAAATAAGACCTCTTTTATCTGAAATGAAAAGGAATGGATTTTATATTAGTGATGGAGTAGAGAAACTTGTGTTAGAATCAGCAGGAGAGGATAAGAGATAGAGTTAGCTTAATGGCAGTCAGTTCGGCTGCCTTTTTTGATATGTAAAGCAAACAGGGTCAGGAATCGCCCCCGTAGACAATCACATTGGAAACTGTTATAATATCCCCATTGGCAAATGATCGCACGTTGCATTTTCCGTATCATTTCCTCTTTTCCGCACAGTCCGGGAAAATGAATTTAGTGACCAAAATTCGTCCAAAGGCATTTTTGAGCGAAAACTGAGTATGTGCCTGGGCGAATTTCTGGCACATACACGAACTTTTTACTATGGATTTCGGAGGTGACTTTTGTGCAAAGTGAACAAAAACCTTTCATCCTACACAGCGAGTACCAGCCCACCGGCGACCAGCCACAGGCCATCGCCGAGCTGGTCAAAGGCTTTAAAGAAGGCAATCAATTCCAGACTTTACTGGGAGTTACGGGTTCCGGAAAGACCTTTACGATGGCAAATGTGATCGAGGCTCTCCAGAAGCCGACTTTGGTAATAGCGCACAATAAAACGCTGGCGGCTCAGCTGTACAGTGAGTTTAAGGAGATGTTCCCTGAGAACGCAGTGGAATATTTTGTGTCCTACTACGATTATTACCAGCCGGAGGCTTACGTGCCATCTACGGATACCTACATTGAAAAGGATTCGGCGATTAATGACGAGATTGATAAGCTGAGGCATTCGGCGACGGCGGCGCTTTCGGAGCGGCGGGATGTGGTGATTGTGGCGTCGGTTTCCTGTATTTATGGACTGGGCAGTCCGATCGACTACCAGGAGATGGTGATTTCGCTGCGCCCGGGGATGGTGCGTGATCGGGACGAGGTTATCCGGAAGCTGATTGATATCCAGTATACGCGCAATGAGATGGATTTTCACCGGGGGACGTTCCGGGTGCGAGGCGATGTGCTGGAGGTGTTTCCGGCTTATTCGGGGAGTGAGGCGTTCCGGATTGAATTTTTCGGGGATGAGATCGACCGGATTACGCAGTTTGACGCGCTGACCGGGGAGAATAAGCTGCAGTTAAATCACGTGGCGATTTTCCCGGCGTCGCATTATGTGGTGCCGAAGGAAAAGATGATGCTTGCGACGGAAAATATCCTTGAGGAATTGAAGGAGAGGGTGGCGTGGTTTAAAAGCGAGGACAAGCTTCTGGAGGCGCAGCGAATTTCGGAGCGGACGAATTTTGACGTGGAAATGATGCGGGAGACGGGATTTTGTTCGGGAATTGAGAATTATTCCCGACATCTGGTGTTCGGGGAGCCGGGGGCGCCGCCGTGGACGTTGATTGATTATTTCCCGGAGGATTTTCTGATTATCATTGACGAGTCGCATATGACGTTACCGCAGGTGCGGGGAATGTATTTTGGCGACCGGTCGAGGAAGCAGACGCTGGTGGATTATGGCTTCCGCCTGCCGTCGGCGCTGGACAACCGACCTCTTAATTTCCAGGAATTTGAGAGTAAGATCGACCAGATGATGTTCGTCTCGGCGACGCCGGGGCAGTATGAGGCGGAGCACGAGCTTCTTCGGACGGAGCAGATCATCCGGCCGACCGGACTTCTGGATCCGGAGATTTCGGTGCGTCCGGTGGAGGGGCAGATTGACGATCTGGTGTCGGAGGTGAACCGGGAGACGGCCAATCACCACAAGGTGCTGATCACAACGCTGACCAAGCGGATGGCGGAGGATCTGACGGATTATATGCGGGAAGCGGGGATCCGGGTGAAATATCTGCATTCGGATATTGACACGCTGGAGCGGGCGGAGATCATCCGTGACATGCGAATGGATGTGTTCGATGTGCTGGTGGGCATCAACCTTCTGCGGGAGGGACTGGATATTCCGGAGATTACGCTGGTGGCGATTCTGGATGCGGATAAGGAAGGATTCCTTCGCTCTGAGACGTCGCTGATTCAGACGATTGGCCGCGCGGCGCGAAATGTGGAGGGGCATGTGATTATGTATGCGGACACGATTACGGAATCCATGCGCGTTGCCATTGACGAGACAAATCGTCGGCGCGACATTCAGCAGAAATACAATGAGGAGCATGGCATCACGCCGAAAACGATCAAAAAAGCGGTTCGTGATCTGATTGCGATTTCCAAAGCGGCGACGGAGGATCAGAAGTCGTTCGAGAAGGAGCCGGAATCCATGGATGCGGGAGAGCTGAAAAAGCTTGCGAAGGAGCTGCAGAAAAAGATGAATCAGGCCGCCGCCGAACTGAATTTCGAGGAGGCCGTGGTGCTGCGTGACCGGATGCTTTATGTGAAAAAGATGCTGCTGGATGCGGAATGACAAGGACTGTATTCTACAGAAAAAAGGCATTTCGACAGCTCTGACGCTGTTTGGCATGTGTTGTATTCTGTCATGAAGAGGCGACGGAGAAGATCCGCCGCCTTTTTGCTAAAGCATGCCAAGGGAGCTACCGGTGGCAGCCCCTGTAGTTGCCAAAGCATGCCAAAGGAGCTGCCGGTGGCAGCCCCTGCAGTTTGCCAAATAATATCTAAGAAACTGTCCGTGGCGCTTATGCGTTCTTTGCCTGCCCGACGAGCTTTGGCCCGTTTGTCATCACATGCACGAGCCGGTCATCCCGTCGGTAGAGGTAAACCTGGTTGGAAAGCTGGTCTTCGCAGTCAACCTGTTCCCGGTTGATGGAGGTCACCATCTGGCTAAGCTCCTGGTAGGGCGTATCCGGATCGGCGGGCAGGATCAGGATCTCATGGACACTGGACGGCAGCAGCGCCAGGTCAGAATCCAGACGTCCGGCAATTTCGCGCAGCATATCCGGATACAGAATACAGGCGCTTCCGTAAAGGCCGCTCTGATTGGTGGCGACGTAGAGGGGAGAGCGATCCGGTCTGTCAAGCGCCGTGACGGCTGTGGAGATGTCTGACGGCGATGGAACGAGCTGCCGTAGGACATCCTGCATGGGCATGACGCGGGCGGGATATTCCCGCGGAGTGTTTTTCCTCGCTAACGTCCACAGATCTGCCGCCGTCACACCCCATTTTCCGGCGTGGATGTTGCGGATGATGGTAGTCATCTGCGCCTTGCCACGTCGTTTCAGGAACAGATAAAAAACGATCGACAGATCCAGGAAGGGGATGTGCGGGACGTCCGCAAGGATGGCCGGGTTTGATTCCGTGTGGATCAGCCGGAACATGATCCGTTCCCGTATCCGGTCAAAATCCTCCAGTCCGGTTATCTCATCCGCCTGAAGCGGGCTGCTGTGACAGATGAGCGAAAGGATTTCCTCCAGAGCCTGGTCTGCTGTGATTTCGCCGCCGCAGATCCGTTCGTAATACGGACGCAGAGAGACAACCGGCATGGCCGACTGCCCTGGGCGGGAGAAAAAGAGCGCGTCTGTCATGGCGCCGTTGTTTCTCGGAAGTATATGAATATGAAACTGGTAATCTTCTCCCAGCCTTTTGGTGAAGCCGCTGAGAATGGTATCAAGAAATTCATCATATGACATAAGATACCTCCTGATCTGGTGATAAAATGACAATGATTTGACATAGCATGCGAAAAGGCAGCTGATGACAGATCCTGTAATATGCCGTCGCATATGGTAAAGAGGAAGGCTTCGCAGTAATACACAGAAATGGCGTGCAAACCGCTTGATATAAGAAAATAAGAAAAAGAAAATAAAAGAATAGTGACACTCAGTAT
>JAJQCO010000201.1 GCA_021202655.1 Clostridiales bacterium | reverse complement strand
TGCCAGAAGTGTTGATTTTATGCAGGTTTTCCGCCGCTTACCACATAATATGTATTATGTTGTTAATCCTGGTGTAGCGGAGAGTTCTGACAGGAGGGAATATCATTTGAGACGAACGAGTAAGGCCACGCCGGAAGGAGTGGTTATCAAAATGCTATTGTTGACAAGCAATCTCACGGCGAAGGAGCTGGCCGGCCGTATCGGAAAGACAGAAGCGACGAGCTGTGATGTGATTTCAGGCAAGAATAAGAGCAGGAAGACACTGAAGATGATTCTGGACGTGCTGTGTGAGACAGAGGAGTCGGCGAAGGTGCTGGAATTCCTGCAATTGTTTGAGAAACAGTTTCGTGAGACGAACGCTCTGGAAGCTTCCGAGGAAAAGAACCCTTCCATGGAGCCGGTCGTCGAGTAGAGACAGGGAATCGAGCAGAGACAGGGAATGGGGAAGAGATAGAGCATGACGGATAAAGAATTAAAGCGTCTGAGCCGGAGCGAGCTCCTGGAGATGCTCATTATCCAGATGGAGGAGAATGAGGAGCTGAAAAAGAAGCTGGCTGAAACGGAAAAGGCGCTTGTCGACCGCAGAATCGAGGTCGCGCAGGCAGGAACGCTCGCCGAGGCGGCGCTCCGTCTGAACGGCATTTTTGAGGCGGCGGACCGGGCGGCGGCGCAGTATCTGGAGAACATCCGCAGCCGGGCAGAAGAGAGGACAGACGTTCATGAGCAGTGTGGTTCGTAAGAGAAGGAGAAGAGCGCCGGGCGAACTGCCGGAACTCGACCAGCTGCGGGAGGAGCTGAAACGGGAGCGCTACAACCAGAGATACCGACAGGTGCTGCGGAGCACGGTCTTTATCCTGATTGTGGTAGCGGCGGCGGCCATCCTGGTGGCGGTGCTGTTCATGCCGGTGCTCCAGATCTACGGAACGTCGATGGTTCCGACCCTGAGCGAGGGGGACATCGTGGTTTCGCTTAAGGGCGTGGACTTTGAGGCGGGAGACATGGTCTGTTTTTATTCGGGGAATAAGCTGCTGGTCAAGCGGTATATTGCGGGACCGGGCCAGTGGGTTGAGATAGATGAGGAAGGGAATGTATCTGTGGACGGCGAACGGTTGGAGGAACCGTATCTGACGGAGAAGGCGCTGGGGGAGTGCGATATCGAATTCCCGTACCAGGTGCCGGAGAAACGGATTTTCTGCCTGGGGGATCACCGGAGCACATCAGTGGACTCTCGGAGCACGACGATCGGCTGTATCGCAGATGAAGAGAGCGTAGGGAAGATCGTGTTCCGGGTCTGGCCGATGGAACGGTTCGGCCCGTTAACGTAAAAAGGAAGGAGAGGGGAAAATGGGGGACAGAGTAATCAGAAAAATCATGGAATATCTGAAAGCGCATCGTCTGAAGCGAAACTGGCAGATGGTACTGACTTCGCTTGCGGCTGTGGTCGTTTTCTGTACGACCTATGCGCTGATCCTTCCGGCAATCACACTGGACAGACCCAGGACCGCGACGGCGAGCAACGCCGGGAACAAGGCGGAAGAAAAACGGGCAACGCCGACCAATGTGGCTGCGAGCACAACAACAAACGACGACGACCCGGAAGCGGAGGTCGATCTGATCTTTGACCTGGATTACGACATGGCGACCAGGCGTTTCCTCACAAAGAGCTCGCGGGATCTGGGCGTCGATGTGGACATGGGCGTGCCGGAGTGGATGCTCTCGGACTGGGACGATGTTCCGGATTTTGACGGCGAGCTGACCGGGATCTGGTCTGACGACCTGCTTGCGGTGGCGGAGAGCCAGGTCGGGTACATAGCGGATTACGAGGGAAAGAGCTATTACGGCGACTGGTTTGGGAAACCGTATGGTGACTGGAATGCGATGTTCGTATCCTGGTGTCTGGATGTGGCGGAGGTGCCGGAAAATGTGATCCCGCGGGAAACCAGCGCGGCGGAGCTGGCGGACAAGCTGGCAGATATGGAGAACACCGGGTTCGTGGAAGCGGAAGGTCATACGCCGGAGGCAGGCAACCTGATCTTCTTTGATACCGATGGAGACGGCGAAGCAGACCGCGTGGGAATCGTGGCAGAATACAATGCCAGAACCGGAGAACTGAAGGTCATTGAGGGCGATTACCGGACAGAAATTGAATGGTATGAGACCGATGACGTGGAACTGGCAAGCTCGAGCAATGCGGAAAAAGCAACGTCGAGCAACGCCAAGAAAGCACAGACGGATAAAGAAAAGACCGCGACGCCGAGCGACGCGGAAATCAGAAAACCGGGGCGGGGCGGCGGATGGAGCGATTCAACGCCAGGCGACGCAGATGAAGCAGCGCAGGAGGTAAGCCCCCTGGGAGCGACGATAGAGAAAAAGGTAACGCCGCGGCTGACGGCCCAGGAAGACGAAGAGGAGGAGGACGAAGAAGAAAGCTCCTACGATATCATCAGCGAGGCGGCGATTGTTTCCTATGATCTGGAAGAACTGCTTTCCGGTGAGGAAAACGTGTCGGTGGTGGGGTATGTGCTGGGCGCCAGCAGAAGCGCCGGCATTGATATTCTGGATTATGTCGAAAACTATAGCGACAGCCATTACGGCAACCCGGCCAGCGCGACCATCACCGTAAAAGATGCGGACAATAATGTGGTCGAGAAGGATGAAAACGGAGACTATACCCTGATAGCGGGAGACGAGTATCACATAGCTTTGGAATTTTACTTTGAGGGCGGTATTGAGGCCGGAACCTATGTTTACACCTTCCCCGAAGGGATCACATTGACGGACGGTACCGGAACGGTGACTGTTATTAACAACTCTGGCGTAGAGTTGGTTCTGGGCACATGGACGATCGACGCCACCGCCGGAACACTGACCTTTGTAATCAACGAGGTAACTGGCCTGTCCACTTTGTCTCATATCACTCTCTCCGCCACTGCATCGGCATCGTTTGAAAACGCAGGGGACTCAATCACGATTGGCGACATCACCTATCAAGTCATCGAGGAAACCGAGGACACTTCGGCGTCGCTGCATAAGCGAGCAGGGGAAGTTTATTCTGAGGATGGCTACATCACTTGGGAAATCCAGGTGGACGGCGGCGACGATGTGGGGCTGGCTGGGCAAACCATCACGGACACCATCACAACGAATAACCATGAATTTACGCAAGATGACATCGACGATATGACGATCACCATACAGGACAGCGAAGGAACGTATCACACGCTGTCCGTGGACGATGCGAACCTGACGTGGACGGAAACCGGCTGGGAGATCACGTTGCCGGATGAGTTCACCTGCAAGAATTGCAGGGAAACGATCACGCTGCCGGAGGATGATTCCACAGGCTGGATCATCTACATCGAGTACACCACGACAATTACAGGTTCAGGCAGTTATGCCACCTATGGTAATTCCGTGACGTTCAACGACGTTGAAAAAACGGGGAGAACTTCCACCGGCGAAGGCGGCATTGACAAGGGCGGCGTCTACAATGAGGGGGCGACCTTGGATGACGCTACTATCACCTGGACAGTTGACGCATCGATTCCTGGAAATTCCGATGGTGAGCAGATTTACAACTGGTATATCTACGACAGCGAGGGTGTATATGTGAATGGTTCACGTGTGCAGCGCTACTATAACGACCTGGGCGTGGACAGTACCACAACAACCATCACGGCGGAAATCAGCGGGCAGGATGCTTTCACCGTACCTAATCTTGAGGATGCAGCGAACGACGGCAGCGACCTGATCGCATGGGAGCTTCATGACACCTCTACGAGAGATGGCTACGACTATGGCCGCACGATTTGGTTCTACTGCTGGGACGACGAAAACGGCGAGTGGAGCCTCTGGTGGCAGTTCGAAGAGGATGTGGTGCTGACCATCACTTATAGCTCCAGCGTGGTCTATGAGGATGAGAATCTCATAGAAGAATATAACGCTGCGGGTGCAAGCCTGCGGAACTCCGTCCAGTTGCAAAATAAAGGCACAGACGGAAACGCGGACAACCTGGTGGGCGACACATCAGCAGAGGTAGACCTCCCCAGCGTCATCGACAAGGAGCTGACGGATGAACCTGACAGCGACAACGGTTATGTAGTAGAGTACACGGTCGCCTTCAACGAGACAATGGCGGATCTCAGCGTCTATAACGCGGTCGAGATCACGGACACCATGAGCACGTCGCTGATATACGACAAGGGTTCCACCGTGATCACAGCCAAAGACGCAGACGGAAACACCTTTACTGTGACCGATTACACCGTGGAATATAGCAGCGGCACAGACTCAAATGTGGCCACCATCACCCTGAACGAATCGGCGCTGGGACCGTATGAGTACACGCTGGTCTACAATGCGAAAATTGACGGCAGCGGAACCGTAAGCTATAGCAATGCAATCGAAGTAACGGTGTTCGGCAAAACATTTAAGGACGAAGTTGGGGCAAAGATTGTCAATGATGTGTCTGCTAGTGCCCAGACCTATTCCGTCACGCTGACAAAGAAGGACGCGGACACCGGGGCAACGCTGGCCGGTGCGGAATTTGACGTTTACAACGCCGAAACAGACGCGCTTTTGACCACCGTGACCACCGGGAATGACGGCACAGCGACTGTTAATACAAATCCCACGCAAGGTGTTATCTTCAGCGCCCACACGCTGTACTACTTCATCGAGACCAAGGCCCCGGACGGCTATGTCCTGGACAACACTACAAAGTATTACTTCTGGTTCTGTGATGTGGACGGTGAGTGTAGCACCTGCGATGCAATGAAGGACGAGCTGATAGCGAAGGAAGGAGCAGATGAGACCGTACATGAGGGCGCGCTCGACAGTTCGCAAACCGAAGAAAACATTAACCTTCCCGTTCCCAACTCGCCGGGTAAGGAGCATCCCGCACCCGGCGGAAGCGGAACATTCATGTATACAATGGCAGGCATGTTATTAACTGGCTGTGCCTGCTTCATGTATAAAGACATAAGGCGGAAAAGGAGGCATGAAGAGGTGTAATGGGGAGTGTTCGCCTGCTCTTGCGGGGCTGCCTGTCATGTGGCAGACGGTCACAGGAAATGTAAAGTAAAAGAATAAGAAAATGAAAAAAGGAGAGTGAAGAGATGAAGAAACTGAGAAGACTGTTGGGACTTCTGATGGCCATGGTGATGGTAATCGGGACTTGCTTTAGTACATCGGCGGCTACGATTACGATTGATGACGGAGATGTCACCGGCGCTACCTATGCGGCTTACAAGCTGATGGATGTGACGGTAGGAACAACAAAGGATCAACAGGGGAATGATGTGGAAACCTATTCCTACACCGTGAACAGCAAGTACAGCAGTATATTGCAGAGTGTGACTGGTAAATCCACAGATGCGGAAGTAATTGATTATATTTCGAAGTTGACCAGTAGATCCGAGGAGTTAAATGCTCTTGCAGAAAGCATCTATGCTGAAATAGGAAAAGCGAATTTGTCAGCAGAGGCAACAACGACAAGCGGATCGTTTACCAATATGGATTTGGGCTATTATCTGATTATAGAAACGGCTGTAGGAACCCTTCCATCTGGAACGACAGATACAATTTCTGTCTATATGCTGGATACCGCCGGTAATGAAACGACAACGGTTGAAACAAAAGAGAGCGTTCCTTCTCTGATAAAAAAAGTGGAAGAAAAGAATGACAGTGTCTACAGCTCGTCTGGAACTTGGCAGGATGGCGCGGATTATGATATCGGCGATGAGGTTCCTTTCCGGCTGACCGGTACGGTTTCAAACCAGTATGCGGCTTATGATACTTATTATTATGCTTTTCATGATAAGCTTTCAAGTGGACTCGATTTTACGGCGAGCAGTGTCAAGGTTTATGTAGAAAACGGAACAACCAAAACCGAACTGGAGAGTAGTGATTACACTGTTAAGACAGACAACCTTACAGATGGTTGCACCTTTGAAGTTATCATCGACGATTTAAAGAATTTACAGACAGATGTTGAGGTAAAAAGCACCAGCTTGATCGTTGTGGAATATACAGCGAAACTCAAAGATACTGCAGAGATTGGCTCAACAGGTAATCCGAACGAAGCCCGATTGGAATATTCTAATAATCCATATGGGGGAGGTACTGGATACACGCCGTGGGATAAGGTAATCACATTTACCTATCAGTTGGAAGTAGATAAATATTCCAGCAGTGGAAATACATTGAATGGAGCCGGATTCACCCTTTATAAATATTATGCATCTGGTGCAAACACAGGAGAATGGAGAGCAGTTGGCTCGGAACAGGTATATACGGATGGTTATACCTTTACATGGGAAGGCCTGGATGCCGGTTATTATAAACTGGTAGAGACAACGGTACCTTCAGGTTATACCAAAGCAGATGACATTACATTCACAGTGACGGCTTCTTATGAGACCAACGATGATGATCCGGCTTTTATTGATTTGGAAATTGAAATCAACTCGGGCAAAGAAAGTATCAGTGGTACTCCTTCCGCTACGGAGAGTGATGGTAAGGTGCTGATTCATGTGATAAACACGACCGGTTCTGAATTGCCCACCACCGGCGGCGTCGGCACCACCATCTTCTATGTAGCAGGCGGCATCATGGCGGTTGGCGCTGTGATCTTGCTGATCACGAAGAAGCGCATGGGAAGCAGGAACTAAGTTACATAAGCTTTCATCAAACAGGAAATATTTCGCCGTCCGGTGTCAATAAGCGCCGGGCGGCATCAGGGAGGAAGCTTTGAAAAAGCATATTTCAACCGTTTTACTGGTCCTTGTCTTTCTGGTTGGCGTGTCATTGCTGGTATATCCGTCCTTCAGCGACTGGTGGAACAACCGCGGCCTGAAGCGTTTGCTGGCGAGTTATGATTCGGTCGTATCAGAGATGACGGAGCAGGATTTCAGTGAACTGTTTGAAAAAGCGGACGCCTATAATGCTGCGCTGCGGGAGCTGGGCTCTGTCCAGGCGCTGCAGGATCCGGAGCAGATTGAGGGCTACTGGGAGACGCTGGACATTACCGGTACGGGAATTATGGGATATGTGACGATCCCTAAGATTAATGAAGAACTGCCCATTTACCATGGCACCAGTGAAGGCGTATTACAGATTGCCGCCGGGCATCTGCAGGGAAGCAGCCTTCCGGTAGGCGGGCCGGGGACGCATTGTGTGCTTTCCGCCCACCGCGGGCTTCCGAGTGCACGTCTGTTTACCGACCTTGATAAGATGGAGGTCGGCGATTATTTTACGATTGCGATCCTGGACCGTCTCTATACCTACGAGGTTGACCAGATTCTGATTGTCCTGCCGTATGAGATGGAGGCGATCTACATTGACGAGGATGAGGACTACTGTACGCTCCTGACCTGCACGCCCTATGGCGTAAACAGCCACCGCATGCTGGTGCGGGGGAAGCGGACAGAGAATATTGTCGATCCGGATGATCCGACGAAGACGATTTCAAATGTTCGCGTCACCGGCGACGCCTACCAGCTTGATCCGGTCATCGTCGCTCCACTGGTCGCGGTACCGATCCTGTTGATACTGTTAATCGTGTTACTGATTACAACCCGAAAGAAATGACAGGGAGGGGATGAAAAATGATGGTAAGAAAAATGTTGACCGCGGTGCTTACGGCGGCTCTCCTACTGGGTGTGGTGGGATCCGCGGCTTATGCCGCTGAGGTTCCCGACCTGTCGCAGGAGGGTTCCATCACGATGACCATGACCTACAATTCCAATGCCGTTCCCGGCGGACAGATGACCCTCTACCGGGTGGGGGATGTGCTGGAGGTTAATGGCGATTACAGCTTTACTCTGACGGATGAGTTCGCCGGAAGCGAGGCGGATTTGACGGATGTCACCTCATCGGAGACGGCGTCCAGGCTTTCCGAATACGCTTCGGCACAGAGCCTGGCCGGGACGGTAAAGACAATCGGGACAGATGGCGTGGTTACCTTTGACAGTCTGAAAGCGGGACTGTATCTGCTGGTGCAGAACAAGGCGGCAAGCGGCTATTTTGCGGCATCGCCCTTCCTGGTCAGCGTCCCGATGTATGACGAGGTCAACGCGGTCTATGAGTATGCGGTGACGGCCACCCCGAAGGTAGAGCTCAGCAAAAAATCCGGCAGCGGCGGCGGTTCGTCAGGCGGCGGGGGAAGTTCATCCGGAGGCGGCGGAGGTTCCACAAGCACAAGCAGCAGCGGCGGCCCGGGCGTCGGCTCAGGCAGTTCGGAAGGGATTTCGAGCGGGGAAGTCGCTTCCTCGGAGTCGATACCGATCATTGATGGGAGACTGCCGCAGACCGGGCAGCTCAACTGGCCGATCCCGATTCTCGTGATCGCCGGTCTGCTGCTCTTCTCAGTCGGCTGGAAGCTTTGCCAGAAGGAAAACAGGGAATGCCATCAGGGATAGTGGCAATATCAATTGGGGTGTGCGTTTGCGGACGTACACCTGAGGGAGTCGGGAGTTAGTTCTGCTGGCTCCCTTTTGATTTTTGGCAAAAAAGATGCTTTCCATCTACACGAAAATGATGTATAATCGGGAAAGATTTTATCAGCGGTCAGTATAAGACAGGTTACAGGAGGAGATCATGTTAGATTTAAAATTTGTCCGTGAGAATCCGGATATTGTGAAGAAGAACATCGAGAATAAATTTCAGTTTGAGAAGCTTCCTCTGGTTGACGAGGTGATTGAGCTTGATGCGAAGAACCGTGCGGCGAAGGCGGAGGCGGATGGCATCCGTGCGTCGAGGAATAAGCTTTCCAAGGAGATCGGCAAACTGATGGGCCAGGGCAAGCGCGAGGAGGCCGAGGCGGTGAAGGCGCAGGTAACGGCGAACGCGGCGCGGCTGGCGGAGCTGGAGGCGCAGGAGACGGAGTTAAATGCGCGCGTGCAGAAGATCATGATGACGATCCCGAATATCATTGATCCGAGTGTGCCGATCGGCAAGGACGACAGTGAGAATGTGGAGATCGAGCGCTTTGGCGAGCCGGTCGTTCCGGATTTTGAGATTCCGTATCACACGGATATCATGAAGACCTTTGACGGGATTGACCTGGACGCGGCGGGCAGAGTGGCCGGAAACGGATTTTACTATCTGATGGGCGATATTGCGCGGCTGCATTCGGCGGTGATTGCCTACGCCCGCGATTTTATGATTGACCGCGGCTTCACCTACTGCGTGCCGCCGTTTATGATCCGCAGCAATGTTGTGACGGGCGTGATGTCCTTCGCGGAGATGGACGCGATGATGTACAAGATTGAAGGCGAGGACCTGTATCTGATCGGGACGAGCGAGCATTCCATGATCGGCAAGTTTATCGACACCATTACCCCGGAGGCGGAGCTTCCGAAGACGCTGACGAGCTATTCTCCGTGCTTCCGCAAGGAGAAGGGCGCGCACGGCATCGAGGAGCGCGGCGTGTACCGGATTCATCAGTTCGAGAAGCAGGAGATGATCGTGGTCTGCAAGCCGGAGGAGTCCCCGAAGTGGTATGACGTTCTCTGGAAGAATACCGTCGAT
>JAJQCO010000129.1 GCA_021202655.1 Clostridiales bacterium | reverse complement strand
CAGGATTTTGCAGATACTTTGTTAAAAATTATTCTTCTAATAGATTGTAGGTTAGCATTGTCTGACAGAGGGAAAATCTATGGTTACATTAGGACTATCGGTCGTGACAATTACAAAATATCTGATGGAGCGTTTTAATCTATCGCATGAAGATGCTTATAAAAAATTGATTAATACAGATTTCTTTGAGCGCTTGAATGATCTTGAAACAGGTTTGTATTTAGAACCGGATCAGTATCTATGTAAGGCGTGCATCCTGGAGCTGGAACAGGGGAAGGCAGCTATGTATGACTTTATCAACAAGGAATAAGGTTGATAACACATACGTGATAACAAAATGATAACATCAGTCTGGACAGACCATAGAGAGTGGACAGCTGAGAACAAATGAAATCAAATGGAGACAAATAGCCGATACAAAAATGTATAGAACTCGATTTTAGTTTGCGAGAGCGAGTCGTAAGACGATGCTCGAGCTTAGCATAGTCGTTTACAATTTGTGTCATGAATATGGAATTGCATGCATACGGAAATGCTTGCCAGGCAGGCGCATCTCTGTTAGAATGATAAAACATGAAAAAACCGGAGGTTTGGAATATGAGACTGCGTCATATTCGGGGAGCCGAGGAGGCGATTGCGGAGAGCCCGTATGTCGTGCAGGAGCCGGAGGCATACCGTGGGAGATTTCAGGAGCTGTTTGGGAATGGAAACCCGATTCGTATTGAGGTTGGCATGGGCAAGGGCCGGTTCCTGATGGAGCATGCCAGGCAGAACCCGGCGGTGAATTATATCGGGATCGAGCGCTATTCGAGCGTGCTGCTGCGCGCGCTGCAAAAGCTTGAGGAAGGTAAGCTGCCCAACATTTATTTTATGAGGACAGACGCGAAGGATCTGGCGGGGATTTTTGCGCCGGAAGAGGTGGAGCGAATTTATCTGAATTTTTCTGATCCATGGCCGAAGGATCGCCACGCGAAACGGCGTCTGACGTCGCCGGAGTTCATGCGTGTATATGACCAGATCCTGGCAAAGGACGGAGTCCTGGAATTCAAGACGGATAACCGGGAGCTGTTTGTCTGGTCGCTGATGTCGATTCCACAGGCCGGCTGGCAGATCCGCGCATACACAGAGGATCTGCACCACAGCGATATGGCGGACGGAAATGTGATGACCGAGTATGAGGAAAAGTTTTCCGCTATGGGAAATCCGATCTGTAAGCTGGTCGCGGCGCGCTGATTTGAGGTCGATCGTTCGGAGAAGATAAGAAACCTCCAGGCGTCGTCCGCATGCATGAACCGCGTCGAAACTGCATATGCTTTCCTGAGGAAGGAATCGGGCGTTGTCTATGGATATTAAGACAGGAATCCTCCGGAAGCTGCAGTGTGCGACCAGCGGCCAGGAGCCGTTCAACCGGCAGTTTTTGCGCATGCGCAGGAATCTCGGAGCCGTGGCAAAGCAGCTGGATCGGGGGAAGAAAAAAGAAAAAGCATAAATTCAGTACCCAGATTTGCTGCGAAATTTGGCGGCCACAAATTATTATTTTTTTGTTGACAAATGTGGGTCGACATTGTATAATGATATTCGCGTTGTTCGACAGTCGGTGATTTGGACCGGTGGACAGGCGATTTGCAGACCCTCGGGGTGTGGCTCAGTTTGGCTAGAGCGCCTGGTTTGGGACCAGGAAGTCGCAGGTTCGAATCCTGTCACCCCGACTGAATCTCTTTGTTATTCTATCATTTTGCGGGTGTAGTTCAGTGGTAGAACACCAGCCTTCCAAGCTGGATATGTGGGTTCGATTCCCATCACCCGCTCTTGGAACCTGAAGTTTCCAAATGAGTCTGTAGCTCAGCTGGATAGAGCAACGGCCTTCTAAGCCGTGGGTCGGGGGTTCGAATCCCTTCAGGCTCGCTTCGGTATCGCAGGAGCGGTTCGGAAAACTTTAATATGGTGGGTGTGGCGCAGTTGGTTAGCGCGCCAGATTGTGGCTCTGGAGGCCGAGGGTTCGAGTCCCTCTATCCACCCGGGGAGTTCCTTTAGAAGAAGGAGCTCTTTTTTCTTTTTATTCATTTGCGGGCATGGCGGAATGGCAGACGCACCAGCCTTAGGAGCTGGCGGGAATACCGTGCAGGTTCAAGTCCTGTTGCCCGCATATTTTATTCCCTTTTTTTCTTATCACAGATCCCGTTATGCGACAAACGCGAACATCAGCACATAGTGGCAGAAGCTTCCGGCCATGACAAACAGGTGGAAGATTTCGTGGGAGCCGAAATATCGGTGATGTGCGTTGAAGATCGGCAGCTTCAGCGCGTAGATGACGCCGCCGACGGTATAGATGATGCCGCCGGTGAGAAGCCAGAGGAAGGCGCTTTTCGGCAGGGCGTCAAGCAGTCGGCCAAAGGCGAGGACACAGAACCATCCCATCGCGATATAGATCACGGAGGAGAGCCATTTCGGGCATGAGATCCACAGGGTGTTCATCGCCATTCCGGCCAGGGCGATCCCCCAGACCGCTGCCAGCAGAAGCCAGCCGGTCCGGTCGCCCAGGACAACCGCGCATACCGGCGTGTACGTGCCCGCGATCAGGATAAAGATCATCATGTGGTCGACCTTCCGGAGAATCTGATTGACCTTCGGCGAGATATCCAGTGTGTGATAGATGGTGCTGGCCGCATACAGGAGAATCATGCTGGTGATGAAGCCGGTGAGCGCCAGGACATGGGTGCTGCCGGGATTCTTCATCGCCTTGATTAAAAGGGGGATGGAGGCAGCCAGCGCCAGAAGCATGGCAATGAAGTGGGTCAGCGCGCTGCCGGGGTCTTTGATTTGCCGCAGCATACGAAAAAAGCGGTCAGCAGCAGATTTTTTATTCTTGAAAGTCATAAAAATTCCTCCTTGTAAAGCTAAGTGACTCGAAAAGAATCGACGATCCGCAATAAGTAGTTTTAAAAACTACTTATAATCATTTTCTATACTATACATCACGGCCGAGAAAAATGCAAGGACTTTCAAAAAATATAAAAAAAGGTTTCTGCGGGATTCGCACGTGGAAGAGTGGAGGAAAGGAGAACATATGCTGCAGGTATTGTATGAGGATGCTCATGTGATTGTCGTGTGGAAGCCGGTGGGGCTGGAATCTCAGGCAAGCCGGGGATTTGAGGCAGATATGGTCAGCGAAATCCACCGACATATACACAAATTATCCACACAGCCGGGCAGGCCGTATGTGGGAGTTATCCACCGTCTGGACAAGCCCGTCAGCGGCGCGATGGTTTATGCGAAGGACGAGAAGTCAGCGGCGGCGCTGAGTAGGCAGGTTTCCGGACATGAGATGGAGAAAAAATATCTGGCAGTTCTTTGTGGAAAACCGGTGGATAATGTGAATAACTTTGTGGATTACCTGTTGAAAAACGGGAAAATCAACCGTTCTGATATTGTGGATAAGGGGACAGCCGGGGCAAAACGGGCGGAGCTGTCCTTCCGGGTTGTGGATTGCCTGGTACAGGAGCCGTGGGGAACGCTGACTCTGGCGGATGTCACGCTTATGACCGGGCGTCACCACCAGATTCGCGTTCAGATGGCGGGACACGGACTGCCGATCTGGGGAGACAATCGTTATAATCCCATGTTTGCGGAGGGGAAACGGCAGAATCCGCCGTCTGCAGGACCGGTTGCGGACAGGTCCTTTCGTGTGTCAGGTCAAACGGGGAGAGCAGATATCGCGCTTTCCGCGTACCACCTGGCCTTTACGCATCCGGTGACGGGAAAACGCATGACGTTTGAACGGATGCCGGAGGCAGAAATTTTCCACAGGTTTCCGGCAGTCCCGTAGTTTGCCAAAGCATACGACAGAAGCTGCCAATGGCAGCTTCTGTCGTTAAGAAAAGTGGAAAAAGCCGCCCGGTATATTTCCGGTCGCAGATGGACAAGATAAGCTTTGTACAAAAGAAGTACAAATCAGAAACGGGCGAGTCCATGGGTAAGCTGCGCAAGGGACAAAAGAGATGATTTTGAAACCGCAGGGATGATGCGCAGGCGTTTGCCTCTCGCTGTCCCTGCGGTTTTTGTCCTGCCGTCGTATATGGGAGAGCCATTGATTGACTTTCTGAAATGACTATGCTAAAATGAAAGCATTATAGTATCGAAAAAAGAACTAAAATAGAAAACGAAGGGGGCAGAGCAGGATGTCTGATATCAGTGAGGCGGTATTGGCAATCGCGTAGACCTTATATACCGCCAGCAAGACCAGGAAGGCTCTGAACGATCAGCCGGCACATCAGGAGAGGGTAAAACAGGTCTTCCAGGCGGAGGACGAATATATGCGTCTGAAGCTGAGCGAGGATGACAAAAGTGTCATTGAGAAGTATATGGAAGAGAAGGATATTGCGGCGGAGGAGAAGATGTTCCTGGCGTATATAGCCGGTGGGATGGATATGTACATGTTTCTGAAGGAAAGGAATTATCTTCGGGTGGACAGCCCGTGGGAGGACATGGACTGACTGTGTGACAGAGAGATCTGGCAGTGTCTTTGCCGCGTGGATATGTGGATATTCTGAGAAAATCTAACAGGGTGTGCAGCCCCATTCTGAATCGAGTGGATCTGCACATCCTGTTTTCATGTGTGGCAGAGCGCCGCGACAGCGGCGCAGGTCAGCTTGCCATCCTATGCGGAAAATCTATGCCTTCCCGGTTCGGAAGGCCTGGATCATCTCCATCGTCAGGGTGGCATGCTCGGCGTCCTCCTGGGGAATGTCCTCCCGTTCAAACCACTGGGCAAGCGCCAGCTCATTACGGTCGAGCGTGATTTTATCGGAGCTGTCCAGGTCGCAGTAGAATCCGGCAAGGATCGAGTCGGAGAAGGACCAGGGCTGACTCTTGTAATAACGGATATTTTTGACCTTCAGGCCGACCTCCTCCATCACCTCTCTCTTCACCGTTTCCTCAAATGTTTCGCCGATCTCGGTGAAGCCGGCGATCAGGGAGTAGCGGGTGCCCGGGTGCTCCGGAGTGGGTGCGTATTTGGAAAGAAGCAGGCGGTTGCCATCGGTAATGCCGACGATGACCGCCGGACAGATCTTCGGATATTCCGTCTGATGGCAGTTGTCACAGTACATCATCCGCTCTTTGTCATGCTTGCGCATCGGCCTGCCGCATCGGCCGCAATAGCGGTGGCTTTGATACCATCGGTTTAACTGCCAGCCGGTGATGGCGGCAAAGGCAAGGTGGCGGGGCTTTGCTCCGCGGAAAACCTGTGTGTTTTCCATAAAGAACCGTGAAGGAGCGGGAACCGTGATGTGTTCCACCAGGAAGAAATCCTGCTCATCAATCGTAAACAGGTATGTAACGTGTTCATAGATGTCCGGGTTTTCCCGTTCCAGGTCCTGAAAGCGCGGGAGATCAAAGGCGTCCTTTCCGCGGGAAATGAGGATCCGGCGGTCTGCGTAGCAGAGGGCGTAGCTTAGCGGAGTCGGCGTTTTTTCGGGGCGGTAGGCATTGTCGTAGATGTGGGGAGCGATATCCTGTATCATGGTAATCCTCTTTTCTTCGTGAAATCATTTTTCTTCGTGATTCACATTTCTTTGATTATAACGCATTTTTGAATCAGGGACAATCCCGGCGTCCTTGATTTTTTCGTCCCATTTACTTTTGCGCGCGGATAAGTTATAATTAAGCGGAGTAAACAGCTATGCTAAGCTTAGTCTGCGCCTGCGGCTTGACTTCGCTAAGCGCCGCTGCATACATGAAAGTTGCCAATCATCCTGCGCCTTGCGGCTTGGATTCTTGGACTTTCATAGTAAAATGAACGGAAAACAGGAGGATGAAGCGATGACGTTTACATATCCGGCGGTATTTACACCGCACAAGGAGGATAAGGGATTTCATGTGTCGTTCCCGGATCTGGAGTGCTGCGAGGCGGATGCGGCGGATCTGGAGGACGCGCTGGATGCGGCGAGAGAGGCGGCCTATACCTGGCTGATGGTCGAGATGGAAGAAGAGGAAGGGTATTTTCCTGAGCAGTCCCATCCGGAGGATATTAAGCTGACGGACGGCGCTTTTGTGCGCAATATTATGGTGCGGGTGAAGCTGCTGCCGGATAATGACTGACTGATCCCTGGGAGGGAGAAGATGCGCGTGAAAGATAGAAGAAGGAAAAAGCGGTCGGCGGCTTTTGCGGTCGCTCTGGCGGCGGGCTGTGCGGTTTTTCTCGGCGGCTGCTCCGGAAGCGAGTATGAGAGGATTGAGCGAAACCGGGAGGATGAATCGGACGAGACGGCTTTAGAGGCGAGGATTGTCATCGAGACCGAAGCGCCGACCGAGGCGGAACCGGTCGCGGAGGATGTGACGATTCTGTTTGGCGGCGCTGTGATGCTCTCTGATTATGTGCTTCAGGCGTATGATGGGGCCGGGGGCATAGAGGGGATCCTCGATGAAGGATACCGATCCGCGATCGAGCAGGCGGATTTCTTTATGGTAAATGAAGAATTTCCGTTCAGCGACCGGGGAAAAGCGGCCGACAAGCAATACACATACCGGCTGGCGCCGGAGCGGATTCAGATCTTTGAGGAGATGGGAATCGACGCGGTGACGCTGGCGAATAACCATGCCCTGGACTACGGCCAGGATGCGCTGCTTGACACGATTGATATCCTGGACGAGGCCGGGATTCTCCACACGGGCGCGGGGGATGATCTGGAGCCTGCGAAGGAACCGGTCAGGATCGATCTTGGAAACGGGCGTTCCATGGCGGTAGTCGGGATGACCCGCGTGATTCCGCAGGCGGACTGGGCGGCCTGGAAGGGACATGGAGGGATGTTCTCGACGTATGACGTCGTGCTGGACGAGGCGCTGGAGCAGATCCGGGCGCTGAAGGAGAGCGATGACTATGTGGCGGTTTTTGTTCACTGGGGCGAGGAGCGCTCAGAGACGCCGAACAAGACGCAGCAAAATCTGGCGCATCAGTATGTGGAGGCGGGAGCGGATCTGGTGATCGGCGCTCACCCGCATGTGCTGCAGGGGGTGGAGTATTACGAGGGCGTGCCGATTTTCTACAGCCTTGGTAATTTCCTCTTTGGCAGCTCGATTCCGCAGACGATGCTTCTGGAGGTGACGGTACACGGGACTCCGCAGTCGGAGGAAGATGCGTCGGAGGGGACATTGTCCCTGCGGCTGATACCGGGAACCGGCAGTCTCGGATCGACCAGGATGCTGACGGAGAGCAGCGAGCTTGCGGCTTTCCGGGAAAAGATGACGAAGCTGTCCGATGGCGTAAGCTTTGGGGAAGACGGGACGGTGACTTCTGGCACAGGCGCGGCGGAGTAACTGTTATCAAAATTTTCTGACATTTTTATTTGAAATTCTCTTGTGATTATGGCGAAAATCTGGTAAGATAAAAACAAAATTGTGTTTGTTATGCACAAACACAGAAAAGGAGGTCTGCTTATGGAGACTAAATACAGGAAGATTCGGGGAACCGGGACAGAGGCAGAGCTGAAGGTGATACCGGGACATTTCGCCACGACACATGCTCACAGCAATTATTATCTGGATATGAGTACCCTCACGACGAGAACCAGCGAGGCGCAGAATGTTGCCAGGACTCTGGCAAGCATGTATTTGAATTATATGGTCGTGGATACGATCGTCTGTCTGGAGGGAACGTCGGCGATCGGGGCGTTTTTATCTGAGGAGCTGACCCGGAGCGGTTTTCTGTCCATGAATAAGCATAAGACGTTTTATATCATTCGTCCGGAGATCAATTCGAGCGGGCTGATCCTTTTCCGTGATAACATGCAGATGGCGATCCGTGACAAAAACATTGTCGTGCTTCTGGCTACGGTGACGACGGGAAACAATGTGCGCCAGGCTGTAGACAGCATTCGTTATTACGGCGGACATCTTCAGTGCGTTTCTTCTATTTTCAGTATTCCGGACCAGGTGGACGGGACGCCGGTCATTTCCGTGTTTGGGAAGCGCGAGGTGCCGGATTACGCCTTTTACAAGAGCAGCGAGTGCCCGATGTGTAAGGCCGGCCAGAAGCTGGACGCGCTGGTCAATGCGTTTGGATACACGAAGATATGAGAATTGGAGTTGACAAAGAACGAAATTCGGCGTAAAATCGACCTTGTCTATTTATTTTAAGGAGTTATGGTTATGGCAAAGGACAAGAAACTGGTGGAAGCCATCACATCTATGGATGTGGATTTTGCGCAGTGGTATACGGATGTGGTGAAGAAGGCAGAACTCTGCGATTACACGAGCGTGAAGGGCTGTATGGTGATCAAGCCGGCCGGATATGCGATCTGGGAGAACATCCAGAAGGAGCTGGATCGGCGGTTCAAGGAGACGGGCGTGGAGAATGTGTACATGCCGATTTTCATCCCGGAGAGTCTGCTCCAGAAGGAGAAGGATCATGTAGAGGGATTTGCGCCGGAGGTGGCCTGGGTGACGCACGGAGGGCTGGATCCGCTGCAGGAGCGCCTGTGTGTGCGTCCGACCTCGGAAACTCTGTTCTGCGATTTTTACGCGGGAGACATTCATTCGTATCGTGATCTGCCGAAGGTGTATAATCAGTGGTGTTCGGTTGTGCGCTGGGAGAAGACGACCCGTCCGTTCCTGCGCACCAGGGAATTCCTGTGGCAGGAAGGCCATACGGCTCATGCGACGGCAGAGGAAGCGGAGGAGCGTACCATCCAGATGCTGAACGTATATGCGGATTTCTGCGAGCAGGAGCTGGCGATTCCGGTTGTCCGTGGCCAGAAGACAGATAAGGAGAAGTTCGCGGGCGCGGAGGCGACTTACACGATCGAGGCTCTGATGCACGACGGCAAGGCGCTGCAGTGCGGCACCAGCCATAATTTCGGAGATGGATTTGCGAAGGCGTTCCAGATTCAGTACGCGGCGAAGGATAATTCTCTGCAGTATGTCCATCAGACCTCCTGGGGCATGACGACCCGTCTGATTGGCGCTCTCATTATGGTACACGGAGACGACAACGGCCTGGTGCTTCCGCCGCGGATCGCGCCGACTCAGGTCATGATCGTTCCGATCCAGCAGCAGAAGGAGGGCGTGCTGGATAAGGCGTTTGAGCTGCGCGACGTGCTGTCCGGATTCCGGGTAAAGGTAGACGATTCCGATAAGAGCCCGGGCTGGAAGTTCAGCGAGTCGGAGATGCGCGGCATTCCGGTCCGCCTGGAGATCGGGCCGAGAGACATCCAGAACAATGAGGCCGTTCTGGTGCGCCGCGATACCCATGAGAAGATCACGGTTTCCCTGGACGAGGTCGTGGCGAAGGTGGGAGAGCTTCTGGAGACGATCCAGGGCGACATGCTGGAGCGGGCGAGAAAGCATCTGGCCGCTCATACCAGCGAGGCGACGGATTATGACACGTTTTGCAGGACGATGGATGAGAAGCCGGGCTTCGTGAAGGCGATGTGGTGCGGCTGCCAGGAGTGTGAGGATAAGATCAAGGAAGATCTGTCCGCGACCTCCCGTTGTATGCCGTTTGCGCAGGAATCGCTTTCCGACCGTTGCGTCTGCTGCGGGAAACCGGCAAAGAAGATGGTTTACTGGGGAAGAGCGTACTAAAGAAGTCCTTATCATATGGAGATAACAAAAGGAGCTGTGAAAAAACAGTTCTCGTAAA
>JAJQCO010000099.1:10657-31922 GCA_021202655.1 Clostridiales bacterium | reverse complement strand
CCGGCAGCCGGCGCACACGGAGAATATACCGGCCTGCTGGTAATCAAAGCCTACCATACACATCGCTGCGATGACGCCCGCAGAAAAATCATTGTCCCGGATTCTGCCCACGGCACAAATCCGGCAAGCGCGGCGATGGCCGGTTTTGACGTGGTCAATATCGCCTCCGACGCACACGGCTGCGTCGACCTGGAAGCCCTGAAGGCGGCAGTCGGCGCTGACACGGCCGGTCTGATGTTAACCAACCCGAACACCGTCGGCCTGTTCGACCCGAACATCGCCGAAATCACGCGCATCGTCCACGAGGCCGGCGGTCTCTGCTATTATGACGGCGCGAACTTAAACGCCATCATGGGCGTTGCCCGCCCCGGCGACATGGGCTTTGACGTGATGCATCTGAATCTTCACAAGACCTTCTCCACCCCGCACGGCGGCGGCGGCCCGGGAAGCGGCCCGGTCGCCTGCAAGGAATTCCTGGCAGACTTTCTGCCCGGCATCCGCGCCGCAGAGGGCGAGAATGGACTCACCATGAGCCGCGCGCCCCGGTCCATCGGCGACATGCGCAGCTTCTACGGGAATTTCCTGGTTGTCGTCCGCGCGCTCTGCTACATCATGACGCTGGGACGCGAGGGCATCCCTGAGGCAGCCGTCGGCGCGGTCTTAAACGCCAATTACATGATGCATCAGCTGAAGCCTTATTACCAGATGGCATATGACCGTGTCTGCATGCACGAATTTGTTCTGACGCTGGAACAGGAAAAGCACGCGCGCAATGTCTCCGCACTGGACATCGCCAAGGCGCTTCTCGATCACGGCATCCATCCGCCGACCATGTACTTCCCGCTGATCGTCCACGAAGCGCTGATGATCGAGCCGACCGAGACCGAAAGCCGGGAGACGCTTGACGAGGCCATCCAGATCTTCATCGACGTGCTGAAACAGTCTGAGGAGACGCCGGAGCAGATGCATCAGTATCCGCTTGCGACGCCGGTACGACGGCTCGACGAGGTCACCGCCGCCAGAAAGCCGGTCGTCCGCTATACCTGGGAGTAGATTTTCATGATTCAGACCTTATCCGTTTTTCTCAGCCAGACGACCGATCCATATGAGAATCTGGCAACAGAGGAATTTCTTACCTTCCGCACGCAGCCGGGCGAATGCGTTCTCTTTCTGTGGCAGAACGCCCACACGGTCGTCATTGGCCGCAATCAGAACTGCTGGAAGGAATGCCGCGTCACCGAGCTGGAAGCCGACGGCGGCCATCTGGTCCGCCGCCTCTCCGGCGGCGGCGCGGTCTACCACGACCTGGGCAATTTAAACTTCACCTTCTGCATGAAAAAGGCGGACGCCGACGTCGCCCGCCAGATGCAGGTCATTCTCCGGGCTGTCGCTTTCTTTGGTCTTGACGCCCAGGCGACCGGACGCAACGACGCGGCCATCGACGGACGCAAATTTTCCGGAAATGCCTTTTTTGATTCCCAGGGCTGCTATTATCATCATGGCACCCTGCTTTTGCATGTAGACGCCGCAGCCATGTCCCGCTTTCTGAATCCGTCCCGGGCAAAGCTCGCCTCCAAGGGCGTGGATTCTGTGCGCTCCCGCGTGGTCAACCTCTCTTCTCTCTGCCCGGATATCACGGTTGAGACGATGAAGCAGGCGATGATCCGGGCTTTTTCCGAAGTCTACGGCCTGCCCGCCGAGCCCTTCCGGAAGGAACGCTTCGACCGGGACGAAATCCAACGCCTGGCCGCAAAATTCCATTCCAGAGAATGGATATACGGCCCCAGAATCCCGTTTACCAATCATCTGGACGCCCGCTTCGACTGGGGCGGAGCGGAACTCACCCTGCAGGTAAACCGGGGCGTCATCGAGAAGGCGCTGCTTTCCTCAGACTCCATGGAATTCCAGTGGTTTGAAGGCATCGGTCCCCAGCTCGTCGGCTGCCCTTACGAGGCGCATGCGCTGGGCGTCCTCCTGGATGATCTTCTAAAAGAACGAAATGTCCCGGAAACCGTCCGGCAGGAGCTGTGCAGCCGACTCCTGGCACAGATCTGAATTTCACGCCGCGCCAGAAAATGGCGCGCCCGACAAGCAAAAGCCTATATATCGTACACGACAAAAATATCCATCAACCCGCCGCCCCGGATGCGGCAGGAAGGAGGTTCTCCCATGAACGAACATTTTGACCTGGCCGTCATCGGCGCAGGCCCCGGCGGCTACGAGGCCGCCCTTGAGGCCGCCCGTCTCGGCCTCCATACCGCCCTCATAGAAAAGGACGCCATCGGCGGAACCTGCTTAAACCGCGGATGCATCCCCACCAAAACCCTGCTCCACTCGGCAGATTTATACGACGAGATCCGCCACGCCGCCCGCTTCGGTATCTGCGCCGGAGAACCGACGGTGGACATGAAAACCGTACAGCAGCACAAGGCTGACACCGTCGCCAACCTGCAAAAGGGCATCGCGACACAGATAAAAGCCGCAAAGGTCGCATTCTTTCAGGGGAACGGGTGTGTCCTGTCGGCAGACTCCGGCCACCTCGTCCGGGTCACCGCCCCGGACGGCTCCTCCCTCGACCTTTCCGCCGAACGGATCCTTCTGGCATCCGGCAGCGTCCCATCCGTCCCTCCCATCCCCGGACACGATCTGCCCGGCGTCATGACCAGTGACGGGCTGCTTTCCTACGACGGAAAGCCCCTCGACTCCCTCCTGATCATCGGCGGCGGTGTGATCGGCGTAGAATTTGCCGGAATCTGGCTTTCCCTCGGGGCGAAGGTTACCATCCTGGAGGCGCTGCCCTCTCTGATCGCGAATCTGGACAGGGAGCTTGGCCAGAGCTTAAAGCTTTCCTTAAAGAAAAAGGGCGCGGACATTCACACCGGAGCCATGGTGCAATCCCTTGCCGCCTCAGAACATGGGATCTGCTGCACCTATCTCGAAAAGGATCAGGAGCAGACCTGCGCCGCCCAGGCTGTCCTGATTGCGACAGGCCGCCGCCCTTACACAGAAGGGCTCTTTGCCGAAAACTGCGCCCCTGCCTTGGAACGGGGCCGGATTCTGGTCAACGACCACTATGAGACAACCATCCCCGGCGTTTTTGCAATCGGAGATGTGATCGGACAGATCCAGCTCGCACACGCCGCGACCGCCCAGGGAAGAGCAGCCGTCCGTTATATGGCCGAAAGCAAAACCAATTCCGCTCCCGCCCTGATCCCGTCCTGCATCTACACAAGCCCGGAGATCGCCTCCGTCGGCCTATCGCTTGACGAGGCCAAGGCACGCGGGATCGCCGCCAAAAGCCACAAGACCTTAAGCTCCGCAAACGGCAAATCCGTCCTGACTCTTCAAGAGCGCGGCTTTATCAAAGTCGTCTATGAGGAAGAGACTCACGTCATCCTCGGCGCCCAGCTTCTCTGCGCGCGCGCAACCGATATGATCAGCGAATTCGCCGTCGCGATCCAAAAAGGGCTGACCATGGAGGAAATGGCCCGCATCGTGCGGCCGCACCCCTCCTTCAGTGAAATGATCACCGACGCGGTAAGACTCTGACCGTGTCCCCGGACGGATGCACTCCGGCTGCATGACACGTCAAAAGCCGACAGGTCCCATCGCCTGTCGGCTTTTCTTTCGTTCACTCGGCTTTCTTCATCTCCCGGAAGCGCTCCAGCACCTGCTCCGGAGAGCGAATCCCTTCGGTCGCCCCCATCCGCTCGACACTGCAGGAGGCGGAGGCGCAGGCCAGTCTCCCACAGTCAGCCAGCGAAAAGCCCTCTGACAGCCCCCACAAAAATCCTGCCGCAAAGCTGTCTCCCGCCCCGGTCGTATCGACACATTCCCGGACAGGAAAGGCCGGGATCCTTAAGGTCTGCTGCTTCGTATGGATCAGACATCCCTGCGATCCGGTCTTAATCACCGCGCAGCCCACGCCGGCATCCACAAACCGCCTCGCATTCTCGTACGGATCCTTCTCCCCCGTCAGCAGCGCGGCCTCCGCCTCATTCGGCAGGATATAGTCCACCAGAGGAAGCAGCCCCGCAAGATCCTCCAGCCGTTCCCTGTGCTTCGCCTTCGTCATATCCGCGACCAGAATCCGCCCCAGCCTGCTCTTGACCCTGCGGAATATGCGCTCCATCGCCGGAATGTCTAACGCCGCCGAGACAAAGATGCTCGCAAAGCTCACAAGATCAGCCGCCTCATCCAGATATGGTTCGATATCCTCCTCTGACAGCATTCTCTGACTGCTGCCCGGATTCGTCAGGAAATACCGTTCCCCCGCCTGATCGACCAGCACAATATTGACCGAAGTCGGACTCTCCTCCCTTGCGAGGATATGATCGGTCGATACCCCGTTTTCCTTCAGATAATCCATGACCCTTGATCCCGCTTCATCCCGGCCCAGCCTGGAAATCAGCTCC
Organism: Clostridiales bacterium; assembly: GCA_021202655.1. Classification (GTDB taxonomy): domain Bacteria; phylum Bacillota; class Clostridia; order Lachnospirales; family Lachnospiraceae; genus Brotaphodocola. The sequence goes on along the minus strand of JAJQCO010000099.1, from coordinate 27,507 downwards.
ACTCTTTTTCCGAAGCGCGACAACAGCACCGACTCATTCAGGGCGTCCCCGCCAAACGACAGCTTCGTCTCTTTTACCGGTTGTGAACCGGCTGTCAGCGTCCGCACGTCAATCGGGCCTGCCAGCACGTCAACGACGGAATTTCCTATTACCGTGATCTTTCTTTTTATCGCAGTCATATCCTGTCTCCTGATCCTCATTTTCTGTCTGCCATCCCAGACGTCGCCGGAAGCGGCAGGAATCGCCGTCGGGAAGCTTTTTCCATTATAATAATTTCTCATTTCCCTGTAAACCCTGTTTTCTTCAAATATGGCAACCTTATGACGGCCATGCTGAACATAAAGTAGGAATTCTGTATATTTTTTGTTGTATTTATCATGGAAAACTGGTATAATTGAACGGATGGTACATCATAAAACCCAACAAACAATTTAACAGGAGGAACGATTTATGAAAAAACAGATGGCACTGGCTTTAGCTGTGTCGATGTCTCTGTTTGCGACAGCATGCTCAGGCGGCGGCAGCACGACTGAGACGACTGCTGCGCCGGAGACGACGGCGGCAGAGACAGAAGCAGCGGCTGCGGAAGCGTCCGGTTCTTATGTCCCGGGTACCTACACGGGCGAAGCGTCCGGATTTGGCGGAGTCGTCACGGTCACGATCACGACAGACGAAAGCTCCATCACAGCAGCGGAAGCGGTCGGCAACGACGAGACGGAGTCCGTAGGCGGAGCGGCGCTTGCAGATCTGGCTCAGCAGATCCTGGATGCGCAGAGCGCGGCGATTGACGGTGTGTCCGGAGCGACGATCACCTCAGACGCAGTAAAGGAAGCGGCGCAGGCAGCGATCGACGCGGCCATGAGCGGCGAGCAGGCTGAGGTGTCCGCAGAGAATGGGGAAGTGACCTACACAGCAGGGACCTATACCGGTACCGGCGCCGGATACAATGGCGACGTCGTTCTGGATGTCACATTCAGCGACGATGCGATCACGGATATCCAGGTCAACAGCTCTTCCGAGACGGCCCATGTGGGCGATATCGCATATGACATCATGTTTGCAGACGCGATCGAGGCGAACGGATCCGGAATTGACTCCGTATCCGGCGCGACCTTCTCGAGCCGTGCGGTCAAGGAAGCCTTGAATGACGCGGCAGAGCAGGCGGGCGCTTCCGATCTGAATACCTTTAAGAAGAACACCGTTGTACACGAGGCACAGGCCGACATCGAAGAAACCTATGACGTAGTTGTCGTAGGCGCAGGCGGCGCAGGTCTTGCGGCAGCGGCACAGGCGGCACAGAACGGCGATACTGTACTGGTAATCGAGGAGAATGCGGAGATCGGCGGCAATACGCTGGTATCCGGCGGTTTCTATCAGTCTGTGATGCCTTACCTGGTCTGGGATGCTTCCGATCCGGATGCGACGTCAGCCGTATGGGATTATGACGGACAGACCTATGACAAGGTGATGTCGGTACAGGGCTGCATCGATACCCTGAAGACGATCCTTGACTGGTCCGAGGAGCCGTTTGACGAGGCTTATTATCAGGATCATGAATTCGTAGCCGGCGACATCAATGAGCTGAGCCAGCACGGCGTCCATGCAGAGTATCTGCCAACGCTGCAGGCACTGAAGTCTGAGATTCAGGCATACATTGACTGGGCACAGCCGCAGTTAGACGCCGGTGTTCCGGAGAACCACATCACCCTGTTCTCGACGGTGAACCTGCATATCTTCCAGACCTACTACGGTGGCCTGCGTCCGAATGCGGATATGACGGCTTGGAATTACGGAGACTATGATCTGGTAAGCCAGTTTGTCAATGGCGGCCAGGGTCTGAAGGAATGGTTAGAGGATCAGGGCGCTCTGTTTGACGACGGCAGCCAGACGACACTGATCGGCGCTCTCTGGTACAGAGAGAACGGCTACAAGGGCTGCGATCTGGACGGCGACGGCGAAGCGGACGGAACCGGAAACTGGGGAACCTACTTCATGACAACCCGGAACACGCTGCTCGTTACCTCTGAGACAGCGGATCAGAATAAGATCATGACCAGGACGACCGCGGAGAACCTGCTTCTGGATGACGACGGAGCAGTCGTTGGCGTACAGGCAACCATGTATGACGGCACGAAGGTGATCGCCAACGCGAACAAGGGCGTTGTCCTTGCAACCGGCGGCTATGCAGCCAATATCAGCAAGGTTGTCGATACCAATGAATACTGGGATACCAGCTATGTAACCTCCAACACCAAGACGACCAACCGCTCCTCTCTGGTAGGCGATGGAATCACCATGGCAGAGGAAGCTGGCGCTGCAACGGTCGGCGAGGGCTGGACGCAGATGATGCCGATCTCCTGGATCGACAACGGTAATCTGGCATTCGGCGGCGGCACCGGCTGTGTGTACATCAACCCGACCACCGGCGCCCGTTTTGTAAACGAGTCCGCAGAACGTGATGTTCTGTCTCTGGGCGAGTTCCGCAACGGCATTGATTACAATGGTTCTCAGGGCGTCTTCCTTGAGTTCTCCAACAGCAACGTCTCTCCGGGAGCAGGTTATCCGTATGCGCTGGATGCAGAGGTAGAAGGCAGAGTTTACTATTTCACCAGTGAAGCGGAGCTTCAGGAGGTACTGGATATCTTCGGTATGGAAGCAGATCCGGCAGATATCTACGCAACGATCGAAGCCTATGACCGTTCCATCATGGCAGGCGAACAGCCGTCTGACGGCATCGAGAAGAGCCAGGCCAGCGCGCTGATCGGCAACGTTGAGCAGGATGACGACGGCAATTACAAAGAGGACAGCTATGATCTGGAAGGCTCCACAATCCGCGTTCGTATCATGGCTCCGTCCACGCATCACACCATGGGCGGCGTCTCCATTGATGTGGATCGCCATGTCCTGGCTGCAGACGGCAGCATCGTGAACGGCCTGTACGCAGCCGGTGAGGTAACCGGAGGAATCCACGGCGGCAACCGCCTGGGCGGCAACGCGATCGTTGAGATTCTGGTTTCCGGTCGTACCGCGGCAAACGCGATTGACGCAGACAATCAGTAATCATCTGGTCACAGATAGCAAGTTTTTTGCAGTATGATTCTTTCTGCCGGGCGACCCACACGGGCTGCCCGGCAGTTTGTTCGCGAAGCCGCATCTGCGGTAAACGGAGAAAAGAAACCTATGTCGAAACAGAAGAGAAATACGATTATCTTGATTGTGGCGCTACTGATTCTGGCAGGCGCGGGGTTCCTGATCCAGCGTTACCTGCTCTCAAGAGCGCCCCACGTATATGCGGTCGTCCAGTATCAGGGACGAATCTATGAAAGGCTTGACCTTTCCAAGGACAGAGAACTGCTCCTCACGGACGGAGAAGGCAATTACAACAAGATTGAGGTGAAGGACGGGCAGGTTTCCGTGACAGAGGCGAACTGCGCCGACCTGATCTGCGTCTATTCCTACCCGCTCAATGAACAGGGAGGCGTGATCGCCTGCCTTCCACACAGTCTGGTGATTTATATTGAAAGCGAAGAAAACTGAAATGGGAATCCAGATCAGAAAGATACGGAAGAACCTGCCACTGGCAGCTCCTTCCATATGCTTTGGCAAATCGAATGCCCTGCCCGACAACCCGAAGGTCTGTCAGACAGGGCATATTCTGATTTCGGCGTCCAAAGCTTCCGCGTCAGAGTGTGACGTCCTTGGAATCGGAAACTCTCATAAAGACGCCGAGAGAAATGACAGTGGTCAGATTCAATATGGTTGCCAGCGCTGCCGCAATTCCGTCGTTTCCCCGCAGCACATAGGTATAGATCGCCAGCGTCAGAGTCTGCGTCCGAACCGTATACAGACAGATGGCGGTCGACAGCTCCGTGATGATCGTCACCCAGCTTAAGATGGCTCCGGAGATGATGCCGTTGCCCATCATGGGGATGGTGATTTTTAAAAAGGCCTTCATCTTGGAGGAACCCAGGGAGATGGCCGCCTCCTCGACGGTGATCGGAATCTGCTGCAGCGTGGCGGCAGAGCTTCGTATCGTATAGGGAAGACGACGGATCACCAGGGCAATGACCATGATGATCATCGTGCCTGTGAGGATGAGCGGTTTTTTGTTGAAGCTCATGATCAGGGCGATACCGACGACGCTGCCCGGAATGACATAGGGCAGCATGCTCGTAGTGTCGATCACGGTGTTGAGAGCGCTCCTTCTCCTTGTGACCAGATAGGCGACCATGACTGCCATAATGATGATCAGCGCCAGCGCCGAGAGGCCGATGACAAAGGTATTGCGGATCGCGCTTCCCGCCACGTCGAGAGCCGACTGATAGCTGGCAAGGGAATAGCCCGGCACGAACGCCTTTCCGGAGGTCTTGCGGAAGGACTCATAGAGAATATAAAGCTGCGGCAGAAAGGCGACGAACGTCACCAGGTAGCAGAACAGGTGAATCAGAATATTGAAAGCGCCTTTGGCCTTTTTCCGCTCTACCGGATGGAGCGCGTTCATGGTAAAGGAAAACTTGCCGGAACACCATTTCTGGAACAGGAAAATAACGGTGGTGATCAGAATGGCAATCACAGATGTCGCGCAGGCAAAGCCGTAATCGCCTCCCGTCTCCGAAAAGAAGGAGTTATAAATCTCCACGGGGAAGGTCCGATAGCCCTGGCCGATGAGCAGCGGCGTCCCGAAGTCTGCGAACGCACGCATAAATACCAGAAGCGTAGCGGCCAGAATCGTCGGCATACACAACGGGACGATAAGCTTGAAAAAGCGCTTCGCGCCCGTGCAGCCCATATTTTCCGCGGCCTCCAGAAGGGAACTGTCGATATTTTTGATGGCGCCCGAGACATAGAGAAAAACGAGCGGGAACAGCTGCAGGGAGAGAACCAGAAGGATTCCGTTGAAGCCATAAATCGTCGGCATGGTAATGCCAAACAGCGACTTTACAGCCTTCGTGATCACGCCGGAATTTCCGCACAGCAGGATCCAGGCATACGCGCCGATGAACGGAGCGGACATGCTGCACAGAATGATGATCATCTGCAGCGCCACTCTGCCCCGGATCTCATACATATTGTAGACATAGGCCAGCGGGACGCCGATAATCAGAGTGATCGCCGTCGCGCAGACCGACACCTTAAAGGAATTCCACAGGGTCAGGAAATAATATTTTTTGCCGAAAAACTTGACGAAGTATTCCAGGGTAAATCCGCTTTCCTTGCTCTGAAACGCACTTTTCAGCAGGTTTAACAGAGGATAGATCAAAAATATCAGATAGCTGGCCAGGATCAGAATAGAAATCAGCAGCCAGATATCCCGTTTTTTCATTGCTTTCATCGTTTCATCCCCTTACGCTGTGATGTCATTGCGCACGCCTTCCAGTATGTTGTATTCGCCCTCTGCCGCGAAGACATTCATCTTCTCTTTCTTGACGCGCAGGCATATGGACGTCCCGGAAGGAATGATGCTGTCGATCTGTGATTCCTGTATGATCTCAAGCTTTTCTCCGTCCTCGGTATGTACAAAATAATGGGTGTTCAGACCCAGGAATACGCTGCTGTCGATCACCGCGCGGATCCCGTCTGTCTGCTCTCCCGGCTCGATGATAAATTCCTCCGGCCGGACCGAGATCTGAACCTTCTGGTCTTTGCGGTATTCCGATCGGACATTCTGCATCTCCACCTCATAGCCGGCGTCAAAGCGGACAAACGGAACGTCTCCCTTCATGGAAAGCTCGCCCGTCATGACGTTGGAACGCCCGATAAAGGCGGCGACAAACAGATTCTGCGGGCGCTGATAGATATCCTTCGGCGTCCCCACCTGCTGGATGTCTCCGTGGTTCATGACCGCAATCCGGTCGCTGACAGCCATGGCCTCTTCCTGATCATGCGTCACATACACGTTCGTGATCCCCACGGTGTGCTGGATCTCCTTGATTACGGTGCGCATTTCCACGCGCAGCTTGGCGTCCAGGTTGGAAAGCGGCTCATCCATCAAAAGCACGTCCGGCTTGATGACCAGGGCTCTCGCAAGGGCTACCCGCTGCTGCTGGCCGCCGGAAAGGCGATCCGGCATCCGATCCGCATATTCCTTGATATGCATCAGCTCCATGAAACGATCCGTTTCCCGTATGAGCTCATCCTTCGGAGTCTTCCGGTTCTTCAGTCCGAAGGCGACGTTATCCCGCACTGACAGGTGAGGAAAGATCGCATAATTCTGGAATACCATGCCGATGTTTCGCTTGGACGGATCAATGTCGTTGATCCTTTTGTCATTAAAAAAGAAATCTCCGCCTTCGATGCTGTTAAAACCGGCGATCATTCTCAGCAGAGTCGTTTTTCCACACCCAGATGGTCCAAGGAGGGTGAAAAACTCACCCTCCCTGATGTCTAAGGACAAATCTGAGATGATTGTATTATTTCCGTATTTTTTGACTGCATTTCTGATTTTAATACAAACACTCATCGAGCTTCTCCTTACTGATCTTTCACATTAGTAGCTGGTCAGGATATCCGTCCATCTCTCCAGCCATTCGGTCTGCTTCTCCGCACAGTATTCAATGTCCTCGTAGGCGACGTTGATGTCATCCAACGGAACCATGTACTCATTATCCTGCGGGATCGTGGTGATGGTGCCGCGGATGGTGGTGGTGGCAAGGATCTCCTGGCATTCCTCAGACTGCAGCCAGTCGACAAACAGCTTCGCGTTCTCCATGTTCGGAGCGTTCTTTACGATAGCGGTGCCGGCCGGAAGCCATACCGCGCCCTCCTCCGGATAGACAATCGAGAGGTCAGCGTCGGGGTTATCCTTGTTGTCAATGATCGCCTGCACACAGGGATCCTCATAGGAAACGCCCACCGCGTACTCGCCGTCGATGACGGTCTTATAGACCTGAGAGGAGCTGGAAAGAATGATGCCGTCCAGGTTCTGAATGAAATTCTCGATGAAGGTCCAGGCCTCGTCGCTGTCATAGCCGCCCATGACCAGAAGCATGTTCGTCAGCTCTGCCCACGCGCTGGAGGAAGCGGTCGGGTCGCCCATCGCGATCTTGCCCTTTAACTCCGGCTGAAGCAGATCCGCGTATCCGTGTACCTCGACGCCAAGCTCTTCCAGAAGCGTATTATTTAAAATGAAGCAGCCGGAACCGGACAGGTTGGAATTCGTGAAATAACCGGTATCGTTCTTATAGTTGTCGTCAACCAGCTCTTCATTGGGGGAAACATACTCCTCCCACAGATCCGGATGCTGCGTATAATAGACGTAATTGACTGCGCCCCAGTTCAGATCCGCCTGCGGATTCTCCTTCTCTGCCTCCAGACGGGCCAGGACGTCGCCGGTTCCCATGGACTGCAGCTCTACTTCGATTCCCGGATACTTCTCCATGAACGTATTCAGCTGTGCCTCAATCTGAGTATCGGAATTCGGCGAATAGATGACCAGCTTTCCGGAGCCGCCCTCCTGTGCCTCTGTCGCCTCAGCTTCCTCTGCGGTATCCTCCGCGGCCTCCTGCGCAGCCTCCGTGTCTGCAGCCGCAGCCGCCGTGGTGGATGTGCTTCCGGAATCAGACGAGCAGGCCGCCAGACCGAGCGCCATCGCGGACACCAGCACAATGCTTAACGCTTTCTTCATAATAATTCTCTCCCTTCTCTTAAATAGTAAACGACGTTAGTCGTTTTACTTTCACATAACGGGAAGCCATTTCGTATCCGACGCCGGGAAACCAGAGGCATTTCGAATCAAACAGCTTCCAGACTATTGTATCGAAAATTCGCGTAAAATGCAAGTTATATTTAGGTAAAAGAGGAATTCAGCGCAAAAATAAAGGCATCTTTGTCACGAAATCTGATGATAGAGGAGGGAAAGGGCATGATTGAATACTTTTGATTTTCCCGTCATAGGATGGTAAAAATGTCCCCAAGGGGTTCCCCATGAAGGAGTATATCGAGGAGCGGGCGATCGCTGTCGCCAATTATATCATAGACCACAAGGCCACGGTCCGTCAGACCGCCAGGAAATTCGGGATCAGTAAAAGCACCGTCCACAAGGATTGTGTGGATCGTCTGGTAAAGGTCAATCCCGGTCTGGCGCAGCAGGTCCGCAAGATTCTCGACGTCAACAAATCGGAGCGGCACATCCGCGGAGGGATGGCGACGCGGGAGAAATATCAGCACCGTCTGGCAATCTGCAGCAGGGAGGAACATTAGAAAAAGCCGCATCGCGGGAAATCCCACCGATGCGGCAGTTTGTCATCCGGTTTTTTAAGCATTTTTCAGATCATGGAAAGAAGAAACCGAATCAGATTTTGCGGAATCTCTCATATCTCTGCGCGACCAGCTCATCGGGCTCCTTTTTGGCGCAGGCGGTAAAGAAATTGCGCATATGCTTGTCAATGATCCGGTCGATGGCCTCCATGCTCTCGGCGGCAGCCGGCTCATCCTCGCAGATGATACGCTCGATGATTCCGAGCTGGTAAAGATCCTCGGCAGTCATCTTCATCACCTTGGCCGCGTCGCTGGCACGGCTGGCGTCCTTCCAGAGAATCGAGGCAAAGCCCTCCGGGGAAAGCACCGAATAGACGGCGTTTTCCATCATCCAGACCTCATTGGATACGGCGAGCGCCAGCGCGCCGCCGCTGCCTCCCTGGCCGGTCACGATTGAAAGGACCGGCACGCGCAGATCCGACATCTCAAACAGGTTCCTGGCAATCGCCTCGCCCTGACCGCGTTCCTCGGCCTCCATGCCCGGATAAGCGCCGGGCGTATCGACAAAGCAGATCACCGGACGATTGAACTTCTCCGCCTGCTTCATCAGGCGCAGCGCCTTGCGGTAGCCTTCCGGGGAGGGCATGCCGAAGTTCCGCTGATAGCTCTCAGCCGGAGTCTTGCCGCGCTCCTGGCCGATGACGGTCACAGGCATTCCGTGATAAAAGGCGATTCCGCCGATGATGGCTCCGTCATCCCCATAATAGCGGTCTCCGTGAAGCTCCTGGAAGTCATCAAAAAGGCTGTTAATGTAGTCGCTTGCCATCAGACGATTGGATTTTCTGGACTGATGGACGGTCTCCCACGGTTCCATATGGCGTCGGAAAATTTTGTTTAAGGTCTTCTGGCGCATGACGCCGGAAAGCGGCGCGGTGCGGCTCTTCGGAAGATTTCCCTCTGTATCCGGGGCAAGCATGGTGGCTGTCCGGGAAAGGAGCTCGGAAACGGAGTTCTGCGGGATGCTCTCCTCCGTCCATTTCTGCCAGCTGTGCTTCGGGCTGTGGAGCTTCAAAAGCAGGCCGAGATATTCTCTCTGATCCTTCCGCTCGACAATCTGATCGACAAAGCCGTGCTTCAGCTGGAACTCCGCGCGCTGGAAGCCCTGCGGCAGCTTCTGGCCGATGGTCTGCTCGATCACCCGGGCGCCGGCAAAACCGATCAGAGCGCCCGGCTCCGCCAGGATAATATCGCCCAGCATGGCAAAGCTCGCGGTCACGCCGCCGGTCGTCGGCTCTGTCAGGAAGCTGATAAAGAGAAGTCCCGCCTTGGAATGGCGCTTCAGAGCTGCGGAGGTCTTTGCCATCTGCATCAGGGAAACGGTTCCCTCCTGCATCCTCGCGCCGCCGGAGGCGGCGAAGATGATGATCGGCAGCTTCAGGGCAGTCGCCTGCTCCACCGCGCGCGTGACCTTCTCTCCCATATTATGTCCCATGCTGCTCATCATGAAGCGGGGATCGCAGACCACAATCGCCGTATCGCAGCCCAGGATGCGACCGCGCCCGGACACGACCGCCTCATCCAGACCGGTCTTTTCCCTGGCGGCCTCAAGCTTGCTCTCATATCCGGCAAAATCCAGCGGATTCACCGTGGGCATCTCCTTATCCCACTCCTCAAACGTGCCCTCGTCCACCAGCATGTCAATCCGACGCCAGGCGTCGATGCGAAAATACGCGCCGCACTTGGGGCAGACATAATTGTTGTCGATCGCTTCCTGCACCAGAATGGAGCGCTCACATTTGTTGCAGCGTCTCCAGAGATCCCGCAGATTTTCCGGAGTCAGGGCGGTCGGTCGCTTCGGAATGCGCTCCGGCTTTTCAGTCGCCGCGCCTTCCGCAGGCATGTCGCCCTCCGTCTCCAAAGCTCCCGCCGCCTCTGCCTGGCTCTTTGTATTTATTTTCGTGTACATTTTTTTTAATGGATTCAACATGGTTCCTCCTTGTTGTCAAACCAGGCGGCCTCTGTTCAGAAGCCGCCAACCATCCAAACGATTTACTTTGGCTTTCAAACCTTTACCAAGTATAGCGAATCTGTGGCAGTTCGTCAAGGATAAGTACACATGTATTTTCAGATGAACAAGCATCTTTCTTTAGGAAAAAGATACAAATCATACCCAGTCCATTGCTTCGATGGCGCTCTTTTCTACCGCCAGGCCCGCCCGGTACCTTGCGGTAAATGTCTCAAACCCATCTACCTCCTCTTTTGTCGCCTGAACGGTCTTTCCCGTCAGGTTCCGGAACACACGCTGCTCCAGATAATCCTCCAGTCGGCCGTCCTTCTTTCCGTCCGCCAGGTAGGCGGCCAGGAGCGCGATTCCCCAGGCGCCGCCCTCGGAGGCGGTGCTCATCACCGTTACCGGCGCATTCACTGCCGCGGAGAGATAGCGCTGGGCTACGCCCTCCGTCTGAAACAGCCCTCCGTGTCCCATGATGCGGTCCACCTTCACGCCCTCATCCTTTAAGAGAATATCCAGACCCATCTTTACCGCCCCGAGGGAGGTATAGAGATGAACCTTCATAAAATTCGCCAGGTTGAAACGGCTGTTGGGCGTGCGCAGAAACAACGGCCTTCCTTCATTAATAAAGGTAATATTTTCTCCGGAATAGTAGCCGTAGGCCAGCAGGCCGCCGCAGTCCGCGTCTCCCTCCAGGGAATGCCGGTAAAGCTTCTCAAACAGCTCGCCCATTCCGGCCTTCTGCCCCATCAGTTCATAAAATTCTCCGAAGAGACTCACCCAGGCATTCAGATCGCTGGTTCCGTTATTCGCGTGAGACATGGCGACCGGAAATCCGGTGGGCGTCGTCACCATGTCGATCTCCCGGTAAAGTCGGCTCACCTCCTTCTCCATGACCAGCATGGCAAAGGTACTGGTTCCCGCAGATACATTGCCGGTGCGTGGCGCGACCGAATTGGTCGCTGCCATGCCAGTTCCTGCGTCTCCCTCCGGCGGACACATGGGAACGCCTGCCTTAAGCCTTCCGGAGCGATCCAGGAGCGCGGCTCCCTTTTCGGTCAGACGGCCCGCGTCATCGCCCGCCGTCAGAACTCTTGAAAACAGATCCCTGAGCTTCCACGGATAGCCATAAGGCGCGACCAGCTCGTCAAATTTCCGAACCATCTGCTCATTGTAATCCAGCCGTTCCGAGTCAATGGGGAACATGCCGGACGCGTCGCCAATCCCGATCACCTTTTCCCCACTGAGCCGATAATGCATGTACCCGGCGAGAGTCGAGACAAACTCCAGATCCTTCACATGCTCTTCTCCGTCCAGAATTCTCTGATACAGGTGCGCAACCGTCCAGCGCAGCGGAATGTTAAAGCCAAACAGCTCCGTCAGCTCATTCGCCGCCTGTTCCGTATTGGTATTTCTCCATGTCTGAAAACGCGCAATCTGCCGGTCATTCTGATCAAGCGCCACATAACCGTGCATCATGGCGCTGATCCCCAACGCCCCCAATGTGGTAATCCTGGCGCCGTACTTTTCCTCTGCGTCCCGGCAGACCGCCTCATAGCAATCTGCCATTCCCTCATCGACATCCTCCAGGCGGTAGGTCCACACGCCGTCCACAAGAGAATTCTCCCAGCTGTGGCTTCCGACCGCCAGCACATTGCCGTCAAAATCAGTCAGGACTCCCTTGATTCTCGTGGAACCAAACTCGATTCCCAGCGCCGTCAGACCCGCCTCAATCTTTTCTTTTTCCGTCATTTTCCGTAAACCCCCGTCCTTTTTTATGACGCCTGGCGCTTCTTTGACAGGCAGTCAAAGCCGACTGCCAGGGCCAGTACGACGCCCTTTACCACCATCTGCATATAGGAATTGACGTCCATGAGAATCATCCCGTTCGTCAGAGAACCGATAATCAGAACGCCCGCAACCACGCCGGACATTTTGCCGAATCCTCCGTTGACCGACACGCCGCCCAGCACCACGCAGGTGATGACGTCAAACTCATATCCCAGGCCGGCCGTCGCCTGGCCGGAGCCGGTGCGCGACAGCATGACGATGCCCGCAAGCCCGGCGAAAAATCCGGATAGCGCATAAATCAGATATTTCATCCAGCTGACACGGATACCGGAGAGCTCCGCCGCTTCCTCGTTGCCGCCGATCGCATAGAAATAACGTCCGAAATACGACTTGTTCAGGATAAAGCTGCCGACGGCAAAGCAGATGATCATCAAGATGGCGCTGACCGGGACAATCCCCACCGACCACCTTCCGAACATGTCAAAATGCTTGTCAAATCCGGAGATCGGCATGCCCCCGCAGATCAGATAGGCGATGCCCTCAAACACCGTCTGGGAGGCAAAGGTGGCGATCAGGGCAGGCATCCCGATCGTGGAAACCATAAAGCCGTTGAGCACGCCGACCAACGTCGCGATCACCAGCGAAATCAGCAGGGCCACCCACATATTGACGCCCATATTAACCATCATGTACGCGCAGACAATATTAACCAGCGTGATGATTGATCCGATCGAAAGGTCGATACCCGCGATCAGGATCACGAAGGTCATACCGATCGAGGCGATTCCATACACGGCGACCTGACGCGAGATCGCCACCAGGTTGGAGGGCTTGATAAAATTGGGATTCGCGATGGAGAAAACGATCACCATGGCGATAAATACCAGCCATATTGCATTACCCTTTACAAATTTCTTCACATCCATATCCGCTCTTACTCCTCCTTCTCCTCGTCGACAATCGAAGACGCGTACATCATAATCCGATCGGCGTCAAATTCATCCCTGTTCAGTTCCCCGCTGATTCTATGCTCCGAGAGTACGATAATGCGATCTGACATCCCCATAAGCTCCTCCATCTCCGAGGAGATCATCAACACGCTTCTCCCTTCCTCCACCAGGCTGTTAATCAGCTTGTAAATCTCGTACTTCGCTCCCACGTCGATCCCGCGCGTCGGCTCATCGAAAATGATCAGCCGGGAATCCGCCGCCAGCCATTTCCCCAAAATCACCTTTTGCTGGTTGCCGCCGCTTAAGTTTTTGACCTGCTGCTGGATCGACGGAGCCTTAATCGCCATGCTTTTCATATACGTCTCCGCCGTCTCCCGCTCCGTGCGGGACCGGATCACGCTGCCAAAGGAAATCCTTCTGTAAATCGACATATTGATATTGTTGCGGATCGAATTGGTGAGCAGGGCGCCGTGGCGCTTCCGATCCTCCGGCACGAGGGCAATTCCGAGATCAATGGCCTCCCTCGGGCTCCTGGGGCTGATTTCCTTTCCGTTTAAGAATATCTGCCCGGATTCCTTTCTCGCCGCACCGAAGATGACCTCCGCAAGCTCTGTCCTTCCGGCCCCGACCAGGCCGCCGAGCCCCAGCACCTCTCCGGCGTGAATCTGTAAGCTCATATTCCGGTTTCCGTTGCCGCACACATTCTTTAACTCCAGCACCACCCGGTCTTTGTCTATACAGGGCTTCCTGGGCGGATAATTCTGCGTCATTTCCCGCCCCACCATCAGACGGATCAGCTGATCGACCGTGGAATCCTTCGTGATCAGCGTGTCAATGTATTCCCCGTCGCGGATGACCTCGATGCGGTCCGAAAGGCGGAAAATCTCATCCAGCCGATGTGAAATGTAAATAATGGAAACGCCCTTTTTGCGCAGAAGCTCCACGACCTCAAACATGTTCTCCACTTCATTGCTGGTCAGCGGCGCGGAGGGCTCATCCATGATGAGCACCTGCGCGTTCTGCTGGATCGCCTTGGCAATCTCGATCATCTGTTGATAACCGACGGTCAGATTTTTTACCAGCTCTGCGGGATCAATGCGGATCCGCAGCTGTTCAAAGGCTTTGGCCGCCTCTGCCTCCATCGCCTTCCGGTCGATCACGATGCCTTTGCGGATCGGCCTGCCCAAGAACAGATTCTCCGCCGCGGAAAGCTCGCCTACGTTGTTAAACTCCTGGTAGATAATCGCAATCCCATTCTCCGCCGCAAGCTGCGGCGTCATCCGCTCAAATTCCTTTCCGTTGATGCGTATCTTTCCGGACGTGGGAACCACCGCTCCGGAACAGGTCTTGATCAGCGTGGATTTCCCCGCGCCGTTCTCGCCGATCAGAGCCAGGATCTCTCCCCTGCGCAGCCGAAGCGTCACGTCCTTTAAGGCGATCACACCGGGATATTCTTTTCTGATATGCTCCAGCTCGAGCACATATTCTTCCTTCATCCGGCACCTCCGATCCCGACGTTATTTCATCTCTGCCATAATCTGCTCCGCATTCTCCGCCGTGATCGGCGCCATCTCGCGGAACACATTCTGAACCTCCAGCTGGTCGTTGAAAATCATGGCAAACATCGCCGCGCATTTTTCTCCGGTTTCCACATCCGATCCCTCAAAGCCGATGATGCCCTTGGAAGCCGCGCCTTCGTCCATCAGCTGCTCCAGCTGCTGCTTGGTCACATCCGTCGTGAACACGCCCATATCCTCCGGAATCTCTCCTCCGGTCTGAATCACCAGCGCCTCATTGGCTCCGATCATCGGACCGGCTCCGATTCCGGTGACCACGCGGCAATCCGGATTTTTCTGAAGGATGGTTTCCATGACCGTCTGCGCCTCATTCGGCTCCAGCGCCGACTGCTCCGCCACAATCTCATATCGGCCGGATGCGGTTTCCTCAAGCCCCTGCTTGATCCCGTCGCCTCTCTCCTTGAGGATCTTTGTCTGCGGATAGCCGATCACCGCGACCTGCGCCTTGTTATCCTCGCTGTAATGCTCGTTGATGAACTCGCCCGCCAGCTTTCCGATCTCGATTCCCAGATCGGTATTGTTGAGAATCCAGTTGCCGTCCGTATTCGTCATCGGATCATCCCAGCACATAACCTTGATTCCCGCGTTTCTTGCCTCCGCGCATGCGTCCTCTACCGCGTTCGCGTCGGAAGGATGTACCATAATCAGATCGCAGCCGGCCGATACAAAATTCTCAATCTGGCCGATCTGAGTCGCGGAATTGTCGTCACAGGCGACGATCGTATATTCGGCTCCGTGAAGCTCCAGCTGCTCCTCCAGGCCCGACATGACGCCCGCCCAGTATGCGTTTCTTAAGGACTGGATGGTGATGCCGATCTTTTTCCCCTCCAGGACCGAGAGGTCCGCTTTCGCGTACCATTCGTCATCTGCCTGAATTCCTTCTGTGCTGCCGGTAGAATTATCTGCCGCCTGTGCTTCACTCTCCGCGCTCTCTGCCGCTACCGCTGCGTTCTCGGAGCCTGTCTGCTCCCCCGCACTACATCCTGCCAGCGCAAAAGATACCATAAGCGCCGCAGCCGTCCTTGCAATCCACCTGTTTTTCATGTCGTCTTCTCCTTTTTTTCATGATCTGAATCTGTTCATGTATCTCTGTTCGTTCGCTCTTCTCCGATCGGATGATCCTTTAGAAGCAGGTAAACGCGCCGTCAATCACCACGTCGGAGCCGGTTGTAAAGGTGGAGGTGTCTCCCGCCAGCCAGACACAGACCGATTCCAGCTCCTCCGGCTTCCCAAGCCGTCCCATCGGCGCCATCGCGTTCCACTTTTCAATCAGCGGCTGAAGCGACGGAGAGCTCAAGGTCAGATCCGTACCGATGTATCCCGGGCTGATGGAATTCACGCGCACATTCTTCTTCGCCCATTCGACCGCCAGAGACTTGGTCAGCATGATCACGCCCGCCTTGGACGCATTGTAGGCGCACTGCGGCTGTGGAACATTGACAATATGCCCCGACATGGACGCCGTATTGATAATTGAACCGCCCCCATGCGCCAGCATATATCTCCCCGCGATCGTGTCCGTCAGAAAAATGCTGTTTAAATTCACGTCGATGTTTTTTGACCACTGCGCGTAGGTCATCTCCTCCGCCGCCACATTGATGCAGATCCCTGCGTTGGCATGGCAGAAGTCCAGTCCCCCCAGCTCCGCCACAACCTGATCCACCATGGCCTGCACGGCGGCCTCCTTTGTCACGTCACAGGCGATGGCGATCACCTTGCGCCCGGTCGCCTCCGCGATCTCGGCGGCCGTCTGCCGCGCCGTCTCCAGATCCAGATCCACGATCGCCAGATCTGCGCCTGCCTCGGCGAAGGCCGTTGCCGTGCATTTTCCGATTCCTCTGGCTCCCCCTGTCACGAATCCCCTCTTACCGTCAAGTCTCATGTTTTCGATGACTCCCATAATAGAATCCCTCCTGAAATATAGTTTAATCTTTGTCGGCTAAAATGAAATTCATTTTACAAATTAGCTTTCCAAATCTTGCCCTTACTATACGCCATCTTTTCTATTTTGTCAACCGTTTTTACAAAATTTATTTGCAAATTTGATAAATCTTTTCTTGCCATTCCTGCCACGCTTATGTTAAAATGACACTGCAGAGGATGTTCCGAAGCTGCGAGCGATATCAGACAGAAAAATAAGAAAAACGGAGAAGCAGAGACAAAAAGACATGAAATCCATTACACCAAAACAAATCAAGAACACAAACCGTCAGCTAATTTACGACCTGATCTATAAAACAAAAAAAATATCCCAGCAGGAGATCTCCTACTCGCTTCATTTGAGCCGCCCGACGGTCACCGCCAATCTGTCCGAACTGGCGGAGA
>JAJQCO010000099.1:0-10647 GCA_021202655.1 Clostridiales bacterium | reverse complement strand
CCGCAAAAACGGACAGATCGACTCCGACCTGATCGGCCGCAAGGCCGTCGCCTACTCCATCGTTCCGGACTACCGGATTGCGGTCGGCGTGGATATCAGCCTTCACCAGATCAAAATTATGCTGATCGATCTGTACGGAAGCAAGATCGACCGCGTCGTAGTCGACTGTCTGTACAGCGACGCAGAGACCTATTATCAGGATGTATGCTCCCATATTCTGGCATGCATCAACGCCCACGACATCCGCGACGAACAGATCCTGGGGATCGGCATTGCCATGCAGGGACTCGTCTCACCGGACCACACGCGCATGGTCTACGGAAAGATCCTGGAATGCACCGGACTTAAGATCGAGGCTTTCTCCCGACACCTGCCATACCCGTGCAGCTTTATCCACGACGCCAAGAGCGCCGCTACCTGCGAACGCTGGTTTTCCCCGGAGCTTAACGATGCGTTCTTCCTGCACCTGAACGACCACTTCGGCGCCGCGCTCATCCAGAACGGCGAGGTCGTCAACGGAAAGCACGGGCACAATTCGACCGTGGAACACATTGTCCTAGACCCAAACGGTCCCTTATGCTACTGCGGGAAACGCGGCTGTGCAGAGACCTTTTGCTCCTTAAAATCTCTGTTACAGAACGAGAAGGAGGAAGACTTCTTTGCCGCGCTCCGCTCCGGCGACCGCGAAAGGCAGGCCCGATGGCAGAACCTGTTGGATCACCTGGCGCTGCTCATCGCCTCGCTGCATCTTGTCTGCGACATTGACTTTATCCTCAGCGGTTATCTGGCCGATCACATCACAGAGCAGGAGCTTCAGTACCTGTATGACAAGATCCGCGAGCAGACTCCCTTTGAGGAGCAGGCGGACTTTCTCAAGATCGGCAAAATGCCAAAGCACAGCATCACCGTCGGCGCCGCCCTGCCGTACATCCGCCGCTTTCTGGATACGCTGGAATGAGATAACGCCAGGCGCACAATCATAGAAGAAGCCTGCCGGACGCGGATATGATCCACACGCCTGACAGGCTTCTTTATATATATCATCTTCAAATGCCCTACCGAATCACATCAAACAGCGGCTTACACGCCGGATAGATCTGCTTGAACTGCTGATAGCGTGCCTCATATTTTGCGGCGAGCTCCGGCTCCGGCTCGACCGTGTCGATTACCCGGACAATCTTCCTGGCCGCGGCTTCCACGCTCTCATACTCGCCGCAGGCCACGGCGGCCAGCATAGCGCCTCCCAGAGACGGTCCCTCCTCGCTCTCGATGACATCCACGCGGATATTCATGATATTGGCAATCATCTTCTTCCACAGAGGGCTCTTCGCCCCGCCACCACAGATCTTCGTCCGCTCGATGTGGATGCCGAGAGACTTCGCCACCTCGAAGGAATCCCGGAGCGCAAAGGCCACGCCCTCAAGCACGGCCTGGGTCATATCCGCCCGGGTCGTGTCCATGGTCATGCCGATGAAGGTTCCCCTGGCATTCGGGTTGTTGTGCGGGGAGCGCTCCCCCATCAGATAGGGCAGGAAATAGACATGGTTTTCGCCCAGTTTTCCGATTTTCGCCTGCTCCGCGCCGTAATCCTCTGTCCCGATGATATCCTCCATCCACCACTTGTTGCAGGAGGCCGCGCTGAGCATGCATCCCATCAGATGATAGTGGCCGTCCGCGTGCGCGAAGGCATGAAGCGCGTTATTCTTATCGACGCCAAATTTCTCCGAGGAGATAAAGATCGTCCCGCTGGTTCCAAGAGAAATATTGCACATTCCGTCCCCGACCGTCCCGGTTCCGACCGCCGCGGCGGCGTTATCCCCGGCGCCGGCCACCACCTTTACACTCTCCGGGACGCCAAGCTCCTTTGCGATCTCCGGCAGGAGATTGCCCACCGCCTCATAGGACTCGTAGACCTTCGCCAGCTGATCCTCGCGGACGCCGCAGATCTCCATCATCTCCTTCGACCAGCGACGGTTCTTCACATCGAAGAGCAGCATGCCGGAGGCGTCCGACACATCTGTGCAGTGAACGCCGGACAGCCGGTAGGCGATATAATCCTTCGGAAGCATGATCTTGCGGATTCTCGCAAAATGCTCCGGCTCCTTATTTTTTACCCAGAGAATCTTCGGCGCCGTAAATCCGGTAAAGGAAATATTCGCCGTGTACTCGGACAGCTTCTCCTTACCGATCACATGATTCAGATAATCGCATTCCTCCCAGGTACGCCCGTCATTCCAGAGAATTGCCGGACGGATCACCCGGTCCTCCTCATCCAGAATCACCAGGCCGTGCATCTGTCCGCCAAAGCTGATGCCCGCCACCTGATCCTTCTTACAATCCGCCAGAAGCTCCTTAAGCCCTGCCATGGTCTGATCAAACCAGTCCTCCGGATTTTGCTCCGACCAGCCCGGATGCGGATATTCGATCGGATACTCTCTCGATACGATCTTCTGAATCTGTCCCTCTCCATCCATCAGCAGCAGCTTCACCGCGGATGTTCCAAGGTCTACTCCGACATATAACATTCTCACGCTCTCCTTTCGCCGTGCGCCTTTGCACGTTCTTTCCCTTCTATTATCTTAACCCATACGGACGGCTTTTTCAATTCTCTAACGTATTTTCGACAGAGTAATTTCTCTGATACGACCGGAAACTGATTGGCGCCTTTAATAATATGACACACGATAATCTATAATATCGGAATACTCCCTCATGCATTTTTCCATATCGCGCGCTCTCAACGCGAGATACACCCGGCGATGTTTATCGTCATCCGGATTCTCTTTCGCAGCGTTGCTGATCCAGGCGTTGGTGCGGTCCCGTACCAGGGATTCCATATATTTATAAAGGATATTCCGCATCAGGTCAAAGCTGTATATATATAAATCATTGTGAGAAAGAAAACATATCTTCTCATGAAAGCGGATATCCAGATCAAGAAAATCCTGCAAAAGAGGCGCCTCTGTCTGCTTGATATAGGCCGCCTTTGCCGCGTCCATCTGATCGCATATTTCATGCAGTTCTTCCACTTCCGCATCTGTCGCGCGTTTGACCGCAAGACGCAGCGCACCCATCTCGATCGAGTTTCGATATTCAAGAATGTCGTCCATCAAATCCGGCGTCAGATAAAATTCACTCACATTATTGATGTAATCGCGAAAGCTGAAGCGTTTCACATAGGTGCCGTCGCCAACGCGGGTTTCCAGCAGCCCCATACCGATCAGCCGCTGCAACGCCATCCGCACAGTCAGACGATTAACTCCGAACATTTCCGACAGATCCATTTCGGTCGGGATTTTTTCCCCTACGGCCCAGCGTCCTTCGCTAATTGCTTTTTTCAGGCTGTCAAAAACCTGCTCATGGACAGGCATTCTTTTCACGCGAAAGTTTTCGGTTGTATTCATAACAAACATCCTCCCGATGACAAAAAATTCAGTACTTATTCAGTATAGCATATTGTATACATGCAAATCAAGCGAACAAATTGTTAAATAACGTATTGACATTTTCCTGGAAATGTTGTATAAGATAATCAGGCGAACAAATTACCAAATCACCAAATATCAAAAGGAGAAGAGAATATGAAGATTTCAAGTGTGGACTGTATGATTATTGACGCCGGGAATCCCTGCCAGGGACGAAATACGTGGAATCCCATTATCGTAAGGGTGAACACCGATGAAGGCATCTATGGATTCGGCGAGGTCGGCATGGCTTATGGGAAGGGTTACCGCGCCGGGTTCGGGATGATTCAGGACTTCGCGGAGGTGATTATCGGCGAGGATCCGATGAAGATCGAAAAGATCTGGGACAAGATCTACCGCAAGACATTCTGGGGGTTAGGCGGAGGAACCGTGGTAAGCGCAGGCATGAGCGCGATCGACATTGCGCTCTGGGATATTAAGGGCAAGGCGCTTAACACTCCGATCTATCAGCTTCTGGGAGGCAAGACAAATGACAAGCTTCGCGTTTATGCCAGTCAGGTGCAGTTTGGGTGGGGAAATGAAGAGGTTGTCCCAGGTAAGAAACTGATGATTACGCCGGAGGACTACGCGACCGTGACAAGAGCAGCCATGGCGGACGGATATACGGCGGTGAAGGTAGACCCGCTGGCCTTGAGCAACCGCGAACCGGATGGCAGGGGACCATGGAAGACGACCGGAATTCTCTCAGAAGAAGCGGTAGAACTGGCATATGACCGTGTCGCAGCGATGCGTGAGGCGGGCGGCAGAGATCTGGATATCATCATCGAACTGCATTCTTACACCGATACGCTTTCAGCCGTACAGCTGGGTCAGCGCCTGGAGAAGCTTCGTATCTTCTATCTGGAGGAGCCGTGCAGCCCGCTTAACCCCGGAAATATGCTTGAGGTTCACCGGCAAGTGAATATTCCGATCGCGAGCGGCGAGCGGATTTATCAGAGAACCGGATTCCGTCCGTTCCTGGAGGATCGTTCCCTGCAGGTGGTGCAGCCGGACGTCTGCCTGTGCGGCGGAATTTCAGAGGCAAAGAAAATCTGCGATATGGCGAACGCATATGACTGTGCCGCACAGATTCATGTCTGTGGCAGCCCGATCTCCAAAGCGGCGGCGTTACATATTGAGGCCGCGATTCCGAACTTTGTCATTCACGAGCATCACAAGTGGGCGCTGCATCCGGACGGACGGGCGACCTGCAAATACGATTATCAGCCGGTTGACGGATATTATGAGGTTCCTGAGCTTCCCGGTCTGGGGCAGGAACTGACAGAGGAAACGATTCAGAAGGCACAGATAGCAACAATCAAATAAAAAGGAGAGGGAAGAAAATGAAGATTACAAAGGTCGACGTGATGGCGCTGCACAGCAGCAAGGAAATGAAGGAAACAAAGCCTGGACAGGACGCGGACTGGAGCAACATTCCGTGGAGACCGGTCGTATGCCGGATTTATACAGACGAGGGAATTTACGGCGACGGAGAAGCCGCGATGGCATACGGCTCCGCCGCGCCGGGAGCGTTCGGCATGCTGCAGGAGCTGGCTCATATGGTAATTGGTCTGAATCCGATGAACACAGAGCCAATCTGGGAGAAGATTTACAAGCAGACCTTCTGGGGACAGAATGGAGGCCCGGTATTCTTCGCCGCACTCTCCGCTCTGGACATGGCGATGTGGGATATCAAAGGAAAGAAGCTGAACGTACCGCTGTATGTGCTGTTGGGCGGCAAATTCCGGAATAAGCTTCGCACCTACGCAAGCCAGCTCCAGTTCGGTTGGGGAGAGACCTTAAATCCAGCCCTGACGCCAGAGGATTATGCGGCAAACGCGAAAAAGGCGGTCGAGGAAGGGTATGACTGCGTCAAGATTGATTTCTTTACCTTTGACGAGCAGGGAAATACCTTTACGGAGGAACAGAGAACCGGGCTTCTGAAGCCGGAATATGTCAACCTGGTGGAGAGCAGAGTGAAAGCGGTGAGAGAAGCCATTGGCCCGAACGTCGACATTATCATGGAAAACCATTCCTTCCTGGATGCGATGTCTGCGGTTCAGATCGGTCGTCGCGTGGAGAAATATAATATTTTCTGCTATGAAGAGCCGAACACACCAACCCCGAAGACGACAAAATATGTGGCGGACAATATCAAAATTCCGATCGCAAATGGTGAGAGAATTTATACGCGCTGGCAGTACGCGCCGTATTTCGAGGACATGTCCATCCATATGATCCAGCCGGATGTCGGCACCTGCGGCGGCGTCACCGAAACCAAGAAGATCTGTGATATGGCACATGCATATGACATCGGCGTTCAGGTTCATACCTGCGCAAGTCCGCTCTGCACCGCGGCGGCCCTTCACATCGAAGCGTCGATCCCGAACTTTGTCATTCATGAGCATCATGTGTATAACCTTCAGGAGTTCAACAAGAATCTGTGCATCTATGATTACCAGCCGGAAAACGGCTATTATGAGGTACCGGAGCTTCCGGGACTTGGCAACGAGCTTTCTGAATATGCGCTGACACATTGTGATAAGGTAACAATCGAATAATTCTGCAAAGGAGGGATTATCGTGAAGGAAGAAAAAAAGGGATTGAGCCTGTTGAATCTGGTTGCTATCGCAGCCGGACAGGTCATTGGCGCCGGTGTCGTAACCTATGTGGGACCGGCCATTGCATTAACCGGAGTATCCGCATGGCTGGCATACGGAGCTTCCGTCCTGGTAGGATTTCTGAGCATTGTTCCGTTCATTTTTCTGAGCAGCGCACTGATTCTGCAGGGCGGCGAGTACAGTATTATTGAGCGTATGCTCGGCGCGAAATTTTCCGGATTTTACATTGTCGCCTATATTGCGCAGTGTCTTGGCATTTCAGTTATGGGGCTGTCCCTGGGTACTTATCTGAACTATATTTTCCCGGCGATAGACAAGCGGCTGATTGCCGTTGTCGCACTGACGCTTTTCCTGGGAATGAACCTGATGGGAGTTCAGGTAATGGCAAGGCTCCAGACAGCATTGACGGCCATTCTGATCGGATGCCTTCTGCTGTTCACCGCTTACGGCCTGACCCACGTCGGCTCACAGGCGTTTGACTTCTCTTCTTCGGAGTTCTTTACCGACGGCTTCAACGGGTTTGCCAGCGCGGTTGCATTATACGCGTTTTCCACGTATGGCCAGTACATGGTCGTCAATTTCGGGAAGGATGCTGCTAATCCAAAGCGGGATATTCCGCTGGCGATCATCATCGCCTCCGGTATCATTCTGGTTGTATATGTGGGAATTGCGATTGTGCAGGCCGGTATTCTGCCAATCAGTGAGACGGCAGGAAAGCCGTTAACCGTAGTCGCCGAGGCGATCCTTCCGGCTCCGCTTATGATCCTGTTTATTGTCGGCGGCCCTCTGATGGCGTTAGCGACAACCATCAATTCCTTTTATTCGGCAAGATCAAATCCGCTCCTTCGGGCAACCGGCGACGGATGGTTTCCGGAGTTCTTTGGAAGGGTAAACAGCAACAAGGTTCCGTATGTCCTGATGGGAATGATCTGGATCATCGGTATTGTTCCGATCGCGTTGAATATGAGCATCAATAAGATAACGAACAACGTGGTTCTGGTCGCGTATCTGCTTCGTATGATTATTGGCATCGCAACGCTGCGTCTTCCGACGTTATACAGAGAACAGTGGGAAAAATCATTTATTCATCTGCCGGATCCGATCTTCTATGGCATCACAATCATCGCGATTCTGGCTCAGCTCTACATGGTTTACCTGTCTGCGAAATCCATGTCGGTGTTTATGGTGTTATGCTGTGTGGGATTTGTCCTTTTCTGTATCTGCTACGCCTACCTTCGCTTCCGTTCCGGTAAGGTGCAGATCAAATCAGTCAAAGATTTTCAGTAAGATAACAGGGGCTGCCAGTGGCAGCCCCTTCTTCGTATCTTATGGCAAATAAAAATTGCATTCCCTTACGATTCATGTTATACTTTCGGACAGAATAACCGGGCGCCAAAGGCGCCCGGTTTGTGGCAGGAGGTTATGCTTTCATGAACGGAAGACGAAAATTTCTGATCGGGCTGCTGGCGGCGATCGCGCTGCTTGACCTTGCCGGGACGGCATGGGCGCTCCGCCGCTATCCGCAACGGATCGTCAGCCGCGACGCGCTGTTTGGCGAGAATCAGATGAACTTAAACGAATTTGAGACAGACGGAGAGGGAATCCTGACCGCGCAGTCGGATGATCCCTGGATTTATTATATTCTGGAACAGCCGATGAACATTCAGCGAATCACGGTAAAGACCTCCCATGTGAGCGGACCAGAGACACGGGCACAGTTCTATCTGATGCCCTCGTTAAGCATGAAGGAAACCCCGCTGACCGACGGAGCCGTCCGCGTCCGTTTCGGCTACAGAGACGGGAAAACCGGCGTTTCCGCGATCCGCCTGGATATGGCCACGGATGAGGGCGCTTCTGTCCTGGTGGAAAAGGCGGTGATCAACAGCCGCATCGGCATTTTCTGGGATTGTCAGCGCGTACTGCTCATCGTGCTGGCTCTCGCGGGACTGGCGGCGGCGGAGACCGCCGGATGGGTCCGGCTGGCCAGGAACCGAAAGCACCGATACGGATATCTCTTTATCTTCCTCGTCCAGGCCGGGGCAAAGCTTGCCATTCTCTGGCTGCTGCGGGACTATCTCCTGCACGGCGCCGAGCAGGGCAGCCTCTATCTCCTCTCCTGGATGTTTGCGCTTGGGCTCGAACTGTTCTGCGCAGGGACAGTCTGGGTGGGAGCCGGACCATACCGGAGAAACATCTGGTTTTCCTATGCGCTGGCTGTCCCCTTTGCCGTCGTCTGGTTTTCCGCCACAGAGCTGCTTTGCCTCGTCGCCTTTACCTTTCAGTCGCCGGGATGTCTGGCGCTCAATCTGCTGTTTATCTGGCTGGCGGCGGCAATCCTGCTTCTGATCCTCAGAAGAGGAGCGCCCGCCTTTTCCATCGTTGCGGCCGCGCTCACCATCCTCATCATCGTCAATCATTATTACAGCATCCTGCGGGAAAATCCCCTGGAATATTTTGACATCGCGCTCGCCCGCACGGCGGCGGGAGTCGTCAGCCATTACACCTTTGCCATTGACCGGGAAACGGCGTCCGTGCTCTGCGCCCTGGTCACGGTGATTCTCACCGCCTTTGCCTCGCTCGGCATAAAAGGTTGCGAATCACGCCGCGCCACCTGCGCGGCCAACCTGGCCCTGACCGCTGCCGCCGCAGTTCTTCTCCGGCTCCAGGTGCCGATCATTGAAAATTTCGCCAATCTGCAGATCATCAGCAGCGAGAAGGGTTACCTCCTCTCCTTCCTCTCCTTCATCCGCATGGGAAGGATAACGAAGCCGGACGGGTACTCGCCGAACGCCGTACAGCAGATTCTGGAGCATGACGCGCAGAATACCGCGAAAAAACACACGCCGAATATCATCGTCATCATGGATGAAGCCTTCGCCGATCTGCCGGACATCTACGGCTTCCTGACGACGGAGGACGTCCTGCCGAACATTCACGCCATGTCGGAAAACACCGTTCACGGCAGTCTTCTGACCTCGGTCTACGGAGGCGGCACCGCCAACACCGAATACGAATTTCTGACCGGCAACAGCCTGCATTATTTCCCGGTCGGATGCAGCCCATACGTGCAGTACGTCAGCAGCAGCCAGCAGTCTCTTGCCTGGCGCCTGGAACATCTCGGCTATGAGTCGGCTGCCTATCACCCGTACCTGGCAATCAGCTATCGGCGCGAGGAGGCCTATCCGCTTCTCGGCCTGGACCCGTTCTACACGATTGACGACGACCTTCCGCACGAGGAATATATCCGCTCATATATCAGCGACCAGGCGGATTTTGACAATATTATTGATCTCTATGAACGCCGGGATCCGGATCGGCCCTTCTTCCTGTTCAACGTCACCATGCAGAATCACGGCGGATTTGCAACGGAGGATTACGGGCTGGATCTTCACATCCGGCCGATCGACAGCCGCCTGCAGGATGAGGGAATGCTGGAATATCTCTATCTGATCCATGAGACGGATTCGGCCTTTGCCAGCCTGGTGGAATATTTTTCCCAGGTGGAGGAGGACACCGTCATCCTGCTCTTTGGCGACCACCAGCCCAGCATGGAACAGGACGTCATCGACGCGATGGGACAGATCGTCCTCGACCTCGAGGGCGTCGAGGATGACCAGCGCTATTACTACTCCACCTTTGTCATGTGGGCGAACTACGATATGGAAGAAAAGCGGGACGTCCTCTCCTCCCCCAATTACCTGCGGGCGCTCCTGCTTGAGACAGCCGGCGTCGAGACGAATCCGTTCGAGCGCTTCCTGCTTCGCATGTCGCAGGAATATCCTGCCATCAATGCCTACGGATATCTCGATGCGGAGGGAGAATGGCATTACCGCAGCGACGAAGAGGAAGGGCTGTTAAAGGACTACCACTTCCTCGTATATCACAATGTCTTCGACAAGAAAAATATGAATCCGGCTTTCTTTGAATGAAACGACAGAATCCATCCCGGCAGCTTACGCCAGGGCAGGTCAGGCAACGGACGCCTGCATCCATTTTCCGGAATGAAGCCGATAAAGAAACAGACAGGCGCGGACAAAGCAGTCCACTGCGATCGCAATCCATACGCCCGCGACGCCCCACAGAAGCACCCGTGTGGCGATCCAGACAAGACCAATGCGGAATCCCCACATGCCAATGATGCTGACTGCGAGCGGGAAACGCACATCCCCGGCGCCCCGGCTGATCCCGCAGCAGATGACAAAAAAGCTGAAAAAAATCTCGGTCGCCGCGGCGATTTTCAAAGTCTGCGTCCCCAGCGCCAGCACCTGCCCGTCCGTGGTAAACAGACTGATAATCGGGCAGGCAAGCAGAAAGACCGGCACACAGGCAGTCACGATAACCGCCGTCCCAATGATACAGATATCCCTGGCAAAACGGTTCGCAAGCGTTTTATCCTGCGCGCCCAGCGACTGTCCGATCAGAGTCGTCGCCGTATAGGAAAAGCCGTAGGCCGGCAGATACAAAAGGCCCTCGGTCTAAATGGTCAGATAATGGGCGGCAACAGGCTGTGTCCCCAGCCCGGAAATCATGGCCGTCAGCGCACCCTGCCCCAGGCACAGCGT
>JAJQCO010000002.1 GCA_021202655.1 Clostridiales bacterium | reverse complement strand
CTCCAGTGTGACAGAAATGTTTGATGAGAGGAGAACGAACCAATGAAAAGACAAGAATTGATCGAACTGCTGACGCAGCTTCTGGAAATGAGGGATTTCCGCCGGGTGAGGGAGGTTCTGTCTGACGCCAATCCGGCAGATATCGCTGCGTTCATGGAAGATCTGGATCCGGAAAAGACGATGCTGATATTCCGCATTCTTCCGAAGGAGCTGGCTTCTGACGTATTTGCGGAGCTGACGGTGGAAAAGCAGGAGCATATCATCAACGGGATCACGGACAGCGAGATTCAGAGCCTGATCGAGGATCTGTTTGTGGACGATGCGGTCGATATGGTTGAGGAGCTCCCTGCCAATGTGGTGAAGCGCGTCCTGCAGAATGCGACGCCGGAGACCAGACGGCTGATCAATCAGTTCCTGCAATATCCGGAGGACAGCGCCGGAAGCATCATGACAGCCGAGTATGTCGGACTGAAGGGAAATATGACCGTGGAGCAGGCGTTTGCCTACATCCGGAAATACGGCGTCGATAAGGAGACGATCTATACCTGTTATGTGATGGACGACCGCCGGAAGCTGGAGGGCGTCGTCACGGTCAAGGATCTGCTGATGAATCCCTATGAGACGGTAATCAGCGATATCATGGATGACCAGGTGATTTCCGCAGTGACGACGGAGGATCAGGAGCATGTCATGGAAACCTTCCGCGATTATGATCTTCTGAGCCTTCCGGTGGTGGATCACGAGAATCGTCTGGTCGGTATCGTGACGATCGACGATATCGTGGATGTCATGGAGGAAGAGGCGACCGAGGACTTCGAGAAGATGGCCGCCATGATCCCCAGTGAGAAGCCCTATCTGAAGACGAGCGTATTTCTTCTGGCAAAGAACAGGATCATCTGGCTGCTGGTTCTGATGCTCAGCGGTATGATTACCGGCAGCATCCTGGAGCAGTACGAGGCTGCTTTTGCCGTGATCCCGCTGCTTGTCACCTTCATTCCGATGCTGACGGATACCGGAGGCAATTCGGGCAGCCAGTCCAGCACCATGGTGATTCGTGGTATGGCGGTCGGCGAGATTGAACTGACGGATTTTCCAAAGGTGGTCTGGAAGGAAATCCGGGTGGGCCTTCTGACCGGCTTTGTGCTCTGTGTGGTGAACCTGATTCAGCTCAGTATCCGTTATCCCGGCAAGCAGATGATCTGTCTGACGGTGTCGTTGAGTATGCTTGCCACGGT
Organism: Clostridiales bacterium; assembly: GCA_021202655.1. Lineage (GTDB taxonomy): Bacteria > Bacillota > Clostridia > Lachnospirales > Lachnospiraceae > Brotaphodocola. Next base: position 8,415 of record JAJQCO010000002.1, on the reverse strand, counting down.
TGTCATTGCCAAGACGGTCGGCGGAATCCTGCCGATCCTGGCCAAATCTCTTCATCTTGACCCGGCGATCATGGCTGCGCCGCTCATTACGACGATTGTGGACGGCCTCAGCCTGGTGATTTATTTTCAGATTGCGACGGCGCTTCTGGGATTGTGATGCCAACTACAGGAGCTGCCACCGTATGCTATGGCAAGCAAAACGGCCGGTTCGTCTGGTGGACGAATCGGCCGTTTCCAATAGATACAGGCGTCAGATTATTTGCTTTTATCCAGCTTCTTCGCGCGCTTTTCAATATTCTGCTGGAAATTGATCACCTCATGATTGTACTCCTCATCCATATAGGGAGAGGTGATCAGGAAATCTGCGCTTGCCCGGTTGTTTGCGATCGGAATGTCGTAAACCTGCGCGATGCGCAGCAGCGCTTTTACGTCCGGGTCGTGCGGCTGTGCCTCTAGCGGGTCTGAGAAAAAGATGATGATGTCCACCTTTCCTTCTACGACGCGTGCGCCGACCTGCTGGTCGCCGCCGAGAGGACCGCTGTTGAAGCCCTTGACCGGGAGATCGGTTGCCTCCGTAATCATGCGGGCCGTCGTTCCGGTTCCGCACAGAAAGTGCTTTGACAGAACCTCCTTGTGGTTTTTACACCAGTCTATCAGGTCTTTTTTCTTGCCGTCATGGGCAATCAGTGCAATATTTTTCTGTTTTCGAATGGTCAATGTCAGTTTATCCATGGTTTGATCCCTCCTTTGCTTCAGATCATATCTATTGTTTTTGGTATTTTCCCTTTCATGATATTGCGACGGGATAAACAGGATCCGTATGTCATACAATATCCTTTTCTTGATTTGATGTTTCCATCGGGTTCTTGCTGTTACGCCCATATCATAAAGCCTTTGAATGCTTCCTTCCAGACTGTTTCTTGACATAAATCAGGTTAATATTGACTTTTCCTATTAAAAATTCGCTGGCTTTGACGCAAAAGAAACAGTATCTAAACATTTCCTAAATTCTATTGTAGTTGAAGTTTTGATGTGGTATAATCCTGGAAAGTGTGGGGGATTTTTATAAGAGGCGAGTATTATGAAAGAAAGGTTAAGGAACCTGAGGAAGCGCTATGGGCATATCCGGCTGGCGCTGGGGTATCTGTGTATTTATCTGCCCTGGTTTTACTGGCTGGAGGAACGGACGACAGGCAATTATACGGTAGTTCACACTTCGCTGGATGATTATATTCCTTATGAAGAGTGCTTTATCATTCCGTATCTGCTGTGGTTTGTGTACGTGGCGGGAACGGTGTTTTACTTCTTTGTGAGAAGCAGGCAGGATTATGACCGGGTTTGCACGCTCCTGTTTACCGGGATGACGGTCAGCCTGCTGATCTGCACCTTCTGTCCCAATGGGACGGATTTAAGATCGCAGATTGTAGCGGGCGACAGTATCTGCGGGCGGCTGGTTCAGCTTGTGCATGCGGTGGATACGCCGACGAATGTATTTCCGAGCATCCATGTGTACAATGCCGTGAGCGTGCATCTTGCCATAGCCAACAGCCAGAGTCTGCGTCCGAAAAAATGGATCCGGGCAGGCTCGTTTGTGCTGATGGTCGCGATCTGCCTGTCGACGATGTTTTTAAAACAGCATTCCGCGCTGGATGTCGTGGGCGCGCTGATTCTGGTATGCATGATTTATCCGTTTGTTTACCATTCCGAGTATGCACACGAGGAGAAAGAAGAACGGCCCAAGGCGGTGGGATAAGTGTCTAAAGGGGAGCGGAGCGATCCGTTCCCCTTCATTTTATAGAAATTTTCTTAGGAGTTTTATATAATTTGTGATATACTACAGGATAGTATACAGTTGGAGGGTTTCCATGTACTATTTTATCGTGAATCCCGATGCCTGCCAGGGATTCGGCGGAAAATTGTGGAAGGGACTGGAACGCCGTGTCAGGCAGGCTCAAGTGGAATATAAAGTACATCTGGCAGCGAAGCCGGGAGAGGCGCGGGAGCATACGGAGCGGCTGGCCGGTGAGAGAAACGGGCCTCAGGTGATTGTGGCGGTGGGCGATGACGGCACGTTTAATGAGATCCTGGAGGGGCTGAGCCTGGAGGGGCAGGTGACGCTGGGCTATATTCCGGTCTCACCGGGGAGTGATCTGGCGCGGGGGCTGCATTTTCCGCGCAGCCCGAGGCGATGTCTGGAGAAGGTGCTGGATCCGGTGAATTACCGTTATCTGGATTATGGAATTATGAGCTATCAGGACGAGACGCCCAGTTACCGGCGTTTCCTGGTGAGCTGCGGGATCGGCCTGGACGCGGTGGTCTGCCACTACTGGGCCGAGCGGCACTCCAGGCAGAGCAGTTTCCTTCGGATCCGTCCCGGGCGGGCCGCGCGGCTGATTGTGGGATTGCGGAAGCTGGTTCACGCAAAGCCGGTGAGAGGGTATGTGCTCCTGGACGGCGTGCGGAGGGTCGAGTTTAATCATATTTATTTTGTCTCGACGCACATTCATGGCTTTGAGGGCGGCGGGTTCCGTTTCGCCCCGGAGGCGGACGGGAGCGACGGCCTGCTTGAGGTCTGTGTGTCGCACGCTTCCAGCAAGGTGGATTTGGGGCGGATGATGTTTTGTGCGCTGCTTGGCTTTCCCGGAAGACGGCGGGGCATCCACATGTATCGGTGCCGTGAGGTGCAGATCCACCTGGACGGGAGGATGCCGTTCCATGTAGACGGCGATATGGGCGGATTCCAGACAGACCTCAGGCTGGGCTGCGTGGAGAAGAAGCTGCGGCTGATTGTCTGAGCTGCCATAGCATGTGGAAGGAGCTGCCATTGACAGCTTTTGGCAGCTGCAGGGACGGGGCATCACGCAGAAGACGGGATGAGAGGAGACTGGAATGCGAATCGGACAGGGATATGACGTCCACCGGCTGGTGGAGGGAAGGAAACTGATTTTGGGAGGCGTGGAGATCCCCTGGGAGAAGGGACTTCTGGGCCATTCTGATGCGGATGTGCTGATTCATGCCGTGATGGACGCGCTTTTGGGAGCCGCGGCGCTGGGAGATATCGGGCAGCATTTCCCGGATACGGATCCGGCTTATGAGGGCGTGTCCAGCGTGGAGCTTTTGCGGAAGGTGGGCGCGCTTTTGGATGAGGCGGGATATGTGATCGAGAACATCGACGCGACCGTCGTTGCCCAGAGACCGAAGCTGGCGCCTTACCGGGCGCAGATGGCGGCGAATATTGCCGGGGCGCTGGCGCTGGAGGCAGATCAGGTCAGCGTGAAAGCGACGACAGAGGAAGGGCTGGGATTTACCGGAAGCGGGGAAGGAATTTCCGCCATGGCGACAGCGCTGCTTGCGAGTGTCCGCGATCTGAGCGGCGAGGACCGGATGACGCGGGGGTGTCCGGGCTGTTGCGGCTGAGGCTGCGAGGACGGAACGAGATGACAGGGGATGGCCGACTGGATGGGGCGAATAAGAGAAAAGGAGCATAGGAACATATGAAGATTTTTAATACACTGTCAAGGACGAAGGAGGAGTTTGTGCCTCTGGAACCGGGGAAGGTGAAGATGTATGTGTGCGGCCCGACGGTATATAATTTTATCCATATCGGGAATGCGCGACCGATGATCGTCTTTGACACGGTTCGGAGATATTTTGAGTATAAGGGTTATGAGGTCAGCTACGTCTCGAATTTTACGGACGTGGATGACAAGATTATAAAAAAGGCAAACGAGGAGGGCGTGGATTCTTCTGAGATATCTGCCCGCTACATTGCCGAGTGCCGGAAGGATATGGAAGGGATGAACGTGCGTCCGGCGACGGTTCACCCGCAGGCGACGCAGGAGATCCCCGGCATGCTTCAGATGATTCAGACCCTGATTGATAAGGGACATGCTTATGTGGCGGCCGATGGGACGGTATATTTCCGAACCAGGTCGTTTAAAGGTTATGGGAAGCTCTCGCACAAGAATATCGACGAGCTTCAGTCCGGCTTCCGCGAGATCCGGGTGACCGGCGAGGAGGACAAGGAGGATTCCAATGATTTTGTGCTCTGGAAGCCGAAGAAGGAGGGGGAGCCGTACTGGGATTCTGCCTGGTGCAAGGGTCGGCCGGGCTGGCATATTGAATGCTCGGTGATGGCGAAGCGCTATCTGGGAGATCAGATTGACATCCACGCAGGCGGAGAGGATCTGATCTTTCCTCATCATGAGAATGAGATCGCACAGTCGGAGTCGGCGAACGGAAAGCCGTTTGCGACCTACTGGATGCACAATGCGTTCCTCAATATTGACAATAAGAAGATGTCCAAATCTCTGGGGAATTTCTTCACGGTTCGTGAGATTGCGGAGAAGTATGATCTGCAGGTGCTGCGCTTCTTTATGCTGAGCGCGCATTATCGCAGTCCGCTCAATTTCAGCGCGGAGCTGATGGAGTCCTCGAAGAACGGCCTGGAGCGCATCCTGACTGCGATGGAGCGTCTGGGAGATCTCGACGGGAAGGTATCGGGAGACGCGCTTACGGAGGAAGAAAAGACATATGAGGCGCAGGCGGATGAGCTGACTGCGAAGTTTGAGGCGGCGATGGACGACGATTTTAACACCGCGGACGCGATCGCGGCTCTGTTTGAGCTGGTGAAGCTCTCGAACAGTACGGCGTCGGCTGACAGCACAAAGGCCTATGCGGAGGATATGAAGCGGCGGATCCGGACTCTGTGCGACGTTCTGGGTATTGTCACGGAGAAGAAGGAGGAGCTGTTAGACAGCACGGTGGAGAAGCTGATCGAGGAGCGTCAGGCGGCGAGAAAGGCGAAGGATTTCGCGAAGGCGGATGCGATCCGGCAGCAGCTTCTGGATATGGGCATTGAGCTTAAGGATACCAGAGAGGGCGTAAAATGGAAGAGGGTCTGATGGCGCCTCCCGCCGCCATGAAGGAGGCGCTTGGCCTGGATCTGACCGATATCCGAACCTACTCCCCTCTGGCTCTGGCCTACGTCGGAGACGCGGTATATGAACTCCTCATCCGCACCAGAGTCGCCTGCCGCGGCAGCAGGCAGGTGGATAAGATGCACAGAAAGAGCGCCAGCCTGGTAAAGGCTGCGGCACAGGCACAGATGATCCGGGCGCTGATGGAGGAGCTCACGGAGGAGGAGATGGCCGTCTACCGGCGTGGGCGCAACGCAAAGCCGCGGAGTATGGCAAAGCATGCGACGGTGATCGACTATCGGATGGCGACGGGATTTGAGGCGCTGATGGGATATCTGTACCTGACGTCCCGCTTTGAGCGTTTGCTTGAGCTGGCGCATGACGGACTGGCGAGGATCGGAGAGCTGGAAGAGAGCGCGGAGGCAGGAGAGGACGGATCGGTAGATTTGATCTTTTGTCCCGGTCTGGAGGATCCGGACGAGGAAGCAGGAGATCCGATGGAGACGAAAACCGAAGATGAGGAAGCAAAATGAGATATGAGGAGCTGACGATAGAGGGGCGCAACGCCGTCCTGGAAGCCTTTCGATCCGGCAGGCCGGTGGACAGGGTCTTTCTCCAGGACGGATGCAAGGACGGGCCGATCCAGTCGATTGCGCGCGAGGCCAGAAAACATGATACGATGATCCGCTTTGTCGCGCGGGAGCGCCTGGACCAGATGTCGGAGACCGGAAAGCATCAGGGTGTGATCGCCTATGCGGCCGCCTATCAGTATGCAGAGATCGACGATATGTTAAAGGCGGCGGAGGAAAAAGGAGAACCGCCGTTTCTGATTCTTTTGGACGGGATCGAGGATCCACACAATCTGGGCGCGATCATCCGCACGGCGAATCTGGCCGGGGCTCACGGCGTGGTGATCCCGAAGCAGCGGGCGGTGGGTCTGACGGCGACTGTCGCCAGGACATCTGCCGGGGCGATCAATTATACGTCTGTAGCAAAGGTGACGAACCTGTCACAGACGATAGAGGATTTGAAGAAGCGCGGGCTCTGGTTTGTCTGTGCGGATATGGGCGGGGAGCAGATGTACCGTCTGAATCTGAAGGGACCGATCGGCCTGGTGATCGGGAATGAGGGAAGCGGCGTCAGCCGTCTTGTGCGTGAGAAGTGCGACATGATCGCGCAGATCCCGATGAGGGGAGACATTGATTCCCTGAACGCCTCGGTTGCGGCGGGAGTGCTGGCTTACGAGATTGTAAGGCAGCGGATGGAATAGCGGCCATTCAGAGCATGTATAGGAATACTCATGGTTGGGGATACTGATCAGAAACATCGGATGAAGGAGAACGGACTATGAGGAATGACAACAGAAAAATTGTTCTGATCGGAACCGGCATGGTGGGGATGAGCTACGCGTACAGCATGCTCTGCCAGAATATCTGCGATGAGCTGGTTCTGATTGATATTGACCGGAAGCGGGCCGAGGGGGAAGCGATGGATTTGAACCACGGGCTCGCTTTTTCCGGCTCTCATATGAAGATTTATGCGGGAGAATACCGGGACTGTGCGGACGCGGATATTGTGACGATCTGTGCGGGCGTGGCTCAGAAGCCGGGGGAGAGTCGGCTGGATCTGTTAAAGCGTAACCGGGAGGTGTTCCGGTCGATCATCGGTCCGGTGACGGAATCCGGCTTCAACGGCCTGTTTCTGGTGGCGACGAATCCGGTGGACATCATGACTCGGATTGCCTGCGAGCTGTCCGGCTTTAACGCAAAGCGCGTGGTGGGCACCGGGACGGCGTTAGACACGGCGCGGCTACGCTACCTGGTGGGAAATAAGCTTCGTGTGGATCCCAGGAATGTCCATGCCTATGTGATGGGAGAGCATGGCGACAGTGAGTTTGTGCCATGGAGCCAGGCGATGATTGCGACGCGGCCGATCCGCGATATGCTCCGGGAACAGGGAAGCCAGGTGCGGATGGAGGAGCTGGACGAGATTTCAGAAGAGGTGAGAAGCGCGGCTTATCGGATTATCGAGGCGAAGCGCGCGACGTATTACGGGATCGGGATGGCGATGACCCGGATTACGAAGGCGATTCTTGGCGACGAGCGGAGCGTGCAGACGATCACGGCGCTGCTCTGCGGAGAATACGGACAGAGCGGCGTGTTTGTCGGCGTTCCGGCGATCGTCGGTCAGAATGGGGTTCAGAGAGTGCTTACGCTGAACCTGGAGCCGGAGGAGATGGAGCGGTTCGGAGCCTCCTGTGATCTGCTGCGGGAAGCCTATTCGGGGTTGGATTGAGACAAAGTCGGGGAGCATGTCGGCAGCGGCATGCTCCTTTTCTCTGCCATAGTAAACGACAAGACCTGCCGGTGACAGGTTCTGTCGTTTGCCATAGCTGGAAATGTCAATCCTCTGCGGTGACGACGGTGAGCCCGCCGTCGGACCAGGTATTGCCGATCAGATAGGTCGTGTAGTTCTGGCCTGCGCTGATGTCAACCTGGAAGGAGAGCAGCGGATCCGAAGAGGCGACTGCGCTCTGCCCGGAACCGATGAGGATCGGTATCTCGTTTAAGAAGTTGTAGGACGTGGACATGGTGACGTAGAACGGATAGGATCCGGCCACCGCCTGCTTGTAAGAAGAGACGGACTGGAAGCCGATGTTGCCGAACACGGTCTGCCCGTCGGAGCTCATCAGATTGACTCTGGAGCCGCTGTAGGTCATATTCGCGAAGCGATAGCATCCGGCGTTGTAGGCCAGATTGGAGCAGGCGGTATCGGTGACCGAGGGCAGTGAAAGACTGCCGGACGCGGAATCTGTGAGGACGAGCGTGGTTTTCTGCCCGGCGGTGAAGGGCAGGATCTGCTGGAGCAGAACCGAACGCGGCCCGGTCGCGCGCCGGATGGTGACGGTATGGAAGCCGTCGGAGACCCAGTCATAGTCCGACAGGGAACCGAAGCGGGAATTCGACACATAGGCGGTTCCGTCGATGGTGAGATTGACCGGGAAGGTATTGGCAGACGCGTTCAGCAAACGCACCTGACCGTAATACTGGGAGCTTGATCCGGGTGCAGGGTAGACGGGAAGCCAGCTTGTGCTGTTGTCATCGTCGGAGGTCGACGGCTTGGGTGGAGCCGGTGGCTTTGGCGGCTTGTCATCCTCATCCTCTTCATCGTCCTCATCGTCTGGAGCCGGAGGAGGGGACGGCCTGTTGTCAGAATTGTCCGGGGGCCAGGACGGCCTGCTGTCGGAGTTATCGGGAGCAGATGGCCAGGACGGCGTGTTGTCGCTGTCATCCGGCTTCCATGGAATGGAAGGTGCGGACGGAGCCTGAGGGCGGTTGTTTCCGCTCTCCGGCCTCTGTACGCCGGATGAGCCGGGGGCGCGTGACGCCGGAGAGGATTCGCCGGATTCCGATGATCCGCCCATCCCGGAAAAGCCGTTGTAATGGCTATCGTTTTCAGCCATAAAAAGCCTCGCTGTGTTTTTATTTTACTTTAT